>NZ_JAAMPA010000001.1:1243971-1554964 GCF_011758655.1 Modestobacter marinus
CATGGTCATCGACTCGGCTGATCGGCGGCGTCACCTGCGTCCGGGCTCCTTGGTGACGGTCGGCGAACGCATCTGGGTCATCGACCAGGTGCAGCCGGTCGCTGTCGTCCTCGACTCCCGCACCGCCGAGCCGGTGGCGACGGTCGGCTGGCCTGAGCTGCCGCCGCAGGGGCCGGACAACTGGCCGAGCGGCTGGCAGGTCCGCCCAGCCGACGACGGGCTGTGGGTGCAGCAGGCCGGCGGTCCCCTCGCGCTGGTCACCGAGGACGGACTGCGCAGCGGCCACCTCAGCGGCGGGTGCACGCTCCGCGCCGTGTCCGCCCACGGGGCCTGGTGCCTGCCCGACCCGCCGGTCCAGGACATCGCCGCCACCGAGGGCACACCGCCTCGCGGCCGCGGCGGCCTCCACCACCTCTACGTCGCCCACCCCGACCGCACCACCGCCACAGTGCTCCTCGACGCCGAGGTGCACGCCGCCCGCTCGCAGGACGGCGACGTCCACCTGCAGGTGGAGACCGGCCGATGGTCCCGCCGCAATCTGGGCACCCCCGACTTCTGGGACCTCGAGCCGGAGACTGCGTGGTTGCGGCTGCCGGCCAACGAGCCACTGCCCGACCAGCTGAGCCTGAGCACCCATGCATCGAGCCCGCCGCCGGGCACGGAGAGCGCGGAGCCGGACGGCGGACGTCGCTTCGGCTACCGCTGGCTACCGCGGCCCGACCAGGACGACCCGCTCGAGGGTCCTGCGGCCAGCGACCCGGGTCCCGCCGCGGTCGACTGGCGGGCCGGCTGGGTCGGACACGGCCGTGACCGCCACGCCGCCGTCCTGGCCCACGAGGCGGGCACGACCGTCCAGCGGCACCGGATCGACCTCGGACCAGGCACCGCCCACGCCGCGATCGCCACCCGCGGCTGGCTGTGGCTGGCCGTCGAGGGCCCGAGGCGCTACGAGACCTACACCGACCCTGCGCCGACCGCGCTCATCCGGGTGCGCGCGGACGACGGGACCGTGGTGACCGTGCTCGCCGCAGACACCGTCGACGTCACCGAGCACTGCTGGCCGCTGCCGCCAGAGCCGGTCGACGCGAAGGACTACACGTCCTTCTGGCGGGACCGCCTCACCGATCTCGACCACTTCTGGACGCGCTCCGACGGCCACCGCACCCCACTGGCCGGCGGACTCAGCGACAGCCGGGTCGACGTCGTCGGGACCTGGCCGGACACCGCACTGCACATCACCTTCGCCTACGCGCCCCGCCCCGGACGACGACTCCGGCGGATCGTCCCGCTGTTCGACGAACTCGGGCGACAGGCCCCACCTGAGTACGCCGCCATCCACCTGATGGAGACCCTGGACACCGAGGACATCCCGGGCGCCGCAGCCCCGGGAGCCGACCACATCGACGTCTGACCTCAACGGATGCCCGGTGACCGTTGCCGGTCGGTTCACGTCCTTGTCAGGTGGACGGTGCTGTCCCACGATCAGCGCTCACCCGTCGCCCTTGACGTGGCACTGGATCGATCGGAACTCGATGGCGCTCAGGTCCCGTGCCACGCCGTCGCAGCCGCCTCAGGCCCGCGCGTGGGCACTGACCCTTCTGATGGCTGGAACGATCGGGGTGGCGGTGGCCACAGCCACCGTCTACGCCAACTACAACGACCCGTGGCGTCCACTCGCGCACTCGTTGGGCCTGTGGGCGGTGATGGCCAGTGCGGTCGCCTTCCGTCGACCTCCAGTGCTGGCCATCGGCGCGCCCATCGCATCGCTGGGGACTGCCGTCGTCACTTTCTACGTCGGGCTCAAGGTCGGCCACGACATCCGCTGGGCCGATTCAGGAAGCCACATGTCGATCAACTGGGACAGGATCGGATCGTGGCTGGTCCTGGCCGTCGTGGCGGGCGTCGCCTTCGGGTTGCTGGGGTTCTTCGCTCCCCGCCCGGAATGGAAGGGAGCGGCCGCGACGGCTGCGCTGATGGGGCTCCTCGTGGCCGACGCCTACCGCCAGTTCTCGAGGAACAGGGACATCGACGTGTCGGTCATCGTGGATGTGCTGGCAGCCCTTGCCGTGTTCGTCATCGCCACCAGGGACAACAAGCGACCACTCTCGACGTTGGGCCTCACGATCGCCGCGAGCGCTCTTGGACTGGTAGCCGTATCTGCCCCTGACTTCATCGAGCAGGGACTCATCGAGGGGTTCTGAGTCTTGCCGGCGGCGACGCGCCGGTCGGCTCGACACCGGCGGAACTGACTTCGACGCCGTCTCAGCCGTAGTTCCGGACGACGCCGTCGAGCACCGCGGTGAACGCATCGACGGCGCTCACCGGGGAGTCGTCCCGCGCGGTGCCGTTCACCACCCACACCCCGGCCCCGCGGACGTCGGGCACCGCGAGCCACACGTCGGTGACGCCCTGGGTCGACCAGCACTCGTAGAGGACGCCGCCGCCGGGCAGGACCGCCTGCGGGCAGCCGGTCGGCTGGTCCCCGGCGACGCTGACCGCGCTGCCGGCCAGCTCCTCGGGCGTCGTGCCGTCGCCGAGGAAGCCCACGCTGACGGTGAACGGGTACTCGATGGTGTCGTACTGCAGGGGCACCGGTGCCCAGGTGCAGCCCACCGGGCCGCTGGGCAGCGTGCCCACCCAATAGCTCATCTGCGGTCCGAGTGAGGTGGCGAGCCCGTCGGAGAGCACCGGGCACGTGGAGAGGTCGTCCGCGGTGTCCGCTCCCGGATAGGGCTTGCTGTCTGGGAGCCAGCGGTCCCAGTCGGTGGGGGAGGTCAACAGCACGGGTGCGCCGAGCCGTGCCTCCAAACGGCCCAGGTCTGCCTGCACCGCTGCCCGGCGGGCGAGGGAGTCGGCGTCCGTCGGGGTGGGTTGCGGGTCCTTGCCGTACGCGTCGGCCGCCCCACCGGTCAGGACGGCGTCGCCGGCGTCGGCGGTCACCGGGCGGTCGGTGGGCAACGCGGGGGCCGTCGAGGTCGGCGCAGGTGCGGCCGTGGTCGGCCCCGGCCCGGCGACGTCGGCCGCGCTGGGCGAGGAGGACAGCCAGCCGGACGCCACCGGCACCCCGACCGCGACCACGACTGCGGCGACGGCGGTGAGCCCCTGCCGGACCCGCCGCCGATGCCAGCGGGGCTGCGCACCCTCGGCGTCCCCGCCCGCGCCGCCCGTCAACTCGTCGACCAGGTCCTGCTCGAGGGGGTCCACGCGGGCCTCTCCGATCACTCGCCGAAACCGGATGGGTGGTCCTCGTCCATGCCGGCCAGGGGACGGATGCGAGTGGCGTCGACCAGAGCCGTCACGAGCTGGGTTCGAGGTCGGGTCAGCAACGCCGAGCCAGGACACTCTCACCCACCAACGGATCGGGCCACGCCGACGCGCTGCTGATCACGGTTCCGCGGAACCGTCGTCAAGCCGTGCGACTTGACGACGCTGCACGGAACACCGAGTCCAGGACAGACCTCATCTCGGCACTCACAGATCGGTGACCGTGAAGTCGACGAGGTCGCGGTCCTGCTCCCACGTCGGATCTGCCGGTCCGGGAAACAGGTCATCGACATCGGTCTACAAACGCCAGGTGCGTACCTCGACCGGAACGAGACGCGCGCGGGGACGGCCGGCCATCGTGACGATGACCTCCTCGCCGGACTCGGTCAACCGAACGAGGTCAGCGGCCTGCCGCTGTAGTGCGCTGAGCCCGACCGTCCGCACACGGAGAAGGTAGCGCCGGTGCGGCTCCCACCGGATCAGGAGAACAACGCGCTGTAGCCGTTCAGCGCCGGCTGGCCGCCGAGGTGGGCGTAGAGGACGGTCGAGGACCGGTCGATCTCGCCCCGGCCGACGAGGTCGATGGTCGCGGCCATCGACTTCCCCTCGTACACCGGGTCGGTGACCATGCCCTCGGTGCGTGCGGCCAGCTCCATCGCCTTGATCGTCGCCTCGTCCGGGATGCCGTAGATGCCGGCGTGGTACCGCTCGTCGAGCTCCACGTCGTCGAGGGTGAGCTCGCGCTGCAGCCCGATCGCCGCGGCCGTCCGCTGGGCGATCCGCAGCACCTGGTCCCGGGTCTCGGCGGGCTTCGCCGAGGCGTCCACCCCGAGCACCCGGCGCGGCCGGCCACCCTGCTCCTCCAGCTGCGCGAAGCCGGCGACCATGCCGGCCTGCGTCGAGCCGGTCACCGAGCAGACGACGACGGTGTCGAAGAAGACGCCGAGCTCCGCCTCCTGCTGGGCCACCTCGTGCGCCCAGTTGGCGAACCCGAGGCCGCCCAGCGGGTGGTCCGACGCCCCGGCCGGGATCGGGTACGGCTTGCCGCCGCGCGCCTCGATCTCCCGCAGCGCGGACTCCCAGCTCTCCTTGAAGCCGATGCCGAACCCGGCCTTGACCAGCCGGACGTCGGCCCCGGCCAGCCGGCTGATGAGGATGTTGCCGACCTTGTCGTAGACGGCGTCCGGCCAGTCGACCCAGCTCTCCTGCACCAGGACGCACTTCAGCCCGAGGTGCGCGGCGACCGCGGCGACCTGCCGGGTGTGGTTGCTCTGCACGCCCCCGATGGAGACGAGCGTGTCGCAGCCCTGGGCCAGCGCGTCGGCGACCAGGTACTCCAGCTTGCGGGTCTTGTTGCCCCCGTACGCGATGCCGGAGTTCACGTCCTCCCGCTTGGCCCAGACCGCCGCGCCGCCCAGGTGCGCGGTGAGCCGGTCCAGCCGGTGCACCGGCGAGGGGCCGAACAGCAGGGAGTGGCGGGGGAAGTCGCCCAGGGAGGGTCGGGTGGGGTCAGGAACGCTCATCGGTCGTCTCCTCCAGTTGGGACAGCAGCGCCGTCCAGATCTCGGTGGTGGTCGCGACGGCGGTGTCGGCGTCGGCTGCCGCGCAGGCGGCGATCAGGCGGTCGTGCAGGGCGACCGAGCCCTCCCCGTGGGCCGCGAAGCGCTGCCGCTCCAGCCGGCGGATCGCCGGGGTGAAGCGGTCGACGGTGGCGGTCAGGGCGGCGTTGCCGCAGCGGGCCAGCAGGACGTCGTGCAGCTCGTCGTCGGCGCCCATCGCCGCGTCGACGTCCGCGGCCCGCAGCGCGGCGGCGAACCGCTCGTTGGCCGCGCGCATCGCGGCGACGTCCTCGGTGGTGACCCGGCCGACGGCCTCGCGCACCGCCAGCTCGTGCATCGCCCGGACGACGACGGCGGCGTCCCGGACCTGGTCGAGCACCAGCGGCGTCACGCGGGTGTGGCTCTGCGGCTTGGCCTCCACCAGCCCCTCGTCGGTCAGCCGGGCCAGTGCGGCGCGCACCGGGGCCACCGACAGACCGAGCCGTCCGGCCAGCGCGGCGTCCTTGACCACGGTGCCGGGCGGGAGGTCGCCGGCCACGATCGCGTCGCGGATCCGGGTGAGCGCCTGGTCGCGCAGCAGCACGCGCGGGACCGGATCGAGGGACACAACTGACATCTGACATGTCAGTGCACCTCGCTGTCAACGACTTCCCGCGGAGCAAGGCCGGATCGCTGCGGTCCTCGGCAGGGCGGCCACTGTCCGACTCGGCGCGCCGCCGCGAGCATCGACGGCATGGACTGGACGACCACCCCCGCCGACGCCGCCGCCCACTTCGCCCGGCGGCTGGCCGTGGAGACCGACGTCTCCGACGTCCACGCCGCGCTGGAGTCCGGCCGGCCCGGCTTCGTGCTGCTGGACAGCCGCAGCGCCGAGTCCTGGGCCCAGGGCCACGTGCCGGGCGCCGTCCACCTGCCCGGCCGGGAGATCACCGCCCGCGCGGCAGAGCTCGACCCCGCCGTCCCGGTGGTGACCTACTGCTGGGGGCCGGGCTGCAACGGGGCCATCCGTGCGGCGCTGACGCTGGCCCAGCTGGGTTACCGGGTGCGCGAGATGATCGGCGGGTTCGAGTACTGGGCGCGCGAGGGACTGCCGGTCGAGACGGCAGACGGGGTGGCCCGTCCCGCGGTCGACCCGCTGACCGCGCCGGCCGAGGTCAGCTGCGGCTGCTGAGGCTCAGCAGTGCCCGGTGCACTCGCGCTCGGGCAGGCTCACCCGGGCCCAGTCGGCCAGCTGCTCGAGCACCGGCCGCAGCGAGGCGCCCGCGTCGGTGAGCTGGTAGCTCACCGACACCGGCGGGCCCTCGTCGACCGTGCGCTGCACCAACCCGGCCTGCGTGAGCTCGGTCAGCCGGTCGGAGAGCACCGAGTCGCTGATCCCGCCGACCGCCCGCCGGAGGCCGCTGAAGCCCGCCGGACCGCCGGCCAGCACGCCGATGATCAGGCCGTTCCAGCGCTTGCCGAGGAACCCGAAGGCGCGCACCAGGGCGCCGTCGCACGCCTCCGGGGTGTGCACCACGTCCTCGGTCACGACCTCAGCCTAGTCGTCCACAGTGGGGGCACTTCTGGAATCGAAGTGCTAGCTTTCCCGAAGTGCTAGCGATCAGCTAGCGACTAGTGCATGAGGAGCGATCATGTCCCTGTTCCGTCTGGACGCCAGCATCCGGGTCGAGGGCTCGGCCAGCCGCGAGATCGCGGACATCGTCGAGCGCGAGTGGCGGGCCGGGAACCCCGACGCCCCGGTCACCCGCCGGCACGTCGGCACCGAGCCGATCCCGGCCACCGCCTGGGGCGCGGCGGTCGCCGGCTCCTTACCTGCCGGCGGCGGAACGGACGCCGGAGCAGGCCGGGGCCCTCGCGCTCGCCGCCACGCTGGCCGACGAGATCGCCGACGCCGAGGCCCTGCTGTTCGCCGTCCCGCTGTACAACTTCGGCGTCTCGCAGCACATCAAGACCTACGTCGACCTGGTCATCACCGACCCACGGTTCGGCCCCCGCGCCGAGCCGCCGACCGCGGGCAAGCCCGCCGTGCTGGTCACCGTCCGCGGCGGCAACTACAGCGCCGGCACCCCGCGCGAGGGCTGGGACCACGCCACCGGCTGGCTGCGCCGCATCCTCGCCGACGTGTGGGGGATGGACCTGCGGGTGGTCGAGCGCGACTTCACCCTGGTCGGGGTCAACCCGGCACTGGACTCCTTCACCGACCTGGCCGCAGAGTTGAAGGCGACCGCCGAGCGGGAGGCCACCGAGCACGGCCGACTGCTCAGCAGCACCCCCGCCGCCGCCTGAACCACGACCGCACCCCGGCTCAGCGCAGCGCCGGGGGCGGGTCGTCGGACAGGCGCGACCAGAGCAGCTCGTCGTGCCGGACGCCGTCCCCGTACCGGAAGCTGCGCCGCAACCGGCCCTCGCGGGTGAACCCGGCCCTGGCCGCCACCCGCCCCGACGCCTCGTTCTCCACCGCGTGGAACAGCTGTACCCGGTCCAGTTCCAGCACGGCGAACCCCCACCGACACGCGGCGTCGACCGCCCGCACGGCCACCCCGCGACCGCGGGCCGCCGGCACCGTCCAGTACCCGATCTCCGCGTCCCCCTGATCCCGGTCGACCGAGTGCAGGGACACCGAGCCGAGCAGCCGGTCGGCCGGGTCGGCCACCGCCCAGGAGGCGTGGTCGCCGCTGCTCCAGTCCCGCCGTCGGGCCAGCAGCGCCCGGGCGTCCTCCCGCGAGCCGGATCCGGCGTCGTTCCACCGCCGCGTCTCCGGGTCCTGCAACGCCGCCCAGGCGGCGTCGACGTCGTCCTCCCGCCAGGGCCGGAGCACCAGGCCACCGGCCGGCAGCACGCACGGCTCCACCGCTCAGCCCTCCCCCAGCTCGACCGTCACCGCGACCTCGTACCGGTCACCGCGGTAGGTCGACAGCGCGTGCTCGACCGGCCGGCCGGCGCTGTAGGAGACCCGGTCGAACACCAGCACCGGGCGGGACGCCGCCAGCCCGAGCAGGACGGCGCACTCCCGGTCGACCTCCGCCGCCCGCACGGTCTGCTCGGCCCGCTCGATCGTGACGCCGTACCGCTGGGCGAGCAGCGTGTACAGCGAGCCGGTGAAGTCGGCCGCGTCCAGGTCCGGGGCCACCGCGACCGGGTACCAGCCGTCGTCGACCGACATCGGCTGGTCGTCGGCCAGCCGCAGCCGGCGCACGTGCCAGGCCGGCTCCCCCGCCACCAGCCCCAGCGCGGCCCGGGTCGCCGGCGGCGGCACGGCCCGGCCGACCGTCAGGACGACGGTGGCCGGCCGCAGCCCCATCCGGCGCATGTCCTCGGAGAAGGAGGCCAGGTGCAGCCGGGACCGCGCGGGCCGCTCCGCGACGAAGGTGCCCTTGCCGCGCACCCGGACCAGCACCCCCTCGCTGACCAGCTGGCCGATCGCCTCCCGGACGGTGATCCGGCTGACCCCGTGCTCGGTGCACAGCTGCCGCTCACCGGGCAGCGGCGCACCCGCGGGCAGCCCGGCCGCCAGCTCGGCCAGCCGGCCGCGCAGCTGCTCGTGCTTGGGCACCACCCCGTCGACGATCACGCCCACCCCTGCGTCGGACCGTTCCGTCACCAGCGCTGCTGGGGCAGCTTGTGCCGCAGCACGTACCGGTAGTAGTCGGCCCGGGTCAGCTGGGCGCCGGCCGCCTCGTCGACGACGAGGGTGACGTGCCGGTGCAGCTGCAGCACCGAGCCCGGGCAGGTCGCCGTCAGCGGCCCCTCCACGGCGGCGGCGATCGCGGCCGCCTTGGCCTCCCCGGTCGCCACCAGCACCAGGTGCTCGGCGCCGAGGATCGTGCCCAGCCCCTGGGTGATCACGTGCCGGGGCACGGCGTCGACGTCGTCGCCGAAGAAGCGGGCGTTGTCGACCCGGGTCTGCTCGGTCAGCGTCTTGACCCGGGTGCGGCTGGCCAGCGAGGAGCCGGGCTCGTTGAAGCCGAGGTGCCCGTTGGCCCCGATGCCCAGCACCTGCACGGCCACCGGCCCGGCGGCCAGCAGCTGGTCCTCGTAGTCCCGGGCGGCCTGCAGCGGGTCGGCGGCCGCGCCGTCCGGCCCGTGCACCACCGCGGGGTCCAGCCCGAGCTCGTCGGTCAGCTCGCGGCGGATCACCTCGCGGTAGCTCTCCGGGTGGCCGCCGGGCAGGCCCACGTACTCGTCGAGCAGGAAGGCCTGCACGCCCTCGAACGCCAGCCCCTCCTCCCGGTGCCGGCGCAGCAGCTCCTGGTAGGCGAGCAGCGGCGAGGACCCGGTGGCCAGGCCCAGCACCACCGGACCGCCCCGGCCCAGCGCGGCCAGCACCGACCCGGCGACGGCGTCGGCGACGACCCGCCCGCACTCCTCGGGGGTGGGCAGCAGGACGACCTCCACGGTCAGCTCTCCTCTCGGTGCACCCACGCACCGGCCCGGAGGACGGCGGTGGGGTTCAGTTCCGGGTCGGTGACGAGCACGTCGGCGCGCGCGCCTCGGATCAGGTGCCCGACGTCGGTGCGGCCGAGCAGCCGGGCGGGGGTGCCGCTCGCCGCGAGGACGGCGCCGGCCAGCGGGACGCCGGCGGCCACGGTCGCGCGGACGACGTCCACCAGCCGGGCGGTGCCCCCGGCGATGGCGCCCGATCCGCCGGCGAGCCGGGCGACGCCGTCGCGCACCTCGACCGGCAGGGCACCGAGGTGGTAGCTGCCATCGGCCGTCCCGGCGGCGGCCATCGCGTCGGTGACCAGCGCGATCGCGCCCGGGCCGACCAGGTCGAACACGGTCGCCACCGTCTCCGGCGCCAGGTGCACGCCGTCGCCGATCAGCTCGACCACCAGCTCACCGCGCGCCGCGGCGGCCAGGCAGGCGGCGACCGGGCCGGGCGCGCGGGACAGCAGCGGCGGCATGCCGTTGAACAGGTGGGTGGCCGAGAGCGGGCCACCGGGCGCCGCGCTGCGGATCGCCGCGGTGACCTCGACCGCGCCGGCGTCGGTGTGGCCGAAGCTGGGCAGCACCCCGTGCGCCCGCAGCAGGTCGACCAGCTCCGCCCGGTGCGCGGTCTCCGGCGCCAGCGTCATCGACACGACCGTCCCCCGGCCGGTGGTCAGCAGGTCGGCCAGCAGGGCCGGGTCGCCGGGGAGCAGCGCGGCCGGGTCCTGGGCGCCGCACCGGGCAGCGGAGAGGAACGGCCCCTCCAGGTGCACCCCGGCCAGCTCGCCCTCCTCGACCAGCGGGGCGAGCAGGGCCAGCCGCCCCCGCAGCACCGCCGCGGGCGCGGAGACCAGGCTGGCCACCAGCGTCGTCGTCCCGTGCGCCCGGTGGTGGGCGGCCGCGGCGCGCACTCCGGCGACGTCCGCGTCGGGGAAGCCGTGGCCGGCGGCCCCGTGGCAGTGCAGGTCGACCAGTCCGGGCAGCAGCAGCGTGCCCGGTGCCGGCGGGGGGAGGACGCCGTCCCACTCCCCGGCCGGGCCAGCGAAGGCCACCCGGCCGCCGGTGACGGCGAGCACCCCGTCGTCGACGACCGAGCCGCCGGTGACCAGCCGGCCCCGCAGCACGGGGCCCGGGGCCTGCGAGCCGGTGGGCCCACCGCGGGGCGCGACGCTCCGGGCGGGCATCCAGGACTCCTCAGGGACGGGCGGGCTGACAGTTCAGCCGGTGCAGTGACAGCGGCCCTGTCCGGTCATGACCAGTGCATGGAGGATGACCGGTGCCTGAGCCTCGTGTCAACGTGCCCTCACGTCCCGCGGAGCTGGAGCAGGCCGGGCGCTACCGTCCGGCCGTGAGCGAGCGCGAACGCACCTACTCCTGGGGCGACCCGATGCAGACGGCGACGGCCGCCCGGACGATGGCGGGGGTCGACCTCCTGCGGGCGGCGATGTCCGGCGACCTGCCCGGGCCGCCGATCGCCGCCTCCCTCGGGTTCGACCTGGTCGAGGTGACCGAGGGCCGCGTCGTCTTCGCGTTCGAGCCGGCCGAGTACCACTACAACCCGATCGGCTCGGTGCACGGCGGCGTCTACGCGACGCTGCTCGACTCGGCCGCCGGCTGCGCCGTCCACTCGATGCTGCCCGCCGGGGTCGGCTACACCAGCCTGGACCTGACGGTGAAGTTCCTCCGCGCCATCACCCTGGACACCGGCCGGGTGACCTGCGTCGGCACGGTGACCCACCTGGGCGGCCGCACCGCGCTCGCCGAGGCCCGCCTGCTCGACGGGGCCGACCGGCTGCTCGGGACGGCGGTCAGCAGCATCCTGGTCATCCGCCCCCAGCCCGGCACCCAGGTCGGCTGAGCTCGTCGCCGTCCTCGACTGCGCAGTTGCGGTCGACCCACGCGGCGTGTCCCGCCGTGTCGGCGACCACAAGTGCTCACTCGACGGACGCCGGGCGGCTCAGGCCGGGACGCTGACCCCGAGGCCGCCCTTGGTCTCGGCGCCGTAGCGGGCGATCTCGGCGTCCAGGTCCAGCGGCCGGGTGGTCGCGCCCAGCTCCCGGACGTCGGGGGTGATCAGGTCGGCGGGCAGCAGCCAGGAGACCTCGAACTCGATGCCGTCGGGGTCCCGGGCGTAGAGCGCCTTGGTGGTGGCGTGGTCGGAGGCCCCGGCCAGCGCCCCGGCGTCGGCCAGCGCGCCCCGGAACCGGGCCAGCTCGGCGAGCGTGTCGACCTCCCAGGCCAGGTGGTAGAGCCCGACGGTGCTGCGCCCGGCGCCGGACGGGCCGGCCTGCACACCGACCGCGAACAGACCCAGGTCGTGGTCGTTGGTCGACCCCTCGGCCTGCAGGAACACCGCCTGGCCGGGCATCTCGACCTTGACGCGGAAGCCGAGGACGTCGCGGTAGAAGGCGGCGCTGCGGTCGACGTCGCGGACGAAGAGGACGGCGTGGTTGAGGCGCTGGACGGGCACGGTGCACTCCTGAGGTCGTCGAGGCAGCCAGTCTGCGCCTGGTTGCTTGAGAATTCAAGCAACTACCTGGTGAGGTGACCCGAGCGACGCGGCGGGCGGAGCCCGGGCGTGACCGGGCCGGCGGTGGCGCCCTGCGCGCCGAGGTCAGCCGAACGGCGCCCGGCCGCCCGGCAGCGACGCCGCGTCGGTGAGCACCGCGTCGATCAGGCCGTAGTCGCGCGCCTGGGTCGCGGTGAACCAGCGGTCGCGGTCGGAGTCGCGCTCGATCTGCTCGACCGACTGCCCGGAGTGCTCGGCCTGCAGCTCGTTGAGCTCTTGCTTCATCCGCGTCAGCATCTCCGCGCGGATCGTGATGTCGGCCGCCGTCCCGCCGAGCCCGGCCGAGGGCTGGTGCATCATGATCCGCGCGTGCGGCAGCGCGAACCGCTTCCCGGGCGTGCCCGCACTGAGCAGGAACTGGCCCATCGACGCGGCCATCCCCATCCCGTAGGTGGCCACGTCGCAGTCGACGAACCGCATGGTGTCGAACAGGGCCATCCCGGCGCTGACGCCGCCACCGGGTGAGTTGACGTAGAGGTGGATGTCCCGGCGCGGGTCCTCCGCCGAGAGCAGCAGCATCTGGGCGGCGAGCTGGTTGGCGATCTCGTCGTCGACCTCACGGCCGAGGAAGACGATCCGCTCCCGGAGGAGGCGGTCGTAGACGGCGTCGCCCAGGGACGTGGTGGTGGGACCGGTCATCTCGGCATCCCCTCTTCAACATCGGAATGGACGCCGTCAGCCAATCGCCATGCATTCCTGGAAGCCAGTCAGGAATGGCGTATTGCGCTCTCCGCGCACTTCTTGTGCTGTCAGAGGAATGGTCTGGACGGCGCACGTCCGCGGGTGCGTGGTCTGATGGCGCGGTGACCGAGCCAGCCGCCGTCCGCCCCGTCGTGCGCCGGGCGACCCGCGCCGACGTCCCCCGGCTGGCCGCCACCCTGGCCGCCGCCTACCCCGACTACCGGTGGACCTCCTGGGCGCTGCCGGAGGACGGCCGCACCCAGCGACTGTCCCGCTGGGCCGAGCTCTGGGGCGCGCTGGTGCCGGTGCTGGCCGAGACGGCGTGGGTGACCGACGACGTCGACGCGGCCGCCGCCTGGGTGGCCCCCGACGCGCCGCCGCACGCCGCCGACGTGCAGGCGGTCATCGACCGGGACCTGCCCCGGGTGTTCGGCGCCCGGCAGCCGGTGGTGCTGGCCAGCGAACGACTCGGGGCGCTGGGCCGCCCGGACGAGCCGCACTGGTGGCTGCACGCCGTGGGCACCCGGCCCGCCGCGCGGCACCAGGGGCTGGGCGCGGCGGTGCTGCAGCCGGTGCTCGAGCGCTGCGACGCCGAGCTGGTGCCGGCGGCGACGACGGTCTACACCTCCACCGCCGTCCGCTGGCTGCAGCGGTCCGGCTTCGCCGTGACCCACTCGACCCGGACCGCCGTCGACCACGAGCTGCCGATCTGGACCCTGGTCCGCCAACCGAAGCGCAACTGACCCGGCGCAGGCAAGGCTGACCTGACCCCCGGGGGCCACAGGTCGGCCCGGTCGGCCCCCGTGGGCCGGGCAGGACAGGAGCGACCACCCAGGCTCCAGCCACCCGCGAGGTCCCCGTGTACCTGTCGAAGACCGAGGCCGCCGTCCTCACCAGCACGCTGCCGCGCACCCTGCCGCGGCCCACCCCACCGGCGCCGAAGGCCAAGCGCAAGCTGTGGCCGCTGCTCGGGCCGGCGTTCGTCGCCGCGGTCGCCTACGTCGACCCGGGGAACTTCGCGACGAACTTCTCCGGCGGTGCCTCGTTCGGCTACACCCTGCTGTGGGTGATCGTCGCGGCCAACCTGATGGCGATGCTCATCCAGACGCTCACCGCCAAGCTGGGGCTGGCGACCGGGCGGGACCTGGCCACCTGCTGCCGCGAGCGGCTCCCCCGGCCGGTCACCTGGGGGCTGTGGGCGCAGGCCGAGGCGGTCGCGATCGCCACCGACCTGGCCGAGATCGTCGGCGGGGCGGTCGCGCTGAACCTGCTGTTCGGGGTGCCGCTGTGGATGGGCGGGATCATCACCGCGGTCGTCGCGTTCATCCTGCTGGCCGCCCAGTCGCGGGGCTTCCGGCCGTTCGAGCGGGTGATCACCGGGCTGCTGCTGGTCATCGGCGGCGGGTTCGTCTACACGTTGATCGGCGCCGGGGTCGACCCCGGCGGCGTCGCCTCGGGCATGGTGCCCAGCTTCGCCGGCACCGACAGCCTGCTGCTGGCCACCGGCATCCTGGGCGCCACGGTCATGCCGCACGTCATCTACGTGCACTCCGCGCTCACCCCGGGCCGCTACGGCGACACCGTCACCGCGGGCAGGACGCACACCGGACGGCGGGGCCTGCTGCGCGCCCAGCGGATCGACGTCTTCATCGCCATGGGCCTGGCCGGGCTGGTCAACGCCGCGATGCTGGTCATCGCCGCGCAGCTGTTCACCGCCGGCGACGGCATCGAGTCGCTGGAGAGCGTGCACGCCGGCCTGGGCGACCAGCTCGGCAGCGGCGCGGCCCTGGCCTTCGCCGTCGCCCTGCTCGCGGCCGGGTTCGCCAGCTCCTCGGTCGGCACCCACGCCGGCCAGGTCGTCATGGCCGGCTTCCTGCGCAAGCACATCCCGGTGCTGGTCCGCCGGCTGATCACCCTGGCCCCGGCCCTGCTGGTGCTGGGCCTGGGCGGCGACCCGACGACGGCGCTGGTCTGGTCGCAGGTCGTGCTCTGCTTCGGCATCCCGTTCGCCCTGGTGCCACTGCTCTGGCTCACCAGCCGCCGCGACCTGATGGGCGGCTGGGTCAACCGGCGGGTCACCACGCTCACCGGCTCGGTCGTCGCCGCGCTGATCATCGCCCTGAACGGCTACCTGCTGGTGAGCACCTTCCTCGGCTGACCGGCCCGACGGTCAGGCAGGGACGACGGAGCCGGCGCTCGGGAACAGCGGGAATCGGCTGTCGATGCCGTGCTGGGCCAGCGCCTCGTCCAGCCCGCCGGCCTCCTCGACCGCCTGCTCGGTGATCATCACGTCGATGCCGTCGCCGGCCGCCCGGGCCCCGACGGCCGAGACGACGCCGGAGTGCTCGGTGATCAGCCGGCTGGCCTCCGCCTGCAGGTCACCGGGGCGGAACGGGGTCTGCTCGACGACCATCGCGAAGTCCGCGCCCGCGTGGGCGTCCACCACCTGCTGGACGGCGGCCGGGACGGGCCCGTGCCAGCGCACGGTGACCAGGGTCCGGTCGCGGCTGATCTCCGGGTCGCCGAAGTCGGGGCTGTTCCCGGCCGCGACCCGCACCTGGTCGATCGCGTCCAGCATCTCGGCGCTGACCAGCGGCAAGGCGAGGTCCTCCAGCAGCTCGTCGGGCGGCACCACGTGCTCCAGCTCCTCGGGGAGCGGCGGCACATCGGGCATCGGCTGCAGCTCGACGTACCCCGACGGCGGCGTCCCGGGCCCGCCCGGCTGCTGCGGTGCCTGGTCCGCGCACGCCGTCAACGCCAGGAGGACCGTCAGCACGAGGCCGCACCGCCACCGCTCCCGAACGTCCATGGCGGGGATCGTGCAGGTCGACCGCTCGCCGCCGCAGAGACCAGACGATCTCGTGACCGAACGGTGACCGGGCGCCGACGGTCGCGCTGCGGCCTGACGGCGGGACCAGGTCGCTGGCCTGGCCCACGGCCTGCCCGGCAGGATGCGGAGATGCAGCCGAGGGAGCCGGTCGACTGGGCGCCGGGGATGTCGGTGCTGGCCGACACCAGCCCGGCGGCGTGGGTCGAGGCCGCCCTCACCCCGGCGCCTTCGTCCTGGACGGTCGCCGGGCTCGTCCCGCCCGTCTTCGACGCCTACGCCCGCGTCCTGCCGCCCAGTTACGGGGACGAGGAGGGCGAGCCGCGCCACCGGTGGCCGGAGATCGCCGCTGCCACCGGGGTGCCGCTGACCGCCGCGACCCGGTTCGACGACCTGGTGGCCGGCTCCCGCCGCTGGGGCCGGCCCTGTGACGGCGGGCTGGACGCCCGGGAGACCGCGGCCCTCGCCCGCGTGCTCAGCGCGTTCACGGGGACGCCGGCGGAGGCCTACTTCTGTCTCTGGGAGGGCTTCGGGCTCGAGGAGACCGAGGCCTGGGCCGAGCGGCCGATGCGCGTGGAGGTCCCGTACCGGGCGTACCACCTGCTCACCGGCCCGGTCGCTGCCGCGCCGGTGCTGCCCACCGGGGTGCCGTGGCGCTGCGCGAGCCTGTGGTGGCCGGCCGACCGGGCCTGGCTGGTCGCCACCGAGATCGACGGCTACCTCACCTACGTCGGCGGGGACCGGGCGGCGATCGACGCCGTCCTCACCGCTCCGGACCTCGACGCCGTGGCCGTGGACCCCTCCACCCCGCTGGACCCCAGCTACGGCTGAGCACGGACCGCCGATGAGGAACGGCGTCCGGCGCCGTCTCTGGTACGACACCACCAGCACCGGCACCGCCGGTCCACAGCCGAGGAGCACCACAGATGGGCGCGATCAAGGTCCACGAGTTCACCACCGTCGACGGGGTCGTCGACGTCCCGATGTGGACGATGGACTACGGCTTCCCCGACGACCTGGCCGCCTCGATCGGGCAGCTGACCGGCTCGTCCTCGGGGATCCTGCTCGGCCGGACCACCTTCGAGATGTTCGCCCCGGCCTGGTCGACCCGGACCGTCGAGGACGACCCGGGCGCGCCGTTCTTCAACGACACGACCAAGTACGTGGTCAGCTCGACGCTGACCGACGCCGAGTCGGTCTGGCGGAACTCGACCGTGGTCGGCGGGTACTCCGCCGAGCGGATCCGGGCGCTGAAGGACGAGCAGGACGGCGACCTCTACGTCAGTGGCAGCGCCACGCTGGTGCGGGCGATGCTCGCCGACGGCCTGGTCGACGAGCTGCACCTCTACGTCTACCCCCTGGCCGTCGGGACGGGCATCCGGCTGTTCCCGGAGGGCACGTCCCGGCTGCTGTCCCTGGCCGGCGCCGAGAGCCTGTCCAACGGCGTCGCCCACCTGACTTACGGGCCGACCGCCGCCTGACCCGACCGGAGGGGCCGAAGTCGCGACGCTGGCCCCTCCGGGCCGCCCGGTGACTACACGGTCGCCTTCTCCACCGAGCCGGATCGAATCAGAGGGCGCCCTGGAGCGCGCTGGACTCGGCGGTCAGCCACGCAACGGCTCGGGGCATCTGATCGTCGAGGCCCTCGTCCCACCACCGGCGGAAGACCGGGTCGACCTCAGCGGCCGCTCGTGACGTCAGGGCGAAGTTGGCCACCATGCGGTTCGCCACCGGGATCAGCTGGGCGCGTTGCTCGGCTGTCATGCCGTAGGCATCGGCGAAGGCACGCACCCGGGCGGGCACGTCCGCCTCGACCAGCGAAGGAGCTCGGTCCACCGGGTCGAGCAGCGGAGCCCACCAGTAGAGGGCGTTCGCAAGGTCGGCCACCCGCGTGGTCGGCCGCGCCAGATCGAAGTCGATCAGGGCGGTGGGGCGTTCGTCGGAGAAGACGATGTTGCCGGGGCAGTAGTCCATGTGCGACACGAGCTCGGGTCGGTCGAACAGCGGGATCACGCCCGCGGGTCGGACGCCGGGAACCCCACCCCATACGGCGTCGGCCGGTGGTGTCCACCCGTCTGCTGCTTCGTGCAGACGACGGATGAGGACCGCCAGGGTCTCCATCGATTCACTCGCGGTGGCATGGGCGGGCAGCGGGTCCACCGGGACCTCCCCTGCCACGAACGACAGGACCTCCCGCCCTTCGGCGTCGTAGCCGAGCGGTTCGGGGCAGTCGGTGAAGCCCTGGCTGCGCACGTGCGCGAGGTAGGCCTGGATGGTCGCGGTGAACGGCCGGGCCGGACGTCGGACACTCGGCCCGATTCGGACGACGTGCGTGACGCCCCCGCTGGCCAGCGTCTCCTCGACAGCGTCCTCCACGACGCGACCGTAACCGGAAGAAGGGCCACGCCGGCGGCGAGCGGAGGTGCGGCGTCAGGCCGGTGGGGTGTCGCCGACGTCGGCGAAGAGCGGGACGGCGCTGTCGATCGCGGCCACCGCCTGCTGGGCGCCGCCGGCCGGGTCGGCGACCGCCGGCGGCACGAGCACCTCGACGCCGTCGCCCTCCGGCCGGGCGGTGGCGGCGGCCAGCACGTCCGGGTGCTCCCGGAGCAGCCGCTCGGCCTCCGTCCGCAGGTCACCGGGACGGAACTCGGTCTGCTGGACCGTGACCTCGCACCCGGGGTCGGCGAGCACGGCCTGCGCCGGCGCCGGGAGATCGCCGTACCAGCGCACGGTGAGCCGCTTGCGGTCCAGGCTGATGCCCGGGGTGCCGAAGTCCGGGGAGTCCCCGGCCACCGCGCTCAGCCGCTCCAGCAGGTCGTAGATCGCGGTCGGACCACCCGGGTAGGCCACGAACTCACCATGCCCCAGGCGCGGCGCCGGCCCGGCGGACGACTTCTTGCGTGCTGCCATGCCCGCCATCATCCAGGCTGGCCCGCATGGAGATCTCCGGTGCACGGATCTGGGTCACCGGCGCCTCGACCGGCATCGGCGCGGCGCTGGCGGCCGAACTGGCCGACCGGGGCGCCCAGGTGGCGATCAGCGCCCGCAACGCCGAGCAGCTCGCTGAGGTGGCCGGGAGCCGGATGGTCGTCGTCCCGCTGGACGTCACCGACCGGGCGGCGACCGTGGCGGCCGGTGAGCGGGTGCGGCAGGCCCTGGGCGGACTGGACGTCGCCGTGCTCAACGCCGGCACCTGGTCGTCGTTCCACGTGGAACCGTGGGACTCCCAGCTCTTCGCCGACCACCTGCAGGTCAACGTCATGGGCGCGGTGCACACCATGGAGGCCGTCGTCCCGCAGATGCTGGCCGCCGGCCGGGGCCGCATCGTCGGTGTCGCCTCGGTCGCCGGGTACCGCGGCCTGCCCGGGTCGGAGGCCTACAACGCCGGCAAGGCGGCGCTGATCAACCTGCTGGAGAGCCTGCGCGGCTCGCTGGCCCCGCGCGGTGTCGTCGTCCAGATCGTGAACCCGGGGTTCGTGACCACCCGGATGACCGACCGGAACACCTTCCCCATGCCGTTCAAGGTCCCCGCGGACGTCGCCGCACGCACGATCGCCGACGGCATCGCCGCGGACAAGGCCGAGGTCGTCTTCCCGGTGCCGATGATGATCGGGATGAAGCTGGCTAGGCTGCTCCCAGTCCGGCTGTGGACCCGGCTCACCGCCGAGCTGGCCCGCCGCGGCGTGACCAGGGCACCCAGCGCCGAGCCGCCGCCGTCCGCTCAGCGGTGATCAGGTCCCCTGATCGAAAACTGTCCCCCTGCACCAACGCTGGCGCAGGGGGACAGCGGGTGATCAGGGGACCTGATCAGTGCTGGGGGCGCGGGTCAGGCGCGGGGGCCGCCGGCGACGTAGATGACCTGGCCGGAGACGAAGCCCGCGCCCTCGCTGCACAGGAACGACGCGGTGTGCGCGATGTCCTCGGGCTGGCCGACCCGGGCGACCGGGATCTGCTTGGCGGCCATCTCCTTGAACTGCTCGAACGGCACGCCCACCCGCTCGGCGGTCTGCGCGGTCATCTCGGTCTCGATGAAGCCGGGGGCGATCGCGTTGGCGGTCACGTTGTACCGGCCCAGCTCGATGGCGAGGGTCTTGGTGAAGCCCTGCATGCCGGCCTTGGCCGCGGAGTAGTTGACCTGGCCGCGGTTGCCCAGCGCCGAGACGCTGGACAGGTTCACGATCCGGCCGTACTCGGCCTCGACCATGTGCTTCTGCGCCGCCTTGCTCATCAGGAAGGCGCCCCGCAGGTGCACGCCCATGACGGCGTCCCAGTCGGCGACGCTCATCTTGAACAGCAGGTTGTCCCGGGTGATCCCGGCGTTGTTCACCAGCACCGTCGGGGCGCCCAGCTCGGCGGCGATCCGCTCGACCGCGGCGTTGACCGACTCCTCCTCGGCGACGTTCGCACCGACCGCGAGCGCCTCGCCGCCGGCCTTCTGGATCTCCCCGACCGTGTCGGCGCAGGCCGCCTCGTCCAGGTCGAGGACGGCGACCGCCATCCCGTCCTGCGCGAACCGCCGCGCGATGGCCGCGCCGATCCCGCGCGCCGCACCTGTGATGATCGCCGTCCGCTGCTGAGCCACTGCATCTCCTCGTCGAGTACGTCGGCGGGCCACGGTCGTCCGGCCCGCCGTCCTGCCCCAGTGCATAGCACCAGGCCCGCGCGGCGCCTGCACCCGGCCGGGTCAGTCCGGGGGCCGGGCCGTACCGACGGCGAGCGCGCCGAGCGCCAGCGACCACAGCAGCGCCGCACCGACGAGCCACCACGGGACCGCGCCGAGCAGCAGGGCCAGCGCGACCGGGGCGGTCCCCAGCAGGCCGACGTCCGGCCCGCGCACCAGGGTGCTGCTCACCCCCACGGGGACGGCGCCCATCGGCGAGGCGAGCACGGGGCCGGACCAGTCCAGGTCGGGGCGGTAGCCGGCGCGCACGGCGGCTCCCGCCCACGCCGGGGCGGTGGCCGCGCCCAGCGCCAGCCACGCGGCCGGTGCGCCGGCGCCCTGGCCGACGAGCAGCGCCGAGACCCCGCAGACCCCCGCGAGCACCGCGACCGGCACGACCGCCCGGGCCCAGACGACCGCCGCACCGCCCAGCGGCAACGCCCGGTCGGCGGCCGGCGCCGCGACCGCCCGCCGGCTCGGCTCCCCCAGTGACGTCGCGGCGGTCCCCCAGCCGAGGGCGACGGTCACCGCCACCAGGGCGGGCAGCTCGGCCAGCCCCTCGGTGCGGGCGGCCAGCACCGGCAGCGCCGCCCCGGCCGCCAGCTGCCCCCACCGCCACGGGGACCGGGCCAGCACCGCCAGGTCGCCGGCGACGACCGCCTGCCACGGCCGCCGCACCCAGCGCCAGGCCAGCGGGCGCCGCGGCCGGCGCACCGTCGTCCCCAGCGCCCGGCCGAGCTCACGGGTGTCCAGCGAGAAGACCGACGCCGTGGCGTACTGCGCGGTCTCCCCCGACGCGCGGAGCGCGCCGGCGGACAGGTCCGCCAGCCGCCGGTCGGCCAGGGCCAGGCAGAGGACGGCGACCACCAGCAGCCCACCCAGCAGCCCCGTCGCCACCGGCGCCGGCAACCACCCGCCCGCGACGTCGGGCAGGTCCACGCCCAGCCCGGCGACCACGCACCCGGCGACGGCCGGGCCCACCAGGGCCAGCGCGGTCACCGCACCGGCGACCGGGGGCACCCACCGGCCGCCACCACCGGCCTGCCGGACGACGAGCACCCCGACGGCGGCACCCGGCAGCAGCGCACCGGCCGCCAGCCCGGCCAGGACGCCGGCCGGTGTCCGGCTCCAGGCCAGCACCACCGGGACGCCGACGGCCAGCGCCGCCGCCACCGCCAGGCCGACCGCCCGGCGCAGCTCCCCGCGCAGCAGCCCGCGCCGCCCCGCGGGCAGGGGCAGCCACCACGCCGCGGCCGCCGGTGTGGCGCTGACCGGCCCCAGCCGGGCGAACAGTGCGGTCAGCCCCGCGGCCAGGGAGAGCGCGACGGCCGCCGCGGTCAGCCCGCCGGGGAGCACCGCCGCATCGACGGCCGGCCGGGCGGCGATCTGCTCGCGGAGGCTGGAGACGGCGCCTCCGCACAGCGCCACGAGGACCCCGGCGGAGGTGAGCCCGGACAGCGTGTCCCCCACCCGGGTCAGCCAGCTGGTGTCGGCCCGGGCGGCCGTCGCCCGGCGGGTGTACCGGCGAACGGCGGTGCCGCTCCACTCCTCCTGCCGACGCGCCCGTGGCGGAGCCGCCGTGGTCGTGGCTCAGCCCTCCTGCAACGCCGCGACGGCGTCCTCGGGCGCGACCACCGGGCACTCGTCCTCGCCGACCACCAGCACCCGGTCGGCGAGGGTGCCGACGAACGTCGGGTCGTGGCTGGCGAACAGCACCGCACCGCCGGCGTCCACCAGCGCCGCGAGCCGGTCGGCCAGCGCCCGGCGCATCGCGGTGTCCAGCCGGCGTTCCGGCTCGTCGAGCACCAGCAGGTCGGCCGGGCGCACCAGCGCCCCGGCCAGCGCCAGCCGCCGGCGCTGGCCGGAGGAGAGCGCCGAGGGCAGCGCGCCGGCCCGGTCGGTCAGCCCGAAGGCGGCCAGCTCGGCGTCGACCACCTGCTCGGCGCCGGTGACCCCGTGGGCGCGGGCGGTGAGCAGCAGGTGCTCCGCGCCGGTCAGCGACGGGAAGAACGCATCGTCGTCCAGCACCCCGGCGACCGCGCGGCGGAAACCGGCGTCCCGCTCGTCGACCGGCCCACCGGCGAAGCGGACCGTCCCGGCCAGCGGCGGCAGCAGACCGACCATCGTCTGCAGCACGGTGGACTTGCCGGCACCGTTCGGGCCGACCAGCGCGACCGCCGTCCCGGGTTCGACCGACACCGTCACGGGGGCGCACACCGGCTCGTCGCCGTAGCCGACCGAGAGCTCCTCGGCGGCCAGCAGGGCCATCAGCCGGACTCCGCACCACCGCGCCAGGCGGCGTCGAAGAAGCCGACCTCCAGCTCCATGGCCCGCCGGTAGGCGCGCCGGACCGCGGGCGTGTCGGCGGCCGTGCCGTCCAGCAGCCGCTCCAGCGTGGCCGCCAGCTCCTCGAAGCCCGGGTCGGTGTAGGTGGTGACCCACTCGGCGTAGGCGGGCGCCGCTCGGCCGGCCAGCGACTGCCCGAGGTGGGCGTACAGCCGCATGCACGGCGTCATCGCCGCGCAGGTCAGCCCGCTGCCGCCCAGGGCCGCCGTGGCGAGCAGGAAGTCGGTGTAGGCCAGCGTGGCCGGCAGCGGCTCGACCGCGGCCAGGTCGATGCCCCAGCGGGCGGCGTAGCCCTCGTGCAGCCGCAGCTCCTCGCGGACGCCGGCGAGCAGGTCGGCGAAGACGTCCAGCGCGGCCCGGTCGGGGCTGTGCGCGGCGCCGAGGGCGTAGCCGCGGGCGAAGGACTCCAGGAAGAACGCGTCCTGGGCGACGTAGCCGGCGAACAGCTCCGGCGGCAGGCTGCCGTCGCCGATGCCCTGCACGAACGGGTGCGCCCGCGCGACGGCGGCGAGGTCGGCGTTCTCGGCCCAGAGGTCGGCGGCCAGGCTCATGCCGCCTGCTCCAGGGCCATGTCCCAGAAGGCCACCTCGGCGGCGACCACCTCGGCGAAGACGTCGTCCTGACCACCGCCCACCGCGTCGGCCGCCGTCTCCAGGCCGGCGACGTAGCCGGCGAAGCCCGGCACGGTCCAGTGCTCGACGAACTCCCGGTAGGCCGGGGCACCGGGCAGCGCCGTCGTCCATGCGTCGAGGTAGGTGCGCTCGATGGTCCACAGCGCGGTCAGCGCGACCGGGACGTCGGCGGTGTCCAGCCGGTCCAGCAGCTCGGCGTAGGCCGCGGTGGCCGGCAGCGCGGGGGCGGTGAGGTCCAGACCGCGGGTGGCCGCCTGCTCCTCGAACCAGGCCAGCTCCTCGACCAGGGCGACCAGACCGCCGGCGAGCACCGCCTGGGCCGGCCGCGGCGCCCGGGCGAGCAGCCGGGCCTGGAAGCGCAGCAGGTCGGCGACGAAGCGCGCGTCCTGGACCAGCCAGGTGTCGAACGCGCCCGCGGGCAGCGACCCGTCACGCACCGCGGTCAGGAAGGGGTGCGCGGTGGCCGCGCGCCAGATCTCGGGATGACGTCGGAGCAGCTCGGCGACCGGCACGGCGCGGACTCTACGAGGTCGTTAGGGTGGGCCACGTCATGGCGTCGAGCCATGTGCGGGAGCTCGGAGGACCGGGCTGAGAGGGCGGCTGACGCGCCGCCGACCGCTGGAACCTGACCGGGTAATGCCGGCGTAGGGAGCCCGTGATGAGCACGTCCGGAACCGTCGGCACGACCACGTCCGGTGCAGACGCACCGCTGACCCTCACCGAACCAGCCGCCCGCACGCTGGGCTTCCGCGAGTCCGCGGGCCTGTGGGGCAACCTCGGCATCAGCCTGCTGCTGCCGGTCGCCGCCGTGTACGTCGTCCTGCCGGGGCGGCCGCTGTCGGTCACGCTCGGCGCGATCGTCGTCGGCGCGGTGATCGGTGCCTCGCTGCTGGGGCTGGCCGCCGCGGCCGGCGCCCGCGAGGGGGTGCCGGCGATGGTGCTGCTCCGCGGCCTCCTCGGCCGGCGGGCCTCCTACCTGCCCACCGCGCTGAACCTGGTGCAGTGCATCGGCTGGGCCACCTTCGAGATCGTGATCATCGCCGAGGCGGCGTCCCGGGTGCTGGACGCGCCGCGCTGGCCGTTCGTGCTGATCGCCGGGGTGCTCGCCACCGCGATGGCGCTGCGGCCCCTCGGCGTGGTCCGGGTGCTGTCCCGCTACGCGGTGTGGGCGGCGCTGGCCGCGATCGTCTACCTGTTCGTCGAGGTGCTCTCCGAGCCGCTCGCCCCGCTGGACAGCGGCGGCGCCGCCTCGTTCTGGACGGCGACCGACATCGTGATCGCCCTGCCGATCTCCTGGTTCCCGCTCGCCGCCGACTACACCCGGCACGTGCGCAGCGGCCGGGTCGCCGGCACCAGCACCGCGCTGGGCTACGGGCTGGCCACCGTCGCGATGTTCACCCTCGGCGTGCTGGCGCTGGCGGCCTACGGGAGCTCCGGGCTGGACGTCATCGACGCGCTGCTGGCCGTGCCGCTGGGGGCGCTGGCCGTGCTGGTGCTCGTCACGGTCGAGCTCGACGAGGCGTTCGCCAACGTCTACTCCACGGCGGTGTCCGCGCAGAACGTGGTGGCCCGGCTGGACCGCCGGCTGCTCGCGCTGGGCGTCGGCGCGACCGCCACCGTGCTCGCGCTGAGCTTCGACATCGTCGCCTACGAGCCGTTCCTCTTCCTGATCGGTGCGGTCTTCGTGCCGCTGATCGGCGTCTTCCTGGTCGCCTACGCGCTGCGCACCCCCGGCCGGTGGGACACCTCGGACACCGCCCCGGCCCGGCTGGTCTACCTGCTGCCGTGGCTGGCCGGCTTCGTCGCCTACCAGCTGACCCTGCCGACCTTCTTCGCCGGCGTCGGCGCCGGCTGGACCTCCTGGTGGACCGCCCGGCAGAGCGACCTGGGCATCGACCCGGCCAACGGCTGGTCGGCCTCCCTGGTCAGCCTGGCCGTCGCCGCGGTGCTCACCGCGGTGATCGCGCTGCTCGACGCCCGCCGCGGGCGGCAGCCGGCATGACCTCCGCGCTGGGCCGGCTGCACGTGCTCACCGACGCCGACGGCGGGCCGCGCGCGCTCGCCGTCGTCGCCGCCGCGGTGGCCGCCGGGGCGCCGGTGGTGCAGGTGCGGGCGAAGGGCTGCAGCGACCGGGTGCTGCACGACTTCGCCCGCGCGGTGGTGGAGCTCTGCCGGCCCGCGGGCACCACCGTCCTGGTCAACGACCGGGTCGACGTGGCGCTGGCCGTCGGCGCCGACGGGACGCACCTTGGCGCCGACGACCTCCCGCTCGCCGCGGCCCGGCGGGTCGCCGGGCCGGGGCACCTGCTCGGCGGCACGGCCCGCGACCCGCAGCAGGCCCGGCAGCTGGTGGCCGAGGGCGCGGACTACCTGGGGGTCGGCCCGGCCTTCGCCACCACCACCAAGACCGGGCTCCCCGACCCGATCGGGGTCGCCGGGGTCGGTGCGGTGGCGGCCGCGGTGCCGGTGCCGGTGATCGCCATCAGCGGGGTCACCGCCGCACGGGTCGGGGAGCTGATCGCCGCCGGCGCCACCGGGGTGGCCGTGGTCGGCGCGGTCACCGGCGCCGCCGACCCGGGTGCCGCGACCGCCGAGCTGCTGCGTGCCCTGGAGGACTCCCGGTGATCGACGTCGCGGTGGCCGGTGGTGGGCTGATCGGGCTGTCGGTGGCCTGGCGGGCGGCGCAGCGCGGCCTGTCGGTCGCCGTCGTCGACGACGCCCCCGGCACCGGGGCCTCGGCCGCCGCCGCCGGGATGCTCGCCCCGGTCACCGAGGCCGCCTACGGGGAGGAGGCGCTGCTGCGGCTGTGCCTGGCCTCCCTGCAGCGCTACCCGGCGTTCGCCGCCGAGGTGGAGGCGGCCAGCGGCCTGCCGGTGGGGCTGCGTACCGCCGGCACCCTGGTGGTCGGCTTCGACGCCGACGACGTCCGGGCACTGGACGCGCTGCACGACTACCAGCAGGAGCTGGGCCTGGCCGTCGAGCGGCTGACCCCGCGGGAGACCCGCCGCCGGGAGCCCGGGCTGACCCCGCGGCTGCGCGGCGGGCTGGCCGTCGAGGGCGACCACTCGGTCGACGGCAGGGCGCTGCACCGGGCGCTGACCGGCGCCGTCGAGGCCGCGGGCGTGCGCCTGGTCCGGGACCGGGTGGCCGGGGTGCAGGTCTCCGGCGGGCGGGCGACCGGGCTGGCGCTGGCCGGCGGCGGGGAGCTGGCCGCCGGCACCGTCGTCCTGGCGCTGGGCGCGCACAGCAACACGCTCCCCGGGGTGCCGCCGCTGCCGGTGCGGCCGGTCAAGGGGCAGATCCTGCGGATGGCCGGTGCGGCGGGGCTGCTGACCGGCACCGTGCGCGCCCTGGTCCGCAGCCGGCACGTGTACCTGGTGCCCTACGGCGAGGACGGCCTGATCGTGGGGGCGACCACCGAGGACCGCGGCTTCGACGCCACCGTCACCGCCGGTGGGGTGCACGAGCTGCTGCACGACGCGATCGAGGTCGTGCCCGGGGTGACCGAGCTGGAGCTGGTGGAGACCCTCGCCCGCTGGCGGCCCGGCACCGACGACAACGCCCCGCTGCTGGGGCCCAGCACGCTGCCCGGGCTGGTGCTGGCCACCGGTCACCACCGCAACGGCGTCCTGCTCACCCCGGTGACCGGTGACCTCGTCGCCGAGCTGCTGGCCACCGGCGAGCTGCCCGGGCTCGCCGCCCCGTTCACCGTCGAGAGGTTCCCGCACCGATGACCATCTCGCTGACCGTCAACGGCAGCCCGGTCGAGCTGGCCGACGGCACGACCGTCGCCGCGCTCGTCGCGCAGCGCACCAGCGGGCACGACCGGGTGGCGGTCGCCCGCAACGGGGACGTCGTCCCGCGCAGCAGCTGGCCGACGACCGAGCTCTCCCCCGGCGACCGCCTCGAGGTGCTCGCCCCCACCGCAGGAGGCTGACATGCCCGATGACCGCGACCTGACCGAGGAACTGGCTCCCGCACTGGAGCAGGAGGAGGCCGGCGACCCCTTCACCATCGCCGGGCAGACGTTCACCTCCCGGCTGATCCTGGGCACCGGCGGCCTGCCCAGCCTGGACGTGCTGGAGCAGGTGGTGCGCTCCTCGGGCACCCAGCTGGTGACCGTGGCGCTGCGCCGGGTCGAGGCGGCCGCGGGCAGCTCGATGGTCGAGGTGCTCGACCGGTGCGAGGTCCGGCTGCTGCCCAACACCGCCGGGTGCCAGACCGCCCGGGAGGCGGTGCTGACCGCCCGGCTCTCCCGCGAGGCCTTCGGGACCGACTGGGTCAAGCTGGAGGTCATCGGCGACGACCGCACCCTGCTGCCCGACGCCGTCGAGCTGCTGGACGCCGCCGAGCAGCTCGTCGCCGACGGCTTCACCGTGTTCGCCTACACCACCGACGACCCGGTGCTGGGCCGGCGGCTGGCCGACGTGGGCTGCGCCGCGGTCATGCCGCTGGGCTCCCCGATCGGCAGCGGGCTGGGCATCCGCAACCCGTACAACATCGCGCTGCTCCGGGAGGAGGTCAGCGTGCCGGTGGTGCTGGACGCCGGCATCGGCACCGCCTCGGACGCCGCCCTGGCGATGGAGCTCGGCTGTGACGCCGTGCTGCTGGCGTCGGCGGTGACCCGCGCCCGGGAGCCGGTGCGGATGGCGCTCGCCATGCGGCAGGCCGTCGAGGGCGGCCGGCTGGCCCGGGGGGCGGGCCGGATCCCGCGCCGCTGGCTGGCCGAGGCCTCCACGTCGATGCAGGGGCTGCCCGAGCTGTGAACCTGCCGCGGCTGCTCGTGCTCACCGACCGCACGCAGTGCCGGGGCAGGCTGACCGCCACCGTGGCCGCCGCCGTCGACGCGGGTGCCCGGGCGGTCGTGCTGCGGGAGAAGGACCTGCCGCTCGCCGAGCGGGCCCGGCTGGCCGCGCGGCTGCAGGCGCTGCTGGACCCGGTGGACGGCGTCCTGGTGTGGGCGGGTGCCGCCGGGAGCACGGGACGCGCCGCCGTCCACCTGTCCGCGGCCGACCCCCTGCCGACGCCGCGTCCCGGCTGGCTGGGTCGGTCCTGCCACTCCGCCGCCGAACTGGCCCGGGCACGCGCGGAGGGCTGCG
Organism: Modestobacter marinus; assembly: GCF_011758655.1. NCBI lineage: Bacteria > Bacillati > Actinomycetota > Actinomycetes > Geodermatophilales > Geodermatophilaceae > Modestobacter > Modestobacter marinus. The sequence continues at coordinate 1,272,037 of NZ_JAAMPA010000001.1, forward strand.
ACGCGGCCTTCCTGTCCCCGGTGTTCCTGACCGCGTCCAAGCCCGGCCACGGCCCGGCCCTCGGGCTCGCCGGCCTGGCCGAGCTGGTCCCGCACGGCCCGCCGGTCTTCGCGCTCGGCGGCATCGGCCCGGACGACGTCCCCGGCTGCCTCGCCGCCGGTGCCCGGGGGGTCGCGGTGATGGGCGGCGTGATGCGCGACCCGTCCTCCGTGCGCGACCACCTGGCCGCGCTCACCGGCTGAGCGGGCGCCGCGCCGCTCGACTGGCGTGACCCACCCCGGACCGGTGAGGTGTAGATCACATCGACTTCATGATTGGACCTGCCCCTGCCGAGACAAGACAGGGGTTCGGCGTGCGACCGTTCGCGGACCGAAACTGCCGCGTGACTGTCCGCGGCCCGACAGCGAGGAGACCGGGTGACGGGCGAGGGGGCCAGCCTTGCGTGGCCGTCGTCCCCTCCTCCGCCGGCCGAGGCCGGCTGGCAGTGGGCGCTGAACGGCGTGGCGGAGCTCCCCCGGGTCCGGGCGCAGCTGCGCCGCGGGCTGGCCGAGGAGTCCGACGGCAGTCCTCAGGCGGCCGAGCTCGACGAGGCCGTCGTCCTGGCCTTCGACGAGATGGCCTCCAACGCCCTGCGGCACGGCGGCGGCGGGGTGCACGCCCAGGTGCGGCGGACGCCGCGCGCCTGGCTGGTCGAGGTGCGCGACTCCGCGGTCCAGCGCCCCCCGCAGCCGGCGGTCGGGCGCGACCCCAGCCAGGGCGGGCTGGGCCTCTACCTGATCGCGGAGATGGCCGACGCCCACGGCTGGCACTCCACCGACGGCCAGAAGAGCGTCTGGGCGCTGCTGCCCCGGCGCTGAGCCCGGCTCAGCGCGCCGGGGGCAGCACCTCGTCGGGGTGCAGCCGGACGGCGACCAGCGCGACGTCGTCCTCCGACCCCTGCGGGCGCAACCGGTCGACGATCTGGTCCAGCAGCTCCCCCAGCGGCAGGTCCCCCAGCTCGGCGAGCAGGCCGGCCAGCCGGGCCACCCCGTCGTCGAGCGGGAGGTCGCGTCCCTCGACGAGGCCGTCGGTGTAGAGGACGACCGTCGCACCGGGCTGCAGCAGCACCTCGTGCTCCCGGCGGGGGGCGTCGGCGGCCACGCCGAGCATCAGGTCGGCCCGCTGGGTGTCCAGCACCACGACCCCACCGTCGGCGTGCCGCACCATCAGCGGCGGGTGGCCGGCGTTGGACCAGCGCAGCCGCGTCTCCCCCCGCCCCGGCTCCCCGCCGGTCCGTTCCAGCCGGGCCACGGCCGCGGTCGCCAGGGTGTGCAGCTGGAGCCCCTCGATGGCGCCGTCCAGGTCGCGGAGCACCTGCACCGGGCCGGCCGCGTTGCGCCAGGCGATCCCGCGCAGCAGGCCGCGCAGCTGCCCCATCGCCGCAGCCGCCTTCGTGTCGTGCCCGACGACGTCACCGATCGCGAGGACCGTCGTCCCGTCCGACTGGAGGAACGCGTCGTACCAGTCGCCGCCCACCTGGGCGGCCTGCACGGCCGGGGAGTACCGGACGGCGATGTCGGCGTGGTCCGGCTGCGGCGGGTCGGTGAGCAGGCTGCGCTGCAGGTCCTCGGCCATCCGGCGGTGCTGCTCCTGCAGCGCCGCGCTGTCCAGCGCCAGGGCCACCCGACCGGCGAGCTGGTGGACGACCTCGACGTCCTCGGGGTCCATGGGGTCGCGGTCGGCCGAGCGGTAGACGCTCATGGCGCCCACCGTCCGGCCGTGCGCGGTCAGGCCGAGGGCGACCGCCGTCGCCGGGGCCAGCGTCTCGAACGCCTCGCGCACGGGCCCGGGCGGCAGCGTCCGCCCGACCGCCTCGGTCACGTCGGGGACCTCGATCACCTTGCCGCTGGCCAGCGCGGCGACGAGGGGGGCGGTCGAGGTGAGGGCGGCCAGCCGCAGCTCGGCGTAGCGCTCCGCGACCGGCCGGAGACCGGGGTCCCGGTGCCAGGTGGCGACGTCCTGCAGCCGGCCGCCCTCGTCCGTCAGGCTGACGATCACCCAGTCCCCGAGGGCGGGGACGACGCCGAGCGCCAGCTCGCGCATGGCCTCCGCCGCCCCCCGGCCGTCGACCAGGGCGGCGGCGACGGTGTCGGAGACCCGGGTGACCAGGGCCAGCCCCTCGGCCCGTCGCCGCGCCGCCTGCTCGGTCCGGTAGCGCTCGGTGACCTCGCTGAAGTAGACCGACAGCCCCTCGAGGGTCGGCCAGGCGCGCACCTCGTACCAGGCGTCCAGGGGCGGCGGGTAATAGGCGTCGAAGGCGGCCGGTTCGCCGGACGTCATCGCCTGCCGGTAGTTGGTCTCGAACCCGCTGCCGACCGCATCGGGGAACAGCTCCCACAGGTCGCCGCCGAGCAGCTGCGCCCGGGTCGCGCCGAGCAGCTCCTCGGCGCCACCGTTGACGTAGCGGAAGGTCCAGTCCCGGTCCAGCGAGAAGAACGCCGCCGGCATCGACTCCAGGACCTCGGCGACCTGCGCCTCGACCCGCCGCTGCGCGGTGGCGTCGTGGGCCACCCCGACGACCCGGACCGCCGTCCCCGTCCCGTCCAGGACGGCGCGGCCCCGGGCGCGCACCCAGCGGAGCTCCCCGCTGGGCAGCTGGACCCGGTGCTGCTGGTCGAAGCCCTCGCCGGTCACCAGCGCCGTGCGGATCGTGGCGGTGACGCCGTCCGCGTCCTCCGGGTGCAGCCGCTCGATCAGCGCGCTCAGCGTGCCGGGGAAGGCCGCGCGGTCCCAGCCGTAGAGGTCGAGCAACCGGTCGTCCCAGATCAGCTGGTCGGCGACGGCGTCCCAGTCGAAGCTGCCGAGCTCGGCCGCGTCGATGGCCAGGCCCCAGCGCCACCGGTTGGCCTCCGACTCCGCACCGACCGCGGCCAGCCGGAGCTCCGTCGCGACGCACTCGGCGAGCAGGTGGAGCACGGCGACGTCCTGGTCGGTCCAGTCCCGGGGCGCGGCCCCGAAGACGCACAGGGCGGCGTGCCAGCCCTGCAGCGGCACACCCAGGTAGGCGCCGATCTCACCGGAGGTGACCAGTGCCCGGTCCGCGACCCGGGGGTCGTTCGCGGCGTCCCGGACGACGAGGGGCTCCCCGGTCTCGACGGTCACGGCGCACAGCGACTCGGCCAGCGGCAGCTCGAGCGCCTGCCGCGCGGCCGCCGGGCCGCTGAGGACGGCAGCCGTCTGCATCTCACCGATCAGCGAGAGCTGGGCGACGTCGGGCCCCAGCAGCCGGGCGGCCAGGTCGGCCAGCCGCTGGAGGACCGGCCCGGCGGCCACCGCCGCAGCCCGGGCAGCCGCCCCGTGGGCTGGGTCGTACCCCGACATCCGCCCCCGCCCTCGCTCCCGTGCGCCGCCGACGGGGCCCTCACGGCCGCGTACCGGAACCGATCATGCCTGGTGACGCCCCGGACCGGTCGCAGGGCGTGCCGGGCGGCTCCCCCATCGGCGGGGGACGATGGACCGGTGCAGGAGACAGCCGCCTCCCGGTCGCCGGAGCACCGGCCGAGCAGACGGGACCCCCGGTCCTGGTCGAGCGCGCTGGAGCGCACCTGGGCCCGGCACCCGCAGCTCGGCCTGGCCGTGCGGGCCGCCATCGCGGCGACGATCGCCTGGGCACTCGCCCGGGTGCTCCCGGGGCCGGCGCAGGAGTACCCCTACTACGCGCCGTTCGGGGCGGTCATCGCCACCTCGACCACGCTGGCCGGCTCGGCCCGGTCCGCCGCCCAGTCGGTGGCCGCCATCGCGCTCGGGGCCGCCGTCGCCCTGGCCGTCGACGCGCTGCCCGTCCCGGTCGTGGTGCGGGTCGGCATCGTGGTGACCGTGGGGGTGCTCCTGGCCGGCTGGCACCGGCTGGGCGGCTCCGGGAGCTGGGTGCCCACCTCGGCGCTGTTCGTGCTGATCATCGGCGGCGGCGACCCCCTGGACTACGTGCTGGGCTACGCCGGGCTCACCTTCTTCGGCGCCCTGATCGGGACGGCCGTGCTCGCCGTCTTCCCGCCGCTGCCGTTGGCTCCCTCGCAGACCGAGCTGGCCCGGCTGCGCGACCTGCTGGCCGACCAGCTGGAGGACCTCGCCGACGGGCTCCAGCAGGAGCACCCTCCCACCGAGGACGAGTGGCGGGAGCGCATCCACACCATCGACCCGGTGCTGGCTCAGATGCGTGCGGCGGTGCAGCAGACCGACGAGGCCCGGCGGGGGAACCGCCGGGCCCGGCGGCACCAGCAGGACGCCGAGCGGCAGTACGCCCAGGCCCGGGCGCTGGAACGCCTCACCCTGCTGGTGGAGGACCTCACCCAGCTGATCGCCGAGACCGAGACCGCGGACCTCTCGCAGGTGGCGCTCGGCCCGGCCCTGCGGCCGGCGGCGGCCGGTGCCCTGACCGGGCTGGCGCAGGTGCTGCGCTCCGTCGAGGGCGCGACGGCCGATCCCGACACCACCCGCACCGCCTACCGCGACCTGCACGGCCTGGAGGTGGAGCTGCGGCGCGCCCGCTCCGGCACCGACGACGACCTGTTCGCGGCGAGCAGCGTGGTGGTGGCGATCCGGCGCTGCCTGGCCGCGGTGGTGCCGGTGGAGCTGGCCGAGGAGGAGGCGCCGGACTGACCGACCGGGCCGACCACAGCCCGGCCGACGACGGCCGGGCTGCTGACGGCTCAGCGACCGACGGCGTAGCCCTGCATCCCGCGCGGGTTGGCCCCGGCCCGCAGCAGGCCCGTCTCCGGGTCGACCGAGACCGCGGAGAGCCGGCCCAGCGACCACGGGTCGGAGACGGTGACCGCGTGGCCGCGGCGGCGCAGCTCGGCGATGGTCTCCTCCCCGATCCGGGACTCGACCACGACCTCGTCCGGCGTCATCTCCCGCGGGACGAACGACGACGGGAAGGCGGTCGTGTGCCAGGCCGGCGCGTCGATGGCCGCCTGGAGGTCCAGCCCGCCCAGCACGTGGGCCAGCCAGAAGCACAGCTGCCACTGCTCCTGCTGGTCACCGCCGGGGGTGCCGAAGGCCAGGGTCGGCACCCCACCGCGCAGCGCCAGGGACGGGGTGAGCGTGGTGCGCGGGCGCTTGCCCGGCTGCAGCGAGTTGGGGAGCCCGGGCTCCAGCCAGAACATCTGTGCCCGGGTGCCCAGCGCGAAGCCGAGCGAGGGGATGACCGGCGAGCTCTGCAGCCAGCCCCCCGAGGGGGTGGCCGAGACCAGGTTGCCCCAGCGGTCGACGACGTCGACGTGGCAGGTGTCGCCCCGGGTCGTGCCCCGCGTGTCGACGGTGGGCTCCCCGACCCCGGCGACCGGACCGGCGGAGGCGCGGCCGCCCTCGGTGACGAACCGGGGGAGCCGCGGCGGGCGCCCCCCTGGCGAGCCGGGGCGCAGCTCGGTGCTGGCCCGGTCGCTGATCAGCGCCCGCCGTTGCTCGGTGTAGCTCGTGGACAGCAGGTCGTCCACGGGGACCTCGGCCATGTCGCCGTACCAGGCCTCACGGTCGGCCATCGCCAGCTTCACCGCCTCCACGCTGGCGTGGACCAGGTCGGCATCGGCGGTGCCCGATGCGTACCCGGCCCCGGCCCCTGCTGCCGGGTGGCCGTCCAGCATCGCGAGCGCCTGGAGCAGCGCCGGGCCCTGGGACCACGGCCCGGCCTTCGCGAGCGTCCACCCCTGCCAGTCGAGGGTGACCGGCGGCTCGTACCTCGGGGCCCAGCTGGCCAGGTCCTCACCGGTGAGGAAGCCGCGGTGGGGACGACCGGAGTCGTCCATCACCGGGGACCGGGAGAACTCGTCGATCGCCTCGGCGACGAACCCCGTGTACCAGGACGCCAGTGCCGCGTCGATCTGCGCCTCTCGGGAGGGTCCGCGCGCTGCGTCGAGCAGTCGGCGGTAGGTCGAGGCGAGGACCGGGTTGCGGAACAGGCGGCCGGCGGTGGGGGGTGCTCCGTCGGGGGCGAGCCAGGTGGCGGCCGAGGTCGGCCAGTGGGTGCGGAAGTGCTCGGAGACCGAGGCGACGGTCGCGGCGACCCGGGGGTGGACCGGGTGGCCGTGCTCGGCGTACTCGATGGCGAAGCGGAGGACGGCGCCCAGCGGCAGGGTGCCGTGGTCGCGCAGGAGGGTCAGCCAGGCGCCGAGGGCGCCGGGCACGGTGGCGGCGAGGAGACCGGTGCCTGGGATCAGGTCGAGACCGAGGTCCCCGAAGGCGTCGATCGTCGCGCCGGCGGGGGCGACCCCCTGACCGGACAGGACCACGGGGACCCCCGCGCCGGTGGCTGCCCGCGGGCTCCGGGCGAAGAGGATCGGGACCTCGCCCCCCGGGCCGTTGAGGTGCGGCTCGACCACCTGCAGGGTGAGTCCCGCAGCGACCGCGGCATCGAACGCGTTCCCACCGGCCTCGAGGGTCGCCATGCCCGCGGCGCTGGCGAGCCAGTGCGTCGAGGCGACCATCCCGAAGGTGCCGGCGAGCTCCGGCCGCGTGGTGAACATGTAGCCACCCTAAAGAAGTGTGGCCGGTTCCCGCTGCCTCGCGGTTGCGCCGTCGCCGCGCTGCGCGGCTCCGGCGGTGCGGTGGGGGTGCTGGGCAGCTCCCGCATCGGCGGGACCTCGTCGTCGTCCGGTGCACGGTGCCGGAGGTCCGGCGCTCGATGCCGGAGGTCTGGGTCGAAGGGCCGGAGGTCCGGGCCGGAGGGCCGGCCGCCGACGCCGGCGGGCCGGAGGTCGACCGGCTGCCGGGGCTCGGGCACGACCACCCGGGACGGCCGCGGGGCGGGCTCCGGGAGCGCCGTCAGCGTCAGCCGGTGCACCGGGGGCGGGACCGGGCGACCCCAGCTGAGCGAGGCGCCGTCCGGGCCGCTGCCCCAGGCCGCCGCCCGCCGGTGCACGCCGCGCAGCCGGCCGAGCAGCAGCCGCACCGGGGCGGTCAGCCGGGACGGGCGCGCGGCCAGCCGGGCGGGGGTGGTGAGCAGGTCGACGGAGAGGTCGGTGGCGAACTCGATCGCCGCCTCCAGCTCGTGGTCCACGGCCGGCGGCACGGCGGGGGCCGGTGCCCGCCCCGCGACCGGGGCGACCGGGGCGGCCGGCCGGAGCGGCGCCGGCCGGGTCGCGGACCGGTCCGGGCCGTCGGTCAGCCGGTGGACCCGCAGCGGCGCCGCCCGCCAGGCCAGGTGCGCACCGTCCCCGCCGGCGCCCCAGGCGGCGGCACGACGGGCGAGCTGACGGCGCCGGGAGCGCGGCGGGCGCACCGCGACGTCGTCGTCCGCGGTCGGGGTGGGCGACATGCCCAGCACGCCGCACGCCAGGCCGACCGCCAGCCCGAACGCCAGGTCGGTGGTGTTCGGCGCCGGGGTGTCGGTGCCGAACAGCCCGAGCCGGCCGGTGTCCCGGGCGACGGGCAGCTCGGCCGACCGGACCGGTGCCAGCTGGATCGCCATGTGCTGCCCTCCCGGGAAGTAGTCGCCGCGGCCGGGGAAGGGGCCGCGGGCAAGGGAGAAGTTACGGACGACGGAGCCCGCGGACCCCTGTTCCGGACACCCCCGCACGACCGCGTGACCCAACCGTTGCCGGACCCCTCCGCAGCGGTCGATGACCCGCCTCCGGACCCGGGCACTAGTCGACACCACCGGACGAAAGGCCAGGTCAGCACCGTCCTGGCCGACCGATGACCTCGACCCCCGATCCGGCGCGCCGGCGTGTCGGGCCGGTCTGGTGGGATGGGCCGATGCGCACCCCCCTGGTGATCGACACCGACCCGGGCATCGACGACGCCCTGGCCGTGCTGCTCGCGCTGGCCAGCCTCGAGGTCGACCTGCAGCTGGTGACGACGGTGCACGGCAACGTCGGCCTCCCCGAGACCACCGAGAACGCGCTGCGGGTGCTGCACCTGGCCGGGCGGTCCGACGTCCCGGTGGCCGCGGGCGCCCGCACGTCGCTGGTGTTCCCGCAGCCGGAGCGGGCCGGGCACGTGCACGGGACGGCGGGCCTCGGCGGCGTCGTGCTGCCGCCGTCCCCGGCCGCCGTCGACCCCCGGCCCGCGGTGGTGGCGCTGGCGGAGCTCCTGCTGGCCAGCGAGCAGCCGGTGACCGTGGCGGCGATCGGCCCGCTGACCAACATCGCCCTGCTGATCGGCGTGTACCCCGAGGCGGCGGCACGGATCGGCCGGCTGGTGGTCATGGGCGGCTCGGCCACCCGCGGCGGCAACGTGACCGCGGCCGCGGAGTTCAACGTGTGGGCCGACCCGGAGGCCGCCGCGGCGGTGTTCGGCGCGGGCCTGCCGACCGTGCTGGTGGGCCTGGACGTCACGCTGCCCACCGTCCTGACGGCGGAGGGGATCGCCCGGTTCGCCGCGGCCGGCCCGGTCGGCGACCGGGCGGCGGCGATCCTGCAGCAGTACGTCGACCACGCCCGCAGCAGCTACGGCGTCGACGGCGTGGTGGTGCACGACGCCCTCGCGCTGACCGAGGCGATCGTGCCGGGCACGCTGACGTCGGTGCGCCGGGACGTCGTCGTGGACACCGGCCACGGGGCCGGGCGCGGGCAGACCCTGGTGGACCGCCGGACGCCGTCGGCCTCGGCCACCGCGGTGGCGGTGGCCGAGGACGTCGACAGCGAGGCGGCCGTGGAGTTCCTGGTCAGCCGGCTGTGCGAGCTGGCCGCCCGCAGCTGAGCAGGTCGGGCCGGGTCAGGCCGGCTCGACGAGCCCCTCGGAGACCATCCACTCCAGCGCCACGTCCCCCGGCTGCTCGCCGGCCACGTCGACCCGGGCGTTGAGCTCCTGCAGCACGTCGTTGGTCAGCAGCGGGGTGATCTGCCCGAACAGGTCGGCCAGCTCGGGGTGCTCGGTGAAGGTCTCGGTGAGCAGCACCGGCGAGATGTTGTAGTTGGGGAAGAACGCCCGGTCGTCCTCGAGCACCGTGAGGTCCAGCGCCTGGATCCGGCCGTCGGTGGTGAAGACCTCGCCGAAGTTGCACGCGCCCTGGTCGGTGGCCTCGTAGACCGCACCGGTGTCCAGCGTGCTGACGTTGTCCCGCGGCACGCCCTGGGCGTCGCCGAGCTCCAGGCCGTAGGTCTCCAGCATCGGGACGAACCCGTCGTTCCGGCTGGCGAACTCGCTCTCCACGCAGAAGGTCCGCTCCTCCACGGGCAGCTCGGCGACCTCCGAGAGGCTGCTGATCCCACCGAGGTCGTCGACCGCCTCGCTGCGGACGGCGAAGGCGTAGGTGTTGTTGGCCTCCGCCGGCGGCAGCCAGGTCAGGCCGTTGGCCAGCTCGGCGTCCCGGACGGCCTCGTACTGCTCCAGCGGGTCCACGATCGGCGCGGTCTCACCGAGGTAGGAGAGCCACGCGGTGCCGGTGTACTCCCACTCCATGTCGATCTCCCCGTTGACCATGCCCTGACGGGCCGGCACCGAGCCGGGGATGTTGGTCCGGTCGACCACGTCGAACCCGGCGGTCTGCAGCGCGATCACCGCGATCTTGCCGAGGATCAGCTGCTCGGTGAAGTTCTTCGACCCCACCACGATCTCCTCGCCGGCCACCCCCTCGATCGGCTGGATGTCGGCCGGCTCGGACGCCGGGGTGTACTGCGTGGCGGCCTGCAGACCGCACCCGGTGAGCAGCGTGGCGGCCGCGAGCGAGCACGCGGTGGCGGCGCGGGTGCGCATCAGAGTCCCTTCGGTCGGGCGACGTGCTCCACGACGCGGCCGAGCCAGTCGATGGCCAGCGCGAGCAGGGCGACGAGGACAGCACCGCTGAACAGCAGGCTGTCCAGCGAGAGGTTGATCCCGGTGGTGATCAGCTGGCCCAGGCCGCCGCCGCTGATGAAGGTCGCCAGCGTGGCGGTGCCGACGAGCAGCACCAGGGCGGTCCGGACGCCGGCCAGGATGACCGGCACGGCCAGCGGCAGCTCCACCCGCAGCAGGACGGCGAGGGAGCTCATGCCCATCCCCCGGCCGGCCTCGACCAGCCGCGGGTCGACGCCCTGCAGCCCCACCATGGTGTTCCGCAGCACCGGCAGCACCGTGTAGAGCACCAGGGCCACCACCGCGGACCGGAAGCCGAACCCCAGCCAGGTGGCCAGCAGCACGAACAGCCCGATCGCCGGGGCGGCCTGGCCGGTGTTGGCCACGCCGAGCACCAGCGGCGTGGCCCGGCGGAACGGCCCGCGGGTGAGCAGGACGCCCAGCGGGATGCCGATCAGCAGCACGACGACGGCGGCCAGCAGGGTGAGCTGCAGGTGCTCGACGATGCTGCGGCCCAGCACGCTCCAGCCGAGCTGGCGCTGCTCGGTGTCGGCCAGCTCGGCAGTCGACCGCCAGACGACGAAGGCCAGCACCCCGGCCAGCACGAGGACCGGCTGCACGAGCAGCCCGCGCCACGCACCGCGGGCCTCCTCCGAGCCGCCGGCCGCCGGCGTCTGGGTCTGGGCCAGCGCGTCGTCGACCTCGGTGTCGGGGTAGGCCTCGGTCGCCGCGGGGCGGGGGGCCGTCATCCCTCCACCTCGTCGCGGGTGCGCTGGATCGCGGCCATCACCGTCTCCACCACCATGACGCCGGCGACGCCGTCCCGGCCGGTCACCACGACGCCGCCCTGGCTGGCGGCGAGCATGGTGTCCAGCGCGTCGTTGAGGGTGGAGCGGAGCCCCACCACCGGGAGCTTCTCGTCCACGGTGTCGGGCACGGTGGTCGCCCGGGACAGCTCCGCCAGCGACGGCCAGCTGATCGGCCGGTCACGCCGGTCGACCACGACGACGTACTTCTCCCCGGCGGCCGACGCGCGGCGGACGACCTCGGCGGCGTCCTCACCGACCCGGGCCTGCTGGGGGTGGAGCAGCTCGACGTCCCCGACCCGGGTGAGGGTCAGCTGCTTCAGCGTCGCGCCGGCGCCGACGAAGTCGGCCACGTACTCCTCCGCCGGGTCGGCGAGGATCGCCTCCGGGGTGTCGTACTGCACGACCCGCGCGCCGACGTCGAAGACGACGATCCGGTCACCGAGCTTGACCGCCTCGTCGAAGTCGTGGGTGACGAACACGATCGTCTTGCCCAGCTCCTCCTGGATGCGCAGCAGCTCGTCCTGCAGGCGCTGGCGGGTGATCGGGTCGACCGCCCCGAACGGCTCGTCCATCAGCAGCACCGGCGGGTCGGCGGCGAGCGCCCGGGCCACGCCGACGCGCTGCTGCTGGCCACCGGAGAGCTCGCGGGGGTAGCGGTCGCGGTAGACCTCGGGGTCGAGGCCCACGAGCTCCAGCAGCTCGTCGACCCGGGCGTCGATCCGCTTGCGGTCCCACTTGAGCATCCCGGGGACCAGGCCGACGTTGGTGCCCACGGTCATGTGCGGGAAGAGCCCACCGGCCTGGATGACGTACCCGATCCGGCGGCGCAGCTGGTCGGCGTCCTGCCCGGTGACGTCCTCGTCGCCCAGGAAGATCTTGCCGCTGGTGGGCTCCACCAGCCGGTTGAGCATCTTCAGCAGCGTGGTCTTCCCGCAGCCGGAAGGACCGACGAACATGACCATCTGCCCGGCCGGGATGTCCAGGTCGACGGCGTCGACCGCCGGCTTCGCCTGGCCGGGATAGTTCTTGGTGACGCCCTCGAGCCGGATCGACACACCGCTGACCTGGCGGTCGGTGCGGGTCGGTGCGGCTGCTGCGGTGGCGCCGCCGCGCTCGGCGGTGGTCTCAGACACGGATGCCCCTCGAGGTGGTCAGGCGACCGACCAGCACGAGCACCACGTCCAGGACGAGGGCCAGCAGGACGATCGCGATGGTCCCGACGAGCGTGGCGTTCAGCGCGTTCGCACCGCCCAGCCGGGAGAGTCCGGAGAAGATGAAGCTGCCCAGGCCGGGGCCGAGCACGTAGGCGGCGATCGCGGCGATGCCCATGACCATCTGGGTGGAGACCCGGATGCCGGCCAGGATCACCGGCCAGGCGAGCGGGAGCTCGATCCGCACCAGCGTGCTCAGCCGGCTCATCCCGATGCCGCGCGCCGACTCCACCAGCGACCGGTCGACGCCGGCCAGGCCGACGACGGCGTTGCGCAGGATCGGCAGGGCGGCGTAGAAGGTCACCGCGATCACGGCCGGGGTGATCCCGAACCCGAAGGGCGCGAGCAGGATGCCCAGCAGCGCGAACGACGGGATGGTCAGCCCGATGGCCGAGAGGCCGTTGGCCAGCCCGGTGAGCCGCGGGCTGCGGTAGGCCAGCACCGCCAGTCCGATGGCGATCACGGTGGCCAGCAGCACGCACTGCACGACCAGGCTGACGTGCTGGAAGGCCTGGAAGGCGATCAGTCCGCGCCGATCGACCAGGTAGTCCCACATCGGCCCACCCCCTCTCCGCACCAGACCACGCTGGGCCGGGCGTTCGTCGTCCTCACGGCGCCGCACTCGGTCCAGGGGGACTGGGCGGCCTCGGCGGGCAAGCGGCCCCGGCGCGCCATGCGCTGCTGCGAGGGCTCCACCGCCGGGCACGGGCCCTACCGCACCGGCGGCCTCATGTCGGCCGTGTGACACCGTGTCACACCCGTCACCCGGACCGCGAGTGGAACCGGATGACGAAGTGATGACGTTCCTGACCGGGTCCAGCGACTGGCGTGCCCCGATCGGGGTAGGGACCCGCCCTGTCCCGATCTGCGGACAGGGGCCGACGGGAGACGATCGGTGACGGACACGGCGGAGGTGTCCCGGTCTGGAGGAGGACCCATCAAGACGGTCAGGTCGGCAGCCGGCGAGGCGCCGTTCCAGGTGCGGCTCGCCGACGGCCCGGAACCGGGGCAGCTCGTCGCCTCCGTGTCCGGTGAGCTGGACGCGGCCAGCAACCCGCTCCTGCAGCAGACCCTGCTCGCGGCGCTGCGCGAGGCGGAGCGCCTGCTCACCATCGACCTGTCCGGGGTGACCTTCTTCGGGTCCGCCGGGGTCACGGCGCTGGTGTGGGTCAGCCAGCACCCGGAGGCCGACGGCAAGCACGTCGGCGTCATCGCGACCAGCCGCATCGTCACCGGGCCGCTGGAGCTGACCGGGCTGCTCCAGCGGCTGGACGTCCACGGCATGCCCGGCGTCGCCGCCGGCCCCGACGGGGGCGAGGAGCGGGCGCGGCGCTGACCGCACCGAGCCGACACGTGACCCCCCGTGCTGCACCCGGGCGCTGCGTCCGCCACCATGGTCCCGGCGGAGACACCGGCCGGCGGGAGGCCCGAAGAGTGAGCGCACTGGTCTGGCCATCGGCCGACGTGCCCCACGAGGACGGCGACGTGTGGCGGTGGGAGCTCCCGACGGTGCACGACGCGTCCCGGGTGCGCATGGACCTGCGGGCCCGCCTCGCCCACCCGTCCCTGGCCGCCCGGTCCACCGAGGACGCCCGTGAGGGCCTGCTGCTGGTGTTCGAGGAGCTGAGCTCCAACGCGCTGCGGCACGGTGGCGGTGCGGTGGTGGCGCTGATCGTCGCCGCCCCGGCCGGCTGGCTGATCGTGCTCACCGACGGCTCGCCCGACGCCCCACCGCGCCCCGCGGTCGACCGCGACCCGGCGTACGGCGGGATGGGGCTGCCGATGGTGGCCCAGTTGTCGCTCGACTACGGCTGGTGCAGCGACACCGAGCGCAAGCACGTGTGGGCCCGGCTGCCCTCCGGGCTGGCGACCGCCGCCGTCCCGCGGCCGCGCTCCTCCGGCCCCGGGGCCTGACCGACTGCTCAACCCCGGACCACCTGCACCTCGCCGAACCCCTCGGCGGTGCTCGGCGGGGTGAGCTGGCCGGCGGCGCTGTACAACCCCACCAGCGGCACCCGGTCCCGGCCCTCGCGCGCCTCGTTGCGGGCCCGGCAGGTCTCCAGCGGGACGTCGAGGAACACCGCGCGGACCGGGACGCCGGCCGCTGCCGCCGTCGCGATCAGCGGTGCCCGCTCGGCCGGCGAGGGCGAGGTGTTGTCGACGACGACGCTGGCGCCCTCGGCGAGCAGGGCGGCCACCACCCGCTGCTGCCGGGCCTCGCGGTGCCGGGCGTTCGGCCAGTGGTCCTTGCTGACGACCACGTGGGTGCCGGCCAGGTGCGCGGCGACCCAGCTGGACTTGCCCGACCCCTGCAGCCCGACCATGACCACGAGCTCCTGGGGCGCCGCGTCGTCCTGGGGGGTCACGTCCTCCCCGGTACCCGCTGACCCGCTCGGTGATCACCCGGGGGTTGCCGGGCCGCACCTGCGGGCATGGAGGGTCAACTGCCCCCAGACCGAGGAGGACCCGTGTTCCCGGCCGAGAACATCCGTGACTGGCGCACCCTGAACGTCGTCGACCCGGACGGGAGCAAGATCGGCACGTTGGAGTCGGTGTACGTGGACACCACCACCGACCAGCCGTTCTTCGCTGCGGTCACCACCGGCATGATCGGCCGGCACAAGCTGACGTTCGTGCCGCTGACCGGCGCCACCGTGGCCCCCGACCACATCCGGGTCACCGTCTCCAAGGACCTCACCAAGAGCGCGCCGTCCATCGACACCGACGGCGAGCTGACCGTCGAGCAGGAGCCGGACGTCTTCGCGCACTACTCGATGCCCTACACCGGCGGCGTCCGCCGGCTGGCCCGCCGCTAGTCGTACCGACCGGGCGCAGCAGCCGCCGCGTCCGGCGGGCCCGCTGGTCCCCCTCCACCGAGAGGGTGACCAGCGGGCCCTCGCCGTAGGCGCCGGCGCCCGGACCGACCGCCACGTCGTGCTGTCGAGCCGGTGCCGGGTCGGGCGACGGCTGGTCACCTGCCGTTCACCGTCAGTTCGCCGAGTTGTCAACTGTTCATCAACCGACCTACGGTGCTCGGGCACCTGGGTCAGCTGGTCCTGGGGCGTCGATCCCAGGGGTCCACCGTGCTCACCGTCATCCGACCGCGCCGGCTGGTCGCCGTCCTGACCGGGGCGGTCGTCCTGCTGGGCGCGGTCAGCCTCACCCTGAACCTCCTCGTGCTGCAGGCGGCCGACTCGCCGGCGGCAGGGCTGCTCGACCTGCTCAGCGTCAACCGGGAGGGGAACCTCCCGACGTGGTTCTCCTCGGCGCTGCTGCTGTCGGCGGCGGCCGCGGTGGCGGGAGTCGGTGCGTGGGCGCATCGGGTCCGCGACCGCTGGCGGTGGCACTGGACGGTCCTCGCCGCGGTGTTCGGCTACCTCTCGGTCGACGAGCTCGTGCGGTTGCACGAGCGGGCCAACCACCAGGTCGGCAAGGTGGTGGAGCCGACCGGGGTCTTCACCTTCGGCTGGTGGCTGCTGGCCGCACCGCTGGTCCTGCTGTTCGCCGCCGCCTACGTCCGCTTCCTCCGCGGGCTGCCCGGACGGATCGGCCTGCTCATGGTGGTGGCCGGGACCCTCTACGTCGGCGGCGCCATCGGCATGGAGATGGTGGGCAGCTGGCTGGCCGACGACCGGGGGACGCTGCTGTCCACCCCCTACGTCCTGGCCACCACGGCGGAGGAGGTGTTCGAGATGCTCGGCGTGGTCGTCTTCCTCTACGCCGTCACCACCTACGCGAACTCCCGGATGACCGTCGTCGACGTCCCCGTCGCGCCCGCCGCCGCGCTGCCCGTCCAGGCTCCCGACCGTGCCGGCCGGGGTCGCGGCCGTGCCGCTGCCGGTGCGGGCACGGCCCCGGGCGCGGTGGACTCCGACCTCGGCAGCTCGCGCGCGGCCTGACCGGGCCACCACCGCCTGACCGGACGGCCGCCCTCCGTCAGGCCGCCACCATCAGGTGGCGACCGCCCGGCTGCCAGGGCTCCAGGGCTGCCGGGGCTCCAGGCTTCCGGGGCTCCGGGCTGCCGGGGCGTCAGCCTCGGCGGGCGGCGAAGAGACCGGCGGCGTCGCGCAGGCTCTTGGTCGGGCGCAGCCAGGCGCCGTCCGCCGGCAGCGCGTCCAGCCGCACGCGGTCCAGCGGCTCGACGAACGCGCCGGGGACGTCCTCGATGTCGACGAACTGCAGCAGCTCGGAGCTGATCGCGTACCCGGCGACCTCGCTGAACGCGACGACGACCACCTCGGTGCCCGCGCGCGCCAGGTCCTCCAGCGGCTCGGCGAAGTTCCGGCCGTCACCGGAGAAGACGACGAGACGACGCAGCTGGTGACTGTGCGCCCGGACGCTGATGTGGTCCAGCATCGACTGGTCGATGTCGTCGTCGGGCTGCAGCTTGGGCCGGGCGAAGACGGCGTAACCGAAGCTGCGCAGGGCCTCCACCCAGCGCTGCAGCGAGGTGGCGTGCTGCGGCGGCACGTTGGCGAAGACGCACGCCTCGACCTCCGGCTGCTGCGGTGCCCCGAACTCCTCGGCACCCTCGACGAACCACGCGGCGATCGCGTCGAACCGTGGCCGGGACGCCGCGGTGGGGCGGGCGCCGATCACGTTCGCCAGGGTCATGTCGATGTTCGGCGCGTCCCACACCAGCAGGTCCAGCGACGGACGCGGCCCCTCGGCCGAGAACTCGTCGTGCCCGTCCACCGCTCCGGTCGCGTCGTCGAGGGTCTCGGTCATCGGCTCAGTCTGCCGGTCGCGCTCCGGCTGCGGGTCCGGTGGGCGCGGAACGGCAGTGGGCGCGCCGCCCGGAGCGGTCGCCCGACGCCGACGCCGACCGGTCACCGGGCAGCTCCCACGCCAGGACGACGGCGCCTCGACCAACTCACGCCGGCACCGTACGAGACGCTCAGGTCGTGAGGGCCACCAGCCGCTTGAGCGCCAGCAGGGCCAGCGGCGCGTAGCCCAGCACCAGCGGGGCGAACCCGCTGATCCGCAGGCCGGTGGTCGTCCCGCCGTCCGGGCCGGGGCTCACCCAGTGCGCCAGCCCCAGCCGGGTCGGGCCGACGGTGACCTGCCAGCTCCACTCCCGCGTGGCGTCGGACACCTCGTCGATCACGAACGGGACGGAGGTGCGCAGCGGGTCGAACACCCGCCCGGTGACGCCCTGGGCGATCCGCGGGGCACTGGCCTGCACCCGGCTGATCTGCGGGGACCACTCCGGCCAGCGGGCGGGGTGCACGAAGCGGTCCCACACCTCGCCGGGCTCGATCGGGCCGGTGGCGTGCAGGGTCAGTGTGGTCACCCGGGACGGTTGCCCGCCCAGCTGCCGACTGACACCCGGGCGGGCTGACGGCCGGGATCCGCCCCCGAGAGTGACCCCGACCGGTCCATCCGCGCCGGACCAGGATGCGCCCCACCCGCCGACCTCGCAGGTCCGGTTCCACGTGGAACCCCCGGCCGCGCCCCGCGACCCGGGCGCGAGGATGACGCCGTGCCCGGCTCCCCCTCGACCGTCCTCCGCCCGATGACGGCGGCCGACTGGCCCGCCGTCCGCGAGATCCTCGCCGCCGGCATCGCCACCGGCCTCGCCACCTTCGAGACCGAGCCACCGAGCTGGGCGGCCTTCGACGCCTCACGCCTGGCCGGTCACCGGCACGTCGCCACCGACGACACCGGCACCGTGCTCGGCTGGGTGGCGTGCACCCGCGAGTCGCCGCGGGCGGCGTATGCCGGCGTGGTGGACCACTCGGTCTACGTCGCCGCGCACGCGGCCGGGCGGGGCGTCGGGCGGCTGCTGCTGCAGGCGCTCATCGACTCGACCGAGGCCGACGGCATCTGGACCATCCGGGCGGCCGTCCTCCCGGCCAACACCGCGAGCCTCGCGCTGCACGAGCGGCTCGGGTTCCGGGTGGTCGGCCGCCGCGAGCGGGGTCGGCCGCCGGGTCGTCGACGGTCGGGCGACCTGGCACGACGTGCTGTTCCTCGAGCGACGCAGCCGGGTGGTCGGCCGGGACGGCGACCCGGCCTGATCCGCCGTCAGGCCGGCGGGCCGCCGACCAGCAGCCGCGCGGCGGGCCGGGACGGCGGCCCGGCCTGACCGGCGTCAGCCCGGGGCGACGGATCCGCAGCCACGTGGTGGTCAGGATCGCGACCTGGCCCGACCCACGGTCAGGCCGGCGGGCCGCCGACCAGCAGCTGGCGCAGCAGGTGCAGGGCCAGGGTCGTCGTCCGCTGGCGCACCGCCTCCCGCGAGCCGAGCAGGCTCAGCGAGCGGGCGACCGCGCCGTCCGGACCGACCGCGGCGAGGTGGACGGAGCCGACCGGCTTCTCCGCCGTGCCGCCGCCCGGGCCGGCGATCCCGGTGACGCCCACCCCGACGTCGGCGGCGAACCGCTGCCGGGCCCCCTGGGCGAGTGCGGCGGCGACCTCCGCGCTGACCGCACCGCCGGCGGCCAGGGTGCTCACCGGCACGTCGAGCAGCTGCGTCTTGGCGCTGTCGGCGTAGGCCGCGACCCCGCCGAGCACCCGGGCCGACGACCCCGCCGGTGCGGTGAGCCGGGCGGTGAGCAGCCCGCCGGTGCACGACTCACCGATGCCGACCGTCCAGCCCCGCTCGTCCAGCGCGGCGGCGACCAGCTCGTCGACCGTCGGCCCGTCGCTGAACAGCGTGTCGCCGAAGTCGGCGGTGACCGCCTGCACCAGCCGCTGGTGCGCCGGCTCGGCGTCCGGGCCGTAGCGGGTGACGATCTCCAGCTCGCCGTCCCGCAGGCAGGTGGTGATCTCCAGGCCGCCCACCTCGTCGTCGACCCGGCGCAGGCTGGCGGCCAGCTCGGACTCCGGCGTGCCCCACAGCCGCAGCGTCGACTGCCGCAGCTCGGTGGCCCCGGCCAGCGCCCGGTGCACCGGCTCGGCCGCCAGCGCGGCCGGCCACATGCCCTGCAGCTCCGACGGCGGCCCGGGCAGCACCAGCACCGGGGGCCCGCTCCGGCCCTCGGCCACCGGGACGACGAGGCCCGGCGCCGTGCCGACCGGCTCCAGCACCGTGGCCCCCGCCGGGACCTGCGCCTGCTTGGCGACGCCGGCCGCGGTCGCCGCCGGGTCCATCCGCCAGCCACGGCGCGCGCTGAGCCGGGCCACCACCGCGGCGATCCGCTGCTCCAGGTCCGGGTCGAGCGCCGAGGGCCGGCCCTGGAAGTCAGCGACCAGGGCAGCGGTCAGGTCGTCGGCCGTGGGACCCAGCCCGCCGGTGGTGATCACCAGGTCGGTGCCCCCGCCGGCCAGGAAGGCCAGGGCGGCCCGCAGGTCCTCGGGCCGGTCGCCGACGACGACCACCGACCCGACGTCGACCCCCCGGGCGCGCAGCGCCTCGGCCAGCCACGGCCCGTTGCGGTCGGCCACCCGGCCGGTGAGCACCTCGGTGCCGGTGACGACGATGCCCGCGCGTGCTGCCACGGCCCCGACCCTAGGTGCGCGACCGGAGCACGGCGCGGGGACGGGATCAGCACGGCTCCCCGCGGCTACGGTGACCAGCGCCCTGCCCCGCCGTCCGGCCGCCCGCGACCAGGCCGCCGGCGCCTCGGCGCACCCCACGAGGAGGACACGTGAGCCAGCCGCACCCGCCGATCCCCGAGCCCCAGCAGCAGCCGGGCTCGGCACCCGCCGGCGCGACCCGGTACCCCGCCGACGAGCGCGCCGGGGACCAGCACCCCATCAGCGACCACCCCACCACCGTGCAGCCCGCCACCGAGCACCCCGCCACGGAGCACCCCGCCACCGAGCCCGCGGTGACCGGGACGGCCGAGGACCCCCGCACCCAGTCGATCCTGCTGCCGCCCAGCCAGCGCCAGACGGTCGAGCCGGAGCAGCCGGACGCCGGGCGGCACGGCAGCCACCAGCCGTACCAGCCGTCCTACGACCCGCCGCGGGACGGCCCCGGCACCGGCCCGGTCGACGTCGTCCCCGGGTTCGCGCCCACCCCGCCACCGGTCCCGGGGCCGACCACCACCCCCGGCACCGCGCCCGGCACCTCCTCCGGGGACGGGCCTGCCGGCCGCTCCTCGTCGTCCTCGGTCCGCTCCCGCCTCGCCGCCGCCCGGCCGTCGGGCCGGCCCGCGACGGAGCTGGTGGCCCTCCTGCTCGGCGTGCTCGGGCTCGCCCTGCTGGAGCTGGGGTTGAGCCTGGACTTCATCGACCAGTCGCTGTGGGACGTCGTCCCGACCTGGTCGGCGTTCGCCACCGTCGCCGCCCTGGTCGCGCTGGCGTCCCCCGTCGCGGCACTGGCCGGGCGGCGGGGCTCGGTCCGGACGGCGTGGCGGATCGGGGCCGGTGGACTGGTCGCCCTGGCCGCCTTCTGGGTGCTGGTCGCCCTCCCGCTCGTCGCCAGCGACCGGGGCTTCTGGCTCACCGTCGCCCTGGCCGCCACGGGTGCCGCGGTGGCACTGGCCCCGGGCCGCCCCGAGTGACCCGGGGCCACGGCTGGTTCCTCGGCGCCGGGGTGCTCGCCGTCGCCTCGCTGGGGCTGCCGTGGACCGGTCAGCTCTCCGGCACCGGGCACCCGGCGAGGGTCGCCGTCCTCGCCGCCCTGGCCCTGGCGGTGGTGGGGCTGCGCCGGCGGCAGGACCGGTGGCTCACCGCGGCGCTGGCCGCCGCCGGCGTCGGGGTGCTGCTCGGTGGGGTGGACGCGTCGCCCGGCCGGGTGGCGCTGGCCGCCGCCGCGACCTGCCTGGTCCTCGGCTGCCGGGCTGCGGGGCACCGCCTGGTCCCGGCCCGGCGGGCCCGGGGCGCGGCGAGCTGAGCAGGGGGCGCTACCCGCGCACCCGCACCGCCAGCAGGGCGACGTCGTCGTCCACGGACCCCTCGAGCTCGGCCAGCAGCCGGTCGCACAGCGCCTCCAGCGGGAGGTGCGCCCACCGGGCGAGCGCCCCGGCCAGCCAGGCCGTGCCCTCGTCCAGCACCGCACCCCGGCGCTCCACCAGCCCGTCGGTGTAGAGCAGGACCGTCGAGCCGGGCGCGAGCAGCTGGGTGTGGTCGCTCCGCGGGACGGACGGGTCGACGCCCAGCAGCAGGTCCGGCTCGCGCTCGAGCACGGTCACCGTGCCGTCGGGGTCGAGCAGCAGCGGTGGAGGGTGCCCCGCGTTGCTCCAGCGCAGCAGCCGGTCACCGGCCCCCACCTCCTCGACCGTGGCCAGCGCGGCGGTGGCGAGGGTGTCCACCTGCAGGTCCAGCAGCGCCCGGTCCAGCGCGCCGAGCACCGCACCCGGGGAGCCGCGCCCGCTGTGCGCGACCCCCCGGAGCACGTTGCGGACCTGCGCCATCGCCGCCGCCGCGTGCCGGTCGTGCCCGGTGACGTCGCCGATCACCAGGGCGATCCGGCCGTCGCCCAGCAGGAAGGCGTCGTACCAGTCACCGCCGACCTGGGCCAGCGACGCCGCCGGCAGGTACCGGACGACGATCTGCAGGTCCTCGGCCTCGGGCGGTTCGGTGAGCAGGCTGCGCTGCAGCGCCTCGGCCATGCCCTCCACGACCGCGTGCTGGGCGCGCTCGTCGGCCCGGGCGCGGATGCGCTCCAGCGCCAGGGCGGACTGACCGGCCAGCGCCTGCAGCAGCTCCAGGTCGCTCTCCTCCAGTCCCGGGGAGTGCATCCAGCCCACGCTGAGCGACCCGATCCGCCCGGAGCCGCTCTCCAGCGGCACCGCCGCCCAGGCGTGGACACCCGTCGCGGCCGCCAGCCGGGCCAGCTGGGGGGAGAACGCCTCGGTGGCCGCCCGGTCGGGCAGCAGCACCCGCGCCCCCGTGCGGGCGGCGACGCAGCTGGGATAGGGAGCGTCCAGCGACAGCACCGTGTCCGGCCCGACGCCGACCGGGGCGATCCCGTCGGTGAGCACCAGCCGCAGCTGGTGGGCGCCGTCGCACACCCCGATCCCGCCGCCGTGCGCGCCCAGCGCCACCAGACCGCGCTCGTTGACCACCCGGGCCAGGTCGTCGAGCGTCTCCGCGCGCCCCAGCGCCAGGGCCACGCCGGAGAGGGCGGCGAGCCGGCGTGCGGTGTCCGCCTCGGCCTGGCGGGCGGCGCGGAGCTCGGCGCCACGGGCGAACAGGTCGCTCTCCACCTCCAGCACCCGGCGGTGCCAGCGCCTCCCCCGTCCGCTGGGGTGGTCGGACATGGCCTGCTGGCGCACGTAGTCGGTGATGTCCTCGACCCGCTGCATCAGGTGCCGGCAGCGCCCCTCGCCGTCCAGCACCGGGACGCTGATCAGGCTCCAGAAGTGCTTGGTGAAGCCGCCCGAGCCGTCGGGGATGTCGAACTCCTGGACGGGCAGGGTGTGCGGGCGGCAGGTGTCCCGGGCCCGCTCGAGGGACGCCCGGATCCGGCTGCCGCTGGCGTCGGGGGCGGTCGAGTGGGGGTTGCCGGGGAACGCCTCGAAGACCGGCCGGCCGACCAGGTCCTCCCGGGTCCGGCCGGTGTTGGCGAGGTAGGCCGGGTTGGCGTCGACGATGACCAGCTGAGGCGTCAGGACCAGGTACGGGGTGGGCATCGCGGCGAAGAGGTCCGCGTGGTCAGGACGGGTGGGGTCCCGAGGGGTGTGGTCAGGAGGGGCGTTGTCGGGAGGGGCGTGGCCCGGCTCCGGGTGGGCCGGGGACGACGGTGGCGGGCCCGCGCCAGGATGCCGGGTGCCGGTCGGCTCGTCCGACCCGTTCGCCCGCGCGCCCACGACCCCAGATGCCCCCCACGGCCACCGCCTCGTCGGACCGGGCCTGTGGCGGGGAACATACCGGCGCCATGCCTCGCCGGGTGACGCCGCGCTCAGCCCCGGCTGGGCTTGCCGTTCCCGTTGCCCGGGCCGTTGCCGTTCCCCGTGCCGTTCCCGTTCCCGTTGCCCGCACCGTTGCCGTTGCCGTTGCCGGTGGACGGGGCGGGGGTCTCCGTGGCGGGAGGGGTCTCGCCGTCGTCGGGCTGCTCCTCGGTACCCGTGGGCTCGGCCGGGTCCGGCGCCTCGGCACTGGCGCCCTCGTCGTCCGCGACCGGCTGGGTCGGCTCGCCGGTCTCGGCCGGCTGCTCCTCGACCACCCCGTCGGTCGGGCGCCCGCCGGTCGTCGCGGTGGGCCTCGGGGCAGGCACGCGGGTCGGTTCCGGGGCGGCGGTGGTCACCGGGGCGGGAGCCGGCTGCTGGACGACGGTGTCGACCGTCCGCTCCCTGCTCGGCGCGACAGGCTCCGGGGTGTCGCTGGGTGCGACGGCGTAGCTGACCAGGACCGTCTCACCCGCCCGGAGCTCCGTCGCCAGCGGCGCGACGTCGACGACCGTGCCCGGATCGGCGGAGTCGGTCTCCGTCGGCTGGACCTCGACGACCAGGTCGAGGGCCTCCAGCTGGGCACGGACGGCGTCCACCGGACGGCCCAGGTAGTCAGCGGCGTCCAGGGTCACGGTGGCCGGGGAGGCCACCACCTCCCCCGGGACCTCCACGGCGGCTGCGGTCGGCGTCGTCGCGGTCGGGCCGAACGCCTGCAGGACGACGGCTGCCATCCCCGCCCCGACCAGCAGCGCGACGAGCGGGACCAGCAACCGGCCCAGGCCACCCTGCGGAGCCGGCCGGCGCGAGGCGGGGTCGGTGGCCGGCGACGCCCCGGCGAGCGCAGCCGCGTCGGGCAGCAGCCAGAAGCTCTGGGTGTCGGTGCGCTGGACCGCGGGGAGCTCCCGGCCGGCGAGCACCTCGTCGATCGCCGCGACGACGGCCTCGCCGTCGGCGTACCGCTGGGCGGGGTCCTTGACGATGGCCCGCTCGACCAGCCGCCGCACGCCCTCGGGCAGCTCGGCGGGGAGCGGGGCGGGCTGGTCGCGCAGGTGCCGCAGCGCGATGGTCACGGAGTTGTCGCCGTCGAAGGCGCGCTCGCCGGTCAGGCACTCGTAGCCGACCATGCCGAGGGCGTAGACGTCGCTGGCCGCCGTGGCGTGGGCACCGGCGGCCTGCTCCGGGGAGAGGTAGGACGCGGTGCCGACCACCTGGCCGGTCTGGGTGAGGGGGACGCTCCCGGCCGACCAGGCGATGCCGAAGTCGGTGATCTTGACGGTGCCGTCCCAGCGGACGAGCACGTTGCCCGGCTTGACGTCCCGGTGCACCACCCCGGCCGCGTGGGCGGCGGCCAGCGCGGACGCGGTCTGCCGGAGCACGTCGAGCGTCCGGTCCGGCGTCAGGCTCCCCTCGCGGGCGAGCACGGTCGACAGCGACTGGCCCTCGACCAGCTCCATGACCAGGTAGGCCAGGTGCTCGCCCGACCCGTCGACGGCCGGCTCCTCGCCGTAGTCGTAGACGGCGGCGATGTTCGGGTGGCTCAGCGCGGCCGCGTGGTGGGCCTCAGCGCGGAAGCGGGCGAGGAAGAGCTCGTCGCCGGTGTACTCGCTGCGCAGCACCTTGACCGCGACAGCCCGGTCGAGCAGCCGGTCGTGCCCGCGCCAGACCTGGCCCATGCCACCGGAGGCCAGCAGGGTCGCCAACTCGTAGCGGTTCCCGAGGCTCTTCCTCGTGGGCTCCACCACCGTGCGCCGTCCCCTCGTCCTGCCTCGTCCGCGGTGCGACCCCCAGCCGGCCGGCGCTGGCGGGCTGGACGCACCGAGCGGGTGGGTGCCCCGTCCGAGCGTGCCTACACATGCCGACGCCCGGCTCGTCGCCCGATTCTGCCAGCGTCAGGTCGTGACGGACCATTCCCGCGCGAGGTGTTCACCTGCCACCGCCAACCAGTGAGCTGGGTCGCCCATGGCACCGTCGACCGAACCAGCGAGGTCGGTGAGCGAGAGCGCCCGGGTCACCGGCAGCCCCTCCGCCGCCACGACCCGGCCGGCGACCACCGCCACCGGAACCGCCGCACGGTGCGCCCGCTCGACCAGGTCGCCCACCACCTTGCCCCGCAGTGACTGGGCGTCGAACTGCCCCTCGCCGGTCACCACCAGGGCCGCGCCCCGCAGGGCCTCGTCCAGACCCGCCGCGGCGGCCACCGCCTGCGCGCCGCTGACGAACTCTGCCCCCCAGCAGACCGCGAAGCCGTAGGCGGTCCCGCCGGCCGCCCCGGCCCCCGGCGCCTCCCGGTCGCCGCCGAGCAGGTCGGCCAGCCGGGACAGCGCCGCGTCGAGCTCGGCCACCTGGGCGGGGTCCGCACCCTTCTGGGGCCCGAACTGGACGGCGGCGCCCAGCGGCCCCAGCAGGGGTGCGGTGACGTCGACCAGGCACTGCACGCCACCGGCCGGCGGCGGCACCAGCCCGGCGAGGTCCACCCGGTCCAGCCGGGAGAGGGCGCCGCCGCCGGGGGGCAGTGGCGCGCCGTCGGCGTCCAGGAACCGGGCGCCCAGGGCCGCGAGCGCACCGGTGCCGCCGTCGGTCGTGGCCGAGCCGCCCAGGGTGAGCATCACCCGGTGCACGGCCGGGTCGGCGACGACGGCGGCGAGCAGCTGCCCCAGCCCCCGGGTGGTCGCCCCGAGCGGATCGGGCCGCTCCATGAGGGGCAGCCCGGCCGCCCGGGCCATCTCCACCACCGCCGTCCCGTCGGGGAGCAGCAGCCAGGCGGCGTCCACCGGACGCCCGTCCGGCCCGGTCACCTGTGCACTGCGCCAGCAGGTGGCCGGGAGGTCGTGCCCGAGCGCCTCGAGGGTGCCCTCACCACCGTCGGCCAGGGGGACGGTGAGCAGTTCGTCGTCCGGTCGCACCGAGCGCCAGCCGGCGGCCAGCGCCTCGGCGGCCGCCGCCGCACCGAGCGTCCCCTTGAAGGAGTCGGGCGCGATCGCCACCCGGGTCACCCTCGGTCACCGTCGCCGTCGTCGCCGCACATGACCGGCAGCCTCGCCGGTGCCGGGGCCGCACGGCAAGCCGGGTGGGCCGGACAGGGCACGGCGGGCCGGGCGGGCCGGTCAGAACGAGACGGGATGAGTGGACCGATCAGAACAAGGCGGACCGAGCGGCCCGGTCAGAACGGGGCGGGATGAGCGAGCCGTTCAGAACGGGGCGGGCTGGCAGGCGGGTCAGAACGAGGCGGGCTGGGCGGACCGGTCAGAACGAGGGGGGCTGGGCGAGCCGGCCTCGACAGGACGGCCGAACGAGGCGGACGGGTGAGGCGGACGGGTGAGGAATGTGTCGCCAGCAGGTACCGATCCGCTCGCGAGGTGCCGAGGAGGACCCCGACGGCCGCTCGCGCAAGCCCACGACCAGGAGTGCAGGTCCGATGATCGGTGCCATGTCCACGTCCGCCACCCCGACCCGGGGCCTGCGACCCATCTCCGTGCGCGCCACCACCCCGGCTCGCTGGCGGCGGAATGCACTCGCTGCCCTCACCGCCGAGGACCGCGCGCTGCTCGCCGAGGCGACCGGCGTGCTGCTGACCGCGGACGGCGAGCGGGCTGACGGACGTGAGCTCGTCCCCGCGGTCGCCTCCGCCGTGGCACGGGACCGCCTGACCGGGCGGCTGCCCACCGGCCGGCCGGTCACGCGCACCTACCTCGAACAGCTGTGGGCCGCGCTGCCCCTCGGTGCGGGCTCGGCGGCGACCATCCGGGACATCACCGCGCTGCTGGACGTGCTGGCCCGCCGAGACGCGCTGCAGGCGCTGGCCCAGCCCGCCTGACCCACGCCCGCCTGACCCACGCCCGCCTGACCCACGCCCGCCTGACCCACGCCCGCCTGACCCACGCCCGCCTGACCCACGCCCGCCTGACCCACGCCCGCCTGACCCACGCCCGCCTGACCCACGCCCGCCTGACCCCCACGCCCGCCTGACCCCCACGCCCGGCTGACCCCCTGCCCGGCTGACCCCCTGCCCGGCTGACCCACGCCTCAGCCGCCGCCACCTGCACTGCCCACCAGGTCGACCTCCGGGTGCTAGTGCTCTGGTGCACCAGTACAGCCAGAGCACTAGCACGCCAGACCCTGGATGCTGCCGGCGTCGGCATGCCCTCGGGCTCGCCGGCCACCTCGCTACGGCGTGCGCAGCTCGCGAACCGGCTGGGCCCACGAACCGGCACGGCCCACAGATTGGCGGAGCTGACAGACCGCCTTCGCTCACGGACCGCCTCGGCTCACGGACCAGCTCGGCCCACGAACCAGCTCGGCCCACGAACCAGCTCGGCCCACGAACCAGCTCGGCCCACGAACCAGCTCGGCTCACGGACCGGCGGAGCTCACGAACCGACCGAGCTCACAGACCGGCGGAGCTCACAGACCGGCGGAGCTCACGGACCGGCTCAGCCCACGGACAGGCGGAGCCGAGGAGGCCGCGTCCGCACCTCACGCAGTCCGATGAGATGGCTCGCGGCGAAGCCCTGTGCCACGGCGACCCCCGAACGCGACGGGGTCCTGCGTCCGGGGATCGAGGCAGTCCGACCTCGGACGGCCGTGACCCTCCGGTGCAGCACGCGCCGGCCGACCACCTACCAGCAGAATGGGCCGCGCCCGGACCACCGTCAGCAGAGGAGCTGTCGATGCACGCCCAGGAGACGCACCCCCAGGACCTGCCATGACCGGCCCTGAACCCACCGGCGCGCCTCTCCCGGACCAGGTCGGGGTGATCGGCGGGGGCCGGATGGGCGCCGGTATCGCCCAGGCGTTCCTGGTCGCCGGCGCGCGGGTCGAGGTGGTCGAAGCCGGGGACGAGGCCGCCGAGGCCGCCCGCGGCCGGGTGTCGGCCGGGCTCGAGGAGGCCGCTCGGCGCGGCAAGCTCAGCGACGCGGTCGGCGAGGTGCTCGGCCGGCTCACCCTGGTCGACTCCCCCGCCCAGCTGACCCCCCACGCCGGCCTGGTGGTGGAGGCGGTGCCCGAGCGCGCGGACCTCAAGGTCGCCGTGCTCACCGTCGCGGAGTCCGTGCTGGGGCCCGACGCCGTGCTGGCGACCAACACCTCCTCCCTCTCGGTCACCGAGCTGGCCGCCGCACTGCAGCGTCCGGCGCGCTTCCTGGGCCTGCACTTCTTCAACCCGGTGCCCGCCTCGAAGCTGGTCGAGGTGGTCGTCGCCCCGGAGACCGGCGACGACGTCGTCGCGGCCTCCCGCGACTGGGTGCGCGCCCTGGGCAAGACCGACGTGGTGGTGCGGGACTCCCCCGGCTTCGCGTCGTCCCGGCTGGGCGTGCTGCTCGGGCTGGAGGCGATCCGGATGCTGGAGGAGGGCGTCGCCGACGCCGAGGCGATCGACGCGGCGATGGAGCTGGGCTACCGGCACCCGATGGGCCCGCTGCGCTCGACCGACCTCGTCGGCCTGGACGTGCGGCTGGCGATCGCCGAGTACCTCGCCGGCACATTGGGCGAGCGCTTCACCCCACCGCAGTTGCTGCGTGACAAGGTGGCCGCCGGCGAGCTGGGCCGCAAGACCGGCCGCGGCTTCCACGACTACGCAGAGAACTGAGAGGACGACGATGTCCGCACCCGGCGCCGAGCCCACCGTCACCCGCACCGACGCCGACGGCGTCGCCACCCTGACCCTGCAGCGCCCGGCGCTGTCCCACCGGCTGCGCACCGAGCTGCTCGCCGCCGTGCGGGAGGTCGCCGCCGACGAGTCGGTGCGCGCCGTGCTGCTCACCGGGAGCGGCCGGGCGTTCTGCGTCGGTCAGGACCTCGCCGAGCACGTCGACGAGCTGCGCTCCGAGCGACCGGACGGCGCACCGTCGCTGTCGGTGGTGGAGGCCGAGTACAACCCGCTGATGCTGGCGCTGGCCGCCCTGCGGGTGCCTCTCGTGGTGGGGATCAACGGGGCGTGCGCCGGCGCGGGCCTGGGGATCGCGCTCGCCGGCGACCTGCGGGTCGCCGCGGCCGGCGCGAAGCTGACCACCGCGTTCGCCGGCATCGGGCTGTCCAGCGACTCCGCGCTGGCCTCGCGGCTGGTGCACTGCGTCGGCGGGTCCCGGGCGGCGGAGCTGCTGCTGCTGCCCGAGCCGTTCCTCGCCGAGACCGCCGCCGAGTGGGGCCTGGTGCACCGCGTCGTCCCGGCCGCGGACGTGCTCGCCGAGGCGACCGCGCTCGCCACCCGGCTCGCCGCCGGGCCGACCCTGGCCTACCGGGCGATCAAGACCGTGCTCGCGACGGCGGCGACCGACGGCCTCGAGGACACCCTGGCGCTGGAGGCGAGCCTGCAGACCGACCTGGGGGCGACCGCCGACCACCGCGAGGCCGTCGAGGCCTTCCTGGCCAAGCGACCACCGGTCTTCACCGGCCGCTGAGCGAGGCCCCGCCCCGCGGCGGGCCGGAGTTCCACGTGGAACCGCTGCGCGGAGCTGTCAGGCGTGGGTGGTGCAGGCCGGGCAGACGTCGATCGCGGGCACCGGCCAGTGCTCCTCGGTGGTCACCCGGGCCAGGGTGCCGCAGACGGTGAGCTCGCAGGCGCCGTCCAGGTCGGCGGGGGCCCGGTGCACCTCCACGGCGTGCCAGAGCGCGGCGGTCGGCCCGTGGGCACGGCTGCGGGCGGCGGCGAAGGTCAGCGTCGGCGAGGTCACCCCTGGGTTGTCGGCAGCCCCGGCCCCCCGGCACAGCACCCCACCGCCGGACCACCCCATCGGGTGACCTCTCCCCGCACCCGGGTCTGCCCCCGCCGTGACACCGTCGTCCCACCCGATCACGAGTCCCACGAGGAGACCCTGGTGCAGCTGACCAAGCACGGACACGCCTGTGTGGTCCTGTCCGACGGCGACCGACGGCTGGTCGTCGACCCGGGGGCGTACACCGCCGACGACGCCTGGCACGGCGCCTCGGCCCTGCTCGTCACCCACCAGCACCCCGACCACTTCCTGCCCGACCGGGTCCGCGCCGCACTGGACGGCGACCCCGCGCTGGAGGTGTGGACCAACGCGGCGGTGGCCGAGCAGCTGGCCGGCGCCGGCCCGCGGGTGCACGTGGTCGGCGCCGGTGACGCGTTCACCGCCGCCGGCTTCGACGTCACGGTGCACGGGGAGTGGCACGCCGTGATCCACCCGGACGTCCCCCGGGTGCGCAACGTCGGGTTCCTCGTCGAGGAGCGCGTCTTCCACCCCGGCGACGCGCTGACCGTGCCCGAGGTGGCCGTCCCCACCCTGCTGCTGCCGGCGCACGCCCCGTGGTCGAAGACCAGCGAGCTGATCGACTACCTGCGCGAGGTGCGCGCCGACCGGGCGCTGGCCGTGCACGACGGCCTGCTCAACGACACGGGCCTGGGCCTCGTGGCCGGGCTGCTCGGTGAGCGTGGCCCCGGCCAGCCGGTGCCCTACGCGCGCCTGGCCCCCGGGGAGTCCGTCGAGGTCTGAGGTCCTTCGCCCGGCGTCGCGAGGGACAACGGGACCCCGACCCGCGCGTCCAGCTCGGCGATCCGGGCCGCGTACCGCCGCACCCGGTCCCGCTCGGTGCGCAGCGCCCGTTCGGTCTCCACCTGCTCGGTGACGTCGGCCTGGATGCCGATGTACTGGACGACGGCGCCGGTCCCGTCGGTCACCGGGGTGAGCGTGCACTCGTTCCACCAGGTGCTGCCGTCGGAACGCCGGTTGAGCAGCACCTCCCGGCACTCGTCGCCCACCTCGATCGCCGCGCGGATCCGGCCCACGGCCGCGGGGTCGGTGTCCGGGTGCTGCAGGAAGCGGCAGTTGCGGCCCAGCAGCTCGGCGGCGGGCTGCCCGGCCAGCCGCTCGAACGCGGGGTTGACGTAGACCAGCGGCTGGTCGGGCAGCCGCAGGTCGACGATGGTGACGCCGGTGCCGACCGCGGCCAGCGCCCGGTGCAGGAGCGCCTCGCCCGGGTCGCCGGCCGACCGCCCGGTGAGCAGCGAGGCCACGCCGGCCGGCACGTCCGCCACCGCCTGACCGTCCGCCGCGGGCCCGCGCCGCGTGGTGCTCGGCGCGACCCGGGAGAGCAGCGCCCGGGCGGCCCGGACCACCGTGTCGCGCTCGTAGGTGAGGGAGAACGCGAACCGGCGGGCCAGGTCCGACCCGTCGTCCCCGAGGTCGCGGGCCAGCAGCGCGGCGCTGAAGTGCGGGCTGAGCACCACGACGTCCCACTCGCCGCGCACCGGGTCACCGGGTGCCAGGTCGGCCCCGCGCAGCCCCGGCAGCGGCTCCGCCGGCAGGTCCTCGCCGAGGGCAGCGACGAAGCCCACCCGCTCGACCAGGTCCCGGTACCGCAGCCGGGTCGCCGGGGTGACGTGCCGCGCCTCCTGGAACGTCGTCGCGACCACGCAGGTCTCCCCCAGCCGCATGGCCTGCCGTTCCAGCTGCTTGCTGAGCTCGATCAGCAGCGCCTTGGGCGCCTCCCGGACCGGCACGTGCGCCGGCAGGCACTCGAACGGGGAGAGCAGCCGACCCTGCGGGTCAGGGGGCGGGACGGCGGGCAGCCGGAGCGCTCCGGGTCGTGCGCCCGGGGCGGCGCCGGGCCCCGGGCGGCCGAACAGCCAGCCCTGCCCGAGCGTGGCGCCCAGGCCCCGCGCCATCGCCAGGTGCGGGCCGGTCTCGATGCCCTCGGCGAGCACCAGGGCACCGGTCGACTCGGCGTAGGCGTTGACCGCGTTCATGATCTCGGCGATGGCCGGGCCGGGGCGTCCCTGCACCAGGCGCAGGTCGAGCTTGACGACGTCGGGGCGCAGCAACGGCATGAAGGCCAGCGAGAGCGACTCGGCGCCGACGTCGTCCAGGGCGATCGCCCAGCCGAACTCCCGCACCCGCGCGACGGTCCGGAGCAGTTCCGCGGGGCGGGCGGCCAGCGCACGCTCGGTGATCTCCAGGACCACCCGCAGGTCCCCCGGCACCGGCACCTCGGGGTCGAACAGCCCCGCCACGGGGGTGTCGTCCAGCACCTCGGGCTCGACGTTGACGAAGACGGTGGAGGGGGCCAGCAGGCCGCGCGCCACCGCGCCGCGCAGCGCGGCGGCCCGGCACGCCTGGTCCAGCTCGGTGAGGCAGCCCTCGGCGCGCGCCGCGGCGAAGAGTGCGTCCGGCGCCTCCAGCGGCCCCTGCGGGCCGCGGGCGAGCGCCTCGTAGGCGACGACCCGCCCGCTGTCCAGCTCGACGATCGGCTGGAACACGCTGCGCACGGCACGGTCCGCGATCACCGCCCGGGCACCGGTCGTCCGCTGCTCCTGGAACTGCTGCACGTCGTCCCCCATCGGAGCCGGGCATCGACCCCCCGAGTCTGACAGCATCGTCGTGCCCGGGACGGGCGAGCACACCGGTGGGGTCGCCGGGCAGGCTGCAGGCGAACAGGGGGAACGGTGAGTGCCGCGTACGAACTGCCGACCTGGGCCGTCCTGCCGGCCCGGGCCGACGCGGCCTTCGACCGGCTCGCCCGGTCGGCGGCCGAGGCGCTGCGCACCCCCCGGGCGCTGGTGGTCCTGGTCTCCAAGGGCGGGCAGGTCTTCCCGGGCGCCCACGGGTTGCCCGAACCGTGGGCCAGCCGCCGCTCGATGCCGCTGAGCCACTCGATCAGCAAGTCGGTGGCCACCAGCGGCAGCCCCCTGGCGCTGCGCGACGCCCGGGAGCACACGGAGTTCGCCACCGGCCCCTCCGTCCAGGAGCTGCACGCCGTCGCCTACGCCGGGGTGCCGCTGTGGGGCGTGCACGGGGAGCCCATCGGCGTGCTGAGCGTCATCGACACCGCGCCCCGGGACTGGACCGACGCCGAGCTCTCGACGCTGCACCGGATGGCCGACGAGACCTCGCGGCAGCTGCGGTTCCGGGTGATCGAGCTGGCCGAGCAGGAGGCGCACGCGGTCGCCGTCCGCGACGACAGCGCCGCCCAGAGCGCCGCCGAGGCGGCGCGCGCGGCGTTCGTGCTGGCCGAGGCCGACGCCGACCGGGCCCGGGTGGTCGCCCGGCTCAGCACCGCCCTGCTGACGGCGGAGACGCTCCCCGACCTGCTGCACACGGTCGACCGGCTGGTCCGGTCCCCCCTCGGTGCCACCACCGTGCTGCTCGGGGTGGCCGAGGCGGGCTGCCCGGAGCTGCGGGTCTGGTCCGCCGTCCGGGCAGCGGCCGGCCCGGACCCGGTCGCGGGTCTCCGGGTGACGGACGCGCACCCGCTGGCGGTGGCGATGCGTGAACGGGACCTGGTGGCGGTCGCCACGCCGGAGGAGGCGGACGCCTTCCCCGGGCTGGTCGCGCTGCCCGGCCCGGGACCGGTCCTCGCCGTCCACCTGCCGCTCGGACAGCACCACTCCGACGCGGCGCTGCTGGTCGGCTGGCGGCAGCCCCGGGGACTGGACGCACCGGTGCGGGCCGTCGTCACCGACCTGGCCCGGCCGGTCGGCCACGCCCTGGACCGGGTGCTGCTGCGCGACCAGCGGCTGCGGCTGGCCGATCTGCCGCCGGGGCCGGCCCGGAGCTGACCCGTCCCGACGGACCAGGCTCAGCGACCGCCGACGGAGACCTCGAACTCGACCTGGCTCACGTCGGGCCGCAGCCGGCTGAACGAGTGCACCAGCGGGTGCCCCGAGGTGTCCCGGACGGTGGTGCGCACGACGAGCAGCGGGGAGCCCGCGGTCACCTGGAGCACGTCGGCCTCGTCCGCCGCCGCCGTCCCGACGTCGACGACGAGCCGGGCGTGCGCCAGGTCGGCGGAGTACTCCCGGCGGAGGAACTCGTAGAGGGAGCCGTGGCTGAAGTCCTCGGTGGCCGCCTTGGGGTAGCGGGCGGCGGGCAGGAAGCTGCGGACGACGTGGTTGGGCAGCCCGTCGACGCTGCGCAGCCGGACCAGCTCCACGACGTCGTCGGCGGTGGCCACGGCCAGCTCGGCGGCGATCGGCGGGGCGGCCGGCACGACGCGCTGGGTGAGCACCGAGGTGCCCACCTGGGCGCCCTGCTCGGTCATCACCGAGTGGAAGCCGGCGATCCGGTGCACGAAGCTCTCGCGGTACTCGTGCCGGATCCCCGGCCGGCTGACGAACGTGCCCCGGCCCTGCTCGCGGACCAGGTGCCCGTCGGCGACCAGCCCGTCGACCGCGCGGCGCAGGGTGATCCGGCTGACGCCGTACTCGGCGCACAACACCGGCTCGGGAGGGAGGAGGGTGTGTTCCGGCAGCGCGGAGGCGCGTCGCCGCAACGCCTCGCGCACGGCGAGGTACTTGGGCCCCGCCTCCGAACTCGCCACGCCCAGAAAGGTACTGCACCATGAGACGTCTAGACGTCATGACGTACGGTTGCCCCGCCCGACCCCCTCGTCCGGAGGAGAGCACGTGCGCATCGGAGTCCTGACCGGCGGCGGAGACTGCCCCGGTCTCAACGCCGTCCTACGAGCGGTGGTCCGCACCGCGGAGAAGCAGTACGGCAGCGACGTCGTGGGGTTCCGCAACGGCTGGCGCGGCCTGCTCGACGACGACGCGATGCCGCTGGACCGCCCCATGGTCCACAACCTGCTGACCCGGGGCGGCACGATCCTCGGCTCGGCCCGGGTCGCACCGGAGAAGATCCGCGACGGGCTGGGCCGGATGCGCGAGGTGCTCGACGCCCACGGGGTCGACGTGCTGGTGCCCATCGGCGGCGAGGGCACCCTCACCGCCGCCGCCTGGCTCTCCTCGGAGGGCGTGCCGGTGGTCGGCGTCCCGAAGACGATCGACAACGACATCGACGGCACCGACCTGACGTTCGGCTTCGACACCGCGGTCAGCATCGCCACCGACATGATCGACCGGCTGCACACCACCGCCGAGTCCCACCAGCGGGTGCTGCTGGTCGAGGTGATGGGCCGGCACGCCGGCTGGATCGCGCTGAACTCCGGGATGGCCGCCGGGGCGCACCTGATGATCACCCCCGAGGAGCCCTTCGACATCGAGGAGGTCTGCGAGCTGGTCACCGCCCGGTTCGAGCGGGGCCACCGGCACGTCATCGGGGTCATCAGCGAGGGGGCGACGCCGAAGCCGGGCACGATGCCGCTGCGCGACGGCGGGCTCGACGAGTTCGGCCACCGCCGGTTCACCGGCGTCGCCCAGCAGCTGGGCGAGGAGCTGGAACGGCGCACCGGCAAGGAGGTGCGGACGACGGTGCTCGGCCACGTGCAGCGCGGCGGGACCCCGACGTCCTTCGACCGGGTGCTGGCCACCCGCTTCGGGCTGCACGCCACGATCGCCGCCCACGAGGGGCACGTCGGGCAGATGGTCGCCCTGCACGGCACCGAGATCGCGCTCGTCCCGCTGGCGGACGCCGTGGCCCGGCTGAAGACCGTGCCCCCGTCGCGCCTGGGCGAGACGACGGCCTTCACCGGCTGAGCGGCTCCCGCCCCGCCGTCCGCCCGGGCCGGTGCGTGCCGGGCCCTCACCACTCCCAGCGGTAGCCCAGCACGCACCGGCCCGGCGGCACCAGCTCGAAGGACGCCTGCCCGTCGACCAGTTCCACGGGCTCGACCCGCTCGGCGGTCTCCGACTCCACCGACGCCCAGCACCCGCGCAGCAACCGCCGCGGCCGGGCGGCCGGGTCGAAGTGCACGGTGATCGCCAGGTGCCGGACCGAGGCGGTGACCCCGCGCCGGAACTCCGGTGCCGGGGGCTCGGGGTAGGCGAACACCGTCTGGTACTCCAGGTGGGTGGTCTGCCCGGCCAGCAGCGGCCGGGACAGCAGCACCTCCACCACGTGGATCGGCGTGCCGGCCACCCGGAACGCCCGGACCGGGTCCCCGCCGTGCAGCACCGACACCGCGGCGTACGCGGTGTCGAAGGCGTAGGTGTACCGGTCGGTCGCCTCGACCGCCTCCAGCAGCTGCCGGGTGTGGTGCAGCCGGGGAGACCGGTCCGGGCCGACGTGGTGCTCCTCGGCCAGCTGCAGGGTGCGCCACGGCCGCGGCGGCATGGGCTCCTCCGGCCCGAGCGCGTCGGCGACCACCAGCTGACGGGCGGTGCTCCGGCCGCTGCGCAGGTTGCGCAGCTCGTCGGCGTCCTCGTCGGTGAACTCGAACGCCCGGATGAACAGCTCGAGGGTCGCGTCGGAGAGCCGGTCACCGTTCAGCGCCCGGCCGACCCGGTTCTCCAGGCTGCGCGACCGGTGCCCGTCGTCGACCTCGCCGGCGTCGAACAGGTGCTCGGCCAGGACGGCGGCCACCGCCGCCCGGGACAGCTCGGCACGCCGCACCACGCTGTGCACCTGCCAGCGCCGCCGGTACCGCGGCTCCCCCAGCAGGTCGGTCAGCCGCCGGGCCGCCAGCCGCAGGCCCCACGCCGGGTCCACCACCGCGCCCACCCCCGTCCACCTGCCGGGCCGGGCGTCCGCGGCGGACACGTCACGGCCACGTCCGATGTGTACCAACGCGGAGCGGCGTCCGCGAGGCGCGGGGGGACCCACGGCAGCCGCCGACCGGCTCGTCAGCAGGCACCGGTCGGGTCCGCACACCGCCCTGTCCCCGCGGGGTGCGGACCGCAGGTCACCGCGGCGGAGCGGTGACCGGCCCGGGCTGCAGCTCGATCACGGTCACCTCCGGGCGGGCGCCCACCCGCATCGGCGGACCCCAGTAGCCGGCGCCGGCGGTCACGTACAGCTGGGTGTCGCCCTGGGTCGACCAGCCCTCGACGACCGGCTGGTCCAGCAGGACGGCGTAGTCGAAGGGCCACAGCTGACCGCCGTGGGTGTGCCCGGACAGCTGCAGGTCGACCCCGGCGGCGCGGGCCTGCTCCACCTGCACCGGCTGGTGCGCCATCAGCACCACAGGGACGGCGTCGTCCCGGCCGTCCAGGGCCGCGTCGAGGTCGGCGCCGTGGCCGGGCAACCCGGACGCGGCCGCCGTCCGGTCGTCGATGCCGGCCAGGTCCACCGTGGCGCCCCCGCGGCCGATCGGGACCCGCTCGTTGCGGAGCACGTCGACGCCGAGCGTGGACAGGTGCCGCAGCCACTGCCCGGTGTCGACGAAGTACTCGTGGTTGCCGGTCACGAAGTAGACGCCCTGGTCGCTGACCAGGTCGGCCAGCGGGGCGACGTCCTCCCGCAGCTCGCTCACCTCGCCGTCGACCAGGTCACCGACGATCGCCACCACGTCGGGGCGCTGGGCGTTGACCGTCTCCACCACCCGCTCGAACCGCCGCCCGCCGTAGGTGCTGGACAGGTGCCCGTCGGAGAAGGTGACGATCCGCAGCCCGGCCAGCGCCGGGTCCAGCCGCGGGATCCGGATCGGCACGCGCCGGACGACCGGGGCCGAGTTGGCCAGGACGACGCCGGTGCCCGCCGTCCCGACCGCGATCGCACCCGCCCCGACGGCCAGCGTGCGCGCCAGGAACAGCCGGCGGGAGGGGTCGGGCACCTGGTGGTCCAGCCGGACCGCACCGCCGGCGGGTGCCGCGCCGGGCCCCGGCGGAGCCGGCTCGTCGAGCCGGCCCGGACCGCTCCGGGCGCTCACCGGCTCCACCGCGGCGCTCGCCGGGAGCGGCACGTCGACCGGCTCGGGCCGGCGCCGGCGCTGCACCAGCCGGACCAGCACCCGTACCGGCTCGGTCGCGAGCGTCGCGAGGAACAGGTAGAAGGCCAGGCCCAGCCAGGTGTAGCCGGCCCAGTCCAGCACGCCGGCACCGACCGGCAGCCGGCCGCGCAGCAGCACGACGAGCACCGGCAGCACTGCCAGCACGACCAGGAGGACCGTCAGCCGGCGCCGGACACGCCCCGGCCGGGTGGTGCTGCGGACCAGCCGCCACCACAGGTAGCCGTGCAGCAGGACCACGACGAGCAGCACGGTCAGGCCGAAACCGAGCAGGCCGATCAGGGACACCGGCGCGCTCCTGGAGGTCGGGGTGGGGCCCCGAGGCTACTTCGGCTGGGTCTTCAGCACCGAGCGCAGCTCCGGCCAGCGCAGCCAGAAGTCCCGCTCCGCCTGCTGGCAGCGGGCCTCCTCCAGCGCGTGCAGCCGGCCCCAGGTGAAGGTGTTCTCCCCGGCGGCGAACGCCGCCCGGCCGAGCTGGACGCACAGCGGCCGGGTGACGAAGGTGTCCTGCCGGTCGCCGAGCACCTCCTGGACGCCCTTGAGCACCGA
Source organism: Modestobacter marinus (assembly GCF_011758655.1). Classification (NCBI taxonomy): domain Bacteria; kingdom Bacillati; phylum Actinomycetota; class Actinomycetes; order Geodermatophilales; family Geodermatophilaceae; genus Modestobacter; species Modestobacter marinus. The sequence continues at coordinate 1,309,717 of NZ_JAAMPA010000001.1, forward strand.
GACCAGGTCGGCCACCGGTGCGCCCAGCACCGGCACCGCCGCCTCCGAGGTGTACCGCAGCCGCTTGGCGGCCTTGCGCACGTCGTGCAGGGCCTCGGCCTCGTGGCTGTCCTGGGCGGCCTCGACGCTGCGCCGCAGCCGGCGGCCGGCGCGGGCGACGACCTCGCGGAGCACCTCCTCCGCCGGCCGGCCGGCCGCCTCGGTCAGCGGCGGCTCCTCGACCAGGGCGTCGAGGTCGTCGCGCAGCTGCAGGTAGGCGGGCGTGTTCAGCGCCTTGCGGGCCTGGGCGTCGCCGGCCTGCTCGTCCCGGACCGCCTCCTGCTGCAGCCGGGCGACCACCGGGCCGACGACCAGCTCGTCGGGCTGGGCGTCGACGAGGTCGCGCAGGTGCGCGACCGCGACCTCGCCGTCCCGGCTGGGCGACAGGGCCGACCCGACCCGGGCGAGCTCCTCGCGCAGCGGGTCGGTCTGCGTGCGGTCGAGCACCGGGCGGAACGCGGCGAGCGTGCTGCGCAGCCGGCGACAGGCCACCCGGACCTGGTGGACGCCGTCCGGCTGCCCGGTCCGGACCATCAGGTCGGCGTCCTGCAGCGCCAGGACCTGTGCGGCCAGCGAGGCACGGACGACGTCACCGGCCGGCGTGCCCGGGGCGTGCCGGTGCTTCTTCCCGCCCTTCTTCTTCCCGCCCTTCTTCTTCCCGCCCTTCTCCGGTGCCGCGGCCGGCGGCTGCAGAGCACCGTCGGCGTCCGGCAGCCGGTGGGCGAGCACGCGGGTCAGCTTGGCCGGGGACGACGCCGGCCGGGCGCCGGCGGCGACGAGCAGCCCGGCGACGTCCGCGAGCAGCTGCTCGTCGCCGTCGACCAGCTCCACCTCCACCTCCCGCCAGGTGGTGACGACGGCGGCCTCCCCGGGCGCGGCCGGCAGCGCGGTGCCCGTGACGTGGTCGTCGGCGACCTCGGCCAGCACCCGGCCGTCGGCGTCGACGAGCTCGCGGACCACCCGGCGGGTGCGCAGGGACGCCACCTGCGGCGCCGGGGCGCGGCGGACGATGCCCAGCACCGGCTCCAGCACGGCCTTCGGCGGGGTCTTGGTGGCCCGGCCGAGGGGGGAGTGCAGCTCCCGGCGGGCGCCCGCGACGGCCGGCAGCTTCACGTGCCAGCCGGCGTCCGGCCCGCCGGTGCGGCGGCGCATCGTGACCCGGGCCCGGGCCAGCCGGAGGTCGGCGGTGTCGTGGTAGGCGGCCTCCAGCGCGTGCTCGACCGGCTCGCGGACCTCCACCACGCCCGGGGCACCGCTGAGGTCGGGCAGTTCGAACGCCTCGTCGACGTCGAACTTCCGCTCGATCTCCAGCTGCTCGACAGCCACCAGTACCGCTCCTCCTCCGCCGGGCCGCCCCTGCTGAGCGCCCCGCTGTGAACCCCCCGTCCTACCGCACGGAGGTGAACGGCGCACCCGGCGGTGATCACCGGACGGCGCTGGGCACCATGGACGCCGTGTCCCGCCGACCCCTGCCCCGCCGCCGCTGGACCCCCACCGTCGTCGCCGTCCCGTGGGCCGTGGCGGCCGCGCTGCGGCTGACCGGCACCGAACGGGGCTTCCCGCTCGTGCCCGCACTGGCCTTCACGCCCTACGTCGCGGCCACCAGCGTCCTCCCGCTGGCCACCGCGCTGGTCTCCCGTTCCCGCGGCGCGGCCTGGCTGGCGGCCGCCTCCGCCGCGGCACTGGCGGCGGCGGTCTCCCGGCCGACGACGCCCCCGCCCCCGGCGGCGCGACCGGAGGGGCCGCGGCTGCGGGTCGTCTCGGCGAACATGCTGCACGGCCGGGCCGACGCGGCCGCCCTGGTCGCCCTCGCCGCCGACCAGGACGCCGACGTGCTGGCCCTGATGGAGGTCACGCCCGAGGCGGTGTCCGCCCTGCTGGACGCCGGGGTCGCCGACCTGCTGCCGTCGGCGCACGTGGTGCCCGCCGGGGAGGGCCAGCCCGCCGGCGCCGGCGGGGCGCTGTGGACCCGGCTGGAGATCCGGGGGCGCACGGTCGTGCCGGGGCGCTTCGGGCAGCCCGCGGCCCGGCTGGCCGTGCCCGGCGCGCCCGACGTCGAGCTGACCGCCGTGCACACGCACCCGCCGACCAGCTCCCCCGCCCAGGTCGCCAGCTGGACGGCGGACCTGCGCCTGCTGCCCGACCCGGAGCCGGAGGTGCTGCGGGTGCTGGCCGGGGACTTCAACGCCACCCCCGACCACGCCGCCTTCCGCCGGCTGCTGCGCCGGGGCTGGGTGGACGCGGCCACGGCGGTCGGCGCGCCCCGCCGGGCCACCTGGTGGCCGATGCGGATGCCGCACCCGCGCCTCACCCTGGACCACGTCCTGGTCGACCCGCGGATCGCCGTGCACGGCCTGACGGTGGTGCACGTGCCCGGGACCGACCACCGGGCCCTCGTCGCCGACCTGCGGCTCCCGGCGGTCGGCTGACGGTCGGGAGAGGAGTGTCCCGGGCGGCGGGTTCGCGGCACCGCCGCCCGGGCTGTGCATCTCATGCCCGCAGTCCGGCGGCGTGCACCTGAGTCGTGTGAACTCTGTGTGAACTCGTCCCACCCTGCGCGCGCGGGGTGACGCCACGCGCACGGTCACGCACCGGACCGGCAGGTCAGCCGATGCGCACGTCGTCCTGACCGGCCACCGAGACGACGTCGCCACGGTGCAGCTGGCGGCCGCGACGCTCCTCCGGCTCGCCGTTCACCTGCACGTCCCCGGCGAGCAGCACGTCCTTGACCTGGGCGCCGGTGGGAACGGCGTCGACGAGCTTGAGCAGCTGACCCAGCCGGATGGTGTCCTCGCCGGAGCGGAGTTCGATGGTGCGCACGGCACCGATCCTCCCCGCGTCACACCGGGGTCAGCACATCGCCCACCGCGAGCTCTCCGGAGCGGGCCACGAGCGCCCCCACCGCGAGGGCGCCCCCACGGTCGCGGTGGATCGTCTTCAGCACGGCCGTGTCCCGTCCGATGCCCCCGGACTGCGGCCGGGTGGTCATCACGCACCGGGGCACCCGGCGGACGACGTCCAGCTCGACGTCGCCCACCCGCACCCGCCGGCCCACCAGCTCGTCCTCGCCGGCGCCGGCCAGCACCAGGTTGGTCCGGAAGCGGCGGCGGTCCCAGCCGTCCAGGGTGCCGAGGGACACCAACGTCACCCGGGCGTCGGCGTTGTCGTGGAAGGCGCCGTCGGCCCCGGAGAACGGGTTCCACCGGCCGGTGTCCTCGTCGTCGGCGTCGGCCGGGTTCTCGTACCGCCGGGCACCGGCGACCGCCGACGACGGGCGCAGGCCGACCCGGCGCCCGGCCCAGTCGGAGAGGACCCCGTCCTGGGCGGTCACCGTGCCGTCGGGCAGCACGACCTCGGCCGCGCCGTCGGCGCGCAGCCGACCGGCCGCGAACAGCAGCTCGGGCACCCGGCGGGCGGTCAGCCCGAGCCCCGTGGTCAGGTCGAACAGCGCCCAGCCGCGGTCACCGGCGACGCCCTCCGCGCCGACCTCGGCCCGGGCCAGCCGCTCGCCCTGCAGCGACTTCACCGGGAACCGCCAGACCTCGGTGACCCGGAGGCCACCGCTCACGCCGGCGTCCAGCTCACGGTCCAGGTGCCCGACCAGGTCTCCCCCGGCGCGAGGACCAGCACGTCGACGTCGTCGGCCAGCGCGTTCGGCGGGCAGGTCATCGGCTCCACCGCGACGCTCCGCCGCCGCTGGTCCGGGGGCAGGGTGTCGCCGGTGTAGACCTGCAGCCAGGTCCAGGCCTGGTCCACGGCCACCTCGAGCGCACCGGCCGGCCCGCTGAGCCGGGTCCGCGCCCAGCCGTCGTCGTCCCGGACCAGGTCGGTCACCGCGGTGTCGATCGCCTGGTCCCCGACCCGGCCGACCGCACCGTCGTAGGGCCGCCGCTCGCCGGTGGGCAGGCCGCCGTCGAGCACGAGGGCGGTGCGGGCCGGCACGGTCAGCTCGGCCGCGGCCACGTCACCCGGGGCCGGCGCGCCGACCGAGAAGTAGGGGTGCATGCCCGCCCCGAACGGCGCGTCCTCGTCCCCGTCGTTGCGCACCCGCACGGTCACGGTGAGCCGGTCGGGCGTCAGCGTGTGGTCGACCGCGGCGGCCAGCCGGAAGGGGTAGCCGGTGCGCGGCTCGATCGCCGTCCCGACCGTGACGGCGTCCGGGCGCTGGTCCAGCACCTGCCACGGCTGGGCGGTGACCAGCCCGTGCACCGCGTTCGGGGAGGCCTCGCTGACCACGTCGAGCTGGAGGTCCCGGCCCCGCCAGGACCAGCGCCCGCCGCGCAGCCGGTTGGGCCAGGGCAGCAGGACGCCGCCTCGCCGGCCGGCCGGGACGGTGCCCGACACGTAGCCGTCCAGCACGTGCCAGTCGCCGACGACGAGCTCGCGCAGGGCTCCGCCGCGCAGGTCGACGGCCAGCCGGGCGGGGCCGGCGGCCACCTCGGCGTCCCGCGGTCCGGTGGCCGGCCAGCGGAGGTCGGTGGACGAGGGCTCGAGCGGCATGTGGTCCTCCCGGGGAGACGGTTCGCAGGACACCTCACCACAGCGGCGGTCCACCGGTTCCACGTGGAACCGGTCGCCTGACCCCGGTCACCGCCGGGTCGTGACAGACGTCAGTGGCCCTGGGGCGTCGTGCGGCGACAGACTGGACGGGCACCGACGACGAGGAGCCCCCGATGCCCGAGCCCCACCTGCGCGCCGCCGACTCCGACCGCACCGCGGTGGCCGAGGTCCTCGGCCGGCACATGTCCGCCGGCCGGCTCACCGTCGCCGAGTACGACGAGCGGCTGGCCCGGGCCTACGCGGCGCGGACCTACGGCGAGCTCGCCGAGCTGACCAGCGACCTCCCCACCGCCGAGCCGGTCGGGAGCCACTCCACCGCGACCCCCGCCGTCGCCGGCCCGCCGGCCGGCCCGGCCGGTGGCGGCGCCTGGGCGGCGCACGGCTGGTACGGCAGCTTCGGCCCCTGGGCCGGCGGCGCGAGCATGCGGGCGGCCTGGGCGAGCTGGCTGAGCACCGCCGTCATCGTGGTGGGCATCTGGCTGATCACCTCGCTGGCCAGCGACGGGTGGCTCTACCCGTGGCCGATCTGGGTCATCGGGCCCTGGGGGCTCGTCCTGCTCGCCCAGACGGCCGGCGCGCGGCGGGGAACCGACCGGCAGCCGCAGCTCCCGCACGGCGCCGGGAACTGAGCCGGGCGTGTCCCGGGTGCGCAGCGGGGAGCCGTCCACCGACCGCGGCGTCACCGTGATCGGGCGGACGAGGAGCAGCTGAGCGGCGTCCGGACGTCCCACGACCCGGCCGCCTCCCTCCCCGGTCCGCCTGACCTCCGCACCACTGCAGCGCAGCATCGCCGTCCGTCACTTGCACATACCCCCCGGGGTATGCATGATGGACGGCGTGGACATCCCCCAGGGCGAACTCGCCGACGTCGTCAAGCGCCTCCGCCGGATCGAGGGTCAGATCGGCGGCATCGTGAAGATGATCGAGGACGGCCGGGACTGCTCGGCCGTGGTCACCCAGCTGGCGGCGGCCTCGAAGGCGCTGAGCAAGGCCGGGTTCGCCGTGGTCTCCACCGGGATGCGCCACTGCTCGACCAACGAGGACGGCGAGGAGCGCGAGGTCGACCTCCGGGAGCTCGAGCGCCTCTTCCTGTCCCTGGCCTGACCACCGACCACAGGAGCAGTCATGGACCCGCAGATCCCCCAGCTCACCCCCGCCCAGGCTGCCGACCGCACCGAGGCCGTCCTGCTCGACGTCCGCGAGGCGTCCGAGGTCGCCGAGGGCCGGATCGCCGGGAGCACGCACATCCCGTTGGGGCAGCTGGCCGCCCGCACTGTCGAGCTCGACCGCGGCCGGCCGGTCATCACCGTCTGCCGCAGTGGCGGACGCAGCTCGCAGGCCGCCCGGTTCCTCGCCGCTCAGGGCCACGACGTGGCCGATCTCGCCGGCGGCATGACCGCCTGGACCGCCGCGGGACGGCCGGTCACCACCCGCTGAACCGTCTTCCATTTCACCGGCAGATACCCCTGCCCCGTACCGTATCCGGGAGTTTCCCCGTGCAGATCGACATCATCGAGACCACCGGCCTCGGCGACCGCAGCTACCTGATCAGCGCCGGCGGCGTCGGCGTGGTCGTCGACCCGCAGCGCGACATCGACAGGGTGCTGGCCCTCACCGAGAAGCGCGGCGTCCAGATCGCCCTCGTCCTCGAGACCCACCTCCACAACGACTACCTGACGGGCGGGCTGGAGCTGGCCCGCACCGTCGGCGCGGACTACGCCGTCCCCGCCGGGGACACGGTCGCCTTCGAGCGGACCCCGGCCACCGATGGCGACGTGCTCGCCGCCGGTCCGATGCGGCTGCGCGTGCTGCACACCCCCGGGCACACCCACCACCACGTCAGCTACGTGCTCACCGACGCTGACGGCGCGGTGCAGGCGGTGTTCACCGGCGGGTCCATGCTCTACGGCTCCACCGGCCGCACCGACCTGGTCGGCCCCGACCACACCGACGAGCTCACCCACGCCCAGTACCACTCGGTGCGCCGGCTGGTCGACGAGCTGCCCGCCGGCACGCCGGTGTTCCCCAGCCACGGCTTCGGCTCGTTCTGCGCGGCCACCCCGACCAGCGGTGACTCCTCCACCGTCGGCGAGCAGGCGCGGGTGAACCCGGCACTGACCCAGGACGAGCAGACGTTCGTCGACGAGCTCATCGCCGGGCTCACCGCGATCCCCGCCTGGTACGCCCACATGGGCCCGGGCAACGCCGCCGGCCCGGCACCGGTGGACCTCTCGATGCCGAAGCCGGTCGACCCCGCCGAGCTCGCCGACCGGCTGGCCGCCGGCGAGTGGGTGATCGACCTGCGCAGCCGCACCGCGTTCGCCGCAGGTCACCTGCCCGGCGCGCTGAACTTCGAGCTGGCCATCGCCAACTTCGTCACCTACGTCGGCTGGCTGGTCCCGTGGGGTGCACCGCTGACCCTGATCGGGGAGACGGGACAGCAGGTCGCCGACGCCCGCCGCGAACTGGTCCGCATCGGCATCGACCGGCTCGCCGGTGCCGCGATCGGCAGTCCCGAGCAGCTCGCCGCCGGTCGGCAGCTGGACTCCTACCCGGTCAGCGACTTCCCCGGCCTCGCCGCGGCGATGGCCGCCGATCCCGACCTGGTGGTCGTCGACGCCCGCCGCGACGACGAGCGCGCCGGCGGCGGGGTCCGCGGATCGGTCCACATCCCGATCCACGAGCTGACCGACCGGATCGACGAGGTCCCGGGCGGCGAGGTGTGGGTGTACTGCGGCTCGGGCTACCGCGCCTCGATCGCCGCCTCGCTGCTCGCGCGCGCCGGCCGCCGCCCGGTGCTGGTCGACGGCGGCTACGGCGATCCCGACACCGGCGCGGCCGCCGCCGGCCTGCACGCCCAGCCCGCCACCGTCTGACCCCCGCCGGCCCCGGTGGCCACCAGGCACTCCCCGCCCGGTGGCTGCCGGCTCCCGGCTGCCCGCAGCACCTCGACGACCGACCCAGAGGACGACCTCCCCGTGAACTCCCGCACCACCGACCTGGTCACCCCCACCGAGCTGACCGCCCGGTCCACCGACGCCACCGCCCCCACCCTCATCGACGTGCGCACGCCGGCCGAGTACGAGACCGCGCACATCGCCGGCTCGATCAACATCCCGCTGCCGCTGGTCCAGGCGCACGCCGAGCAGCTGGCCGGCGACCTGGACGGGCCGGTCGTGCTCGTCTGCCAGGCCGGCGGCCGGGCCCGCACCGCGCACGCCGCACTGACCGCGGCCGGCGCGCAGCAGCTGACCGTCCTCGACGGCGGCATCGCCGCGCACACCGCGGCCGGGCAGCCGGTCCGCCGCGGCCGCCCTCGCTGGGCGCTGGAGCGCCAGGTCCGGCTGGTCGCCGGCAGCCTGGTCGCCGGCAGCGTCCTGACCAGCCTGCGGTTCCCCCGCGCCCGGTTCCTCGCCGGCGGCGTCGGCGCCGGCCTGGCCACCGCCGCGCTCACCGACACGTGCGCGATGGGCGCCGCGCTGGCCAAGCTGCCCTACAACCGCGGTGGCCGTCCGGTCACCGTCGACGACGCCCGGGAAGCGCTCCGGTCGTGATCGTCGCCGTCGTCGCCGGGCTGGTCATCGGCGCGCTCGTCGGCCTGCTCGGCGGCGGCGGCTCGATCCTCGCCGTCCCGGCGCTGGTCTACGCCGCGGGGCAGGACCTGCCCCAGGCCGTCGCCACCTCCCTGCTGGTCGTGGGCATCACCTCGCTGGTCGCGGTGCTGCCCCGGCTACGGGCCGGCCAGGTCGCCTGGCGGATCGCTGTCCTGTTCGGGGCGGCCGGCGCGGCCACCGCCTTCGCCGGCGCCGCGGTCAACCGGCTGCTGCCCGACGACGTCGTCCTCGGCCTGTTCGCCGCCCTCATGATCGGCGCCGGGGTGCGGATGCTGGCGGAGAAGCCCACCACCGGTGCGGCCTGCGCGGTCGACGGCGGCCGGGTCGACTGGCGCCGCTGCCTGCCGCGCACCCTGGCCGGCGGGCTGGTGGTCGGGTTCCTCACCGGTCTGCTCGGCGTCGGCGGCGGCTTCCTGATCATCCCCGTGCTGGTCATCGTGCTCGGCCTGCCGATGACCACCGCGATCGGCACGTCCCTGGTCGTCATCGCGGTCAACTCCGCGGCCGGCTTCGCCGCGCACGCCGGCGAGGCGCCACTCGACGTGCCGATCACCGTCGCGTTCACCGCCTCGGCCGTCGTCACCGCGCTGGCCGCCGGCCGGCTCGCCACCCGGGTCGACACCGGCCGGCTCCGCCGGTGGTTCGCCTACCTGGTGTTCGCCGTGGCGGCTCTCATCCTCGTCCAGGTCGGCGCCGGCCTGCTCGGGTAGGCCCGCCCCCCGGCGTCGGGGGAGCAGCAGGCAGTCGGCAGCGCGGTGAGCGGCGTCCGGTCCGGGAGGCCTGGTACGTACCGCCGGGTGGCTGCCAGGCGCACTCGCGCCGCACCGGCCACGGACGAAGAAGACCGGCAGCCCCGCCCTGGGGCGGCGCTGCCGGTCTCTGTCCCGAGCCCCTGGGACTCGGGAGCTGGTGGGCAAGGGGGGAGTTGAACCCCCACGTCCTCTCGGACACACGGACCTGAACCGTGCGCGTCTGCCATTCCGCCACTTGCCCTGGCGAGGAAGGACAGTAGCAGCCCTCCGCACGGCCTCCCGCAGCCCCCCACCGGGGCGGCACCGACCGCCCCCGGCGGCGCGCTGGTAGAACGGTGTGCCGACGCGGCACGGACGAGATCGTCCGGGGCGTCCCGCGCTTCCCGACCGGTCCGGCGACCCTCCCCCGGTTACGATCGGCGCTCAAGGCAGTGGGAGGTCGACCGAGCGCAAGGGAGCGACTGTGGGTGCGCTGCAGCGCTTCGAACGACGCCTCGAGGGCATGGTCGGGCTGGCCTTCGCCCGGGTGTTCAAGGGCAAGGTCCACCCCGCCGAGATCGCCCACGCCCTCCAGCGCGAGGCCGACGAGCAGCGCTCGGTGCTCAGCGGTGACCGGGTGCTCGCCCCGAACGTCTACGTCGTCACCCTCGGCCCCACCGACCACGAGAACCTGGTCGAGTGGTCCGAGCAGCTGGCCGCCGAGCTCGCCGACATGGTCGCCGAGCACATCGAGCGCGAGGGCTACCAGACCTTCGGCGACATCGAGGTCCGGCTGGAGCTCGACGAGGAGCTGCGCACCGGGGTCTTCGAGGTCGCCTCGCACGTCACCGGCGGGGCCTCGCAGCGTTCTCCGGCCCCGCCACCGCCACCCCCGCCCGGCCTGCCCCCGCTCCCCCGGCTCCCCGGCGCCGGGATGGGGGCCACCGACACCGGCGCACAGGAGCCCTCGGTCGTGGGCCGCCCCGGGCAGCGGGTCAGCCACGTCCTGGTCGTCGACGGCCCCGGCACCAAGCACGTGCTCCAGCAGGGCAGCAACGTCCTGGGCCGCGGCACCGAGGCCGACGTCCGGCTGCCCGACACCGGGGTGAGCCGCAAGCACGCCGACGTCCAGCTCGTCGGCAGCGCGGTCGTCGTCGAGGACCTCGGCTCCACCAACGGCACCCTGGTCAACGGCCGCCGGGTGGGGCGGCAGGAGCTGGCCGACGGCGACGTGCTGCGCATCGGTCACTCGGTGCTGGTCTACCGGCAGGACGGCGCGTGAGCGTGGTCCCCGGGGGTCGCCGTGCCCGCTGAGATCGTGCTGCAGGCCTTCCGCTTCGGCTTCCTGATCCTGCTCTGGCTGTTCGTCTTCGCCGCCTTCCGGGTGGTCCGCGCCGACCTCTTCGGTGGCCGGGCCGGCCGGGTGGCCTCGGTGCCGCCCCGCGCAGCCGCCGTCCGCAAGCGCGCCGGTCGCGGGCCCCGGCACCTCGTCGTCACCGCCGGCCCGCTGTCGGGCACCCGGATCACCTTGGGGGAACAGGCCATCCTGATCGGCCGCGCCGACGACTCGACCCTCGTGCTCACCGACGACTTCGCCTCCTCCCGGCACGCCCGGCTGACCAACCGCGGCGGCCAGTGGTACGTGGAGGACCTCGGTTCCACCAACGGCACCTACCTCGACCAGCAGCGCGTGCAGGGCCCGCTGCTGGTCGCCCCCGGTCAGCCGATCCGGATCGGGCAGACCGTCCTGGAGCTGCGTTCATGAGCTTGGTCCTCCGCTATGCGGCTCGTTCCGACCGCGGTCTCATCCGCGGCACCAACCAGGACTCGGTGTACGCCGGGCCCCGGTTGCTGGCCGTCGCCGACGGCATGGGCGGGCACGCGGCGGGCGACGTCGCCAGCAAGGTCGTCATCGCCGCCCTGGAGCACCTCGACGAGGACGCCCCCTCCGGCGACCTGCTCCAGGCGCTGCGGCACGCGGTCTTCGAGGGCAGCGAGCACCTGCGCGAGGTGATCCGGGAGTCCCCGCAGCTGGAGGGCATGGGGACGACGCTCACCGCCGTCCTCTTCGCCGGCGGCCGGCTGGGGCTGTGCCACGTCGGCGACTCCCGCGCCTACCTGATGCGCGACGGCGAGCTGCACCAGATCACCCACGACGACACGTTCGTCCAGACGCTGATCGACGACGGCCGGATCACCGAGGAGGAGGCCAACAGCCACCCGCAGCGCTCGCTGCTGCTGCGCGCCCTCAACGGCCAGGACGTCGAGCCGGACCTCTCGATGCGCGACGCCCGCGCCGGCGACCGCTACCTGCTGTGCTCCGACGGCCTCTCCGGCGTGGTCAGCCACGAGACGCTCGCCGGCGCGCTGCGCGAGCCGGACGCCCAGGCGACCGCCGACCGGCTGATCGAGCTGGCGCTGCGCAGCGGTGGCCCGGACAACATCACCTGCATCGTGGCCGACGTCGTCGAGGACGACGGCCGGGGCGTGCTCGTCGAGCCGGTCGTCGACGGCGCGGCCGGCGACCACGTGGGCCAGCGGGAGGTCGACCCCCGGTCGGCCGCCGGCCGGGCCGCACTCGCCGACCCGCAGGCCACCGGGCAGCCCACCGCGCTGACCACGAGCTCCCCACCACCGCGCCGCCGCCGGCCGTTGCGGACCGCGCTGTTCGCGCTGGCCGCCGTCGTGGTGCTCGGCGCCGCGACGATCGGCGCCTACCTGTTCGTGATGGGCCACTGGTTCGTGGGGGTCGCCGAGACCGCCGAGGGCGACCGGGTCGGGGTGTTCCGCGGGCTCAACGCCTCCGTCGTCGGGCTGGACCTCTACCGCCTGGACGAGGCGACGGCGCTGGACACCACGGACCTCACCCAGGCCGCCCGCAACCGGGTCGCCGACGGCATCCCGGCCGACGACCCGGACGACGCCGCGCGGATACTGTCCAACCTCCGCGGCCAGCAGTTGCCGCTGTGCCGGACGACGTCGGCGCTGAGCACCAGCACCCCGTCCGCCGCACCGACCCCGCCGGCGGAGCCCGCCCCCGCTCCCGTCGAGGGGCAGCCGGAGGCCGCCGCCCCGACCACCGCGCCCAGCGCGGACGCCACGGAGCTGGCGACCCCGACCACCGGGCTGTCCCGCACCGGTGAGCCGGGAGTGGACTGCCGGGAGGCCGACTAGTGGCTTCGCCGGTCAACGGCCCCGGCACCGACCCGCGCGCTGCCATCGCCCCCGGCACGGCCATCCCCACCCGGCGGGGCACCGAACTGCTCCTGCTCGGCTTCGCGGTGCTCATCACGATGGCCGCGCACCTGATCATCGACATCACCGTCACCGGCTCGCCGGGCACGGAGCTGGCCACCTTCGGCCTCTGGTTCTCCGGGCTGTGGGTCGTCGCGCACGTCGTCGTCCGGCGGTTCGCGCCGTACGCCGACCCGCTGCTGCTGCCCTGCGTCGCGGTGCTGTCCGGCCTGGGCCTGTCGATGATCCACCGGCTGGACATCGCCGGCGGCCAGCCCGGCGGCGCGGACACCACGAGCGTGGACGCCCCGGTCCAGCTGGTGTGGGCCACGGTCGGGCTGGTGCTGTTCATCGCCGTGCTGGTGATCGTGCGCGACCACCGGACCCTGGCCCGCTTCGCCTACACCCTGGCCCTTGTCGGGCTGGTGCTGCTGGCGATCCCCGCGGTGCTGCCCAACTCCGAGATCAACGGCGCGAAGCTGTGGATCCGGGTCGCCGGGTTCTCCATCCAGCCCGGCGAGTTCGCCAAGATCTGCCTGATCGTCTTCTTCGCCGCCTACCTGGTCGACAAGCGCGACGTGCTCGCGCTGGCCAGCCGCCGGGTGCTCCGCCTGGAGCTGCCGCGCGGCCGCGACCTCGGCCCGGTGCTGCTGGCCTGGGTCGCCTCGATCCTGGTGCTGGTCTTCGAGCGCGACCTGGGCAGCTCGCTGCTGCTGTTCGGCATCTTCGTGGTGATGCTCTACGTGGCCACCGAACGGGCCAGCTGGCTGGTCATCGGCCTGCTGCTGTTCGCCGGCGGGGCGTTCGTGGCCTACCAGCTCTTCAGCCACGTCCGGGTCCGGGTGGACACCTGGCTGGACCCGTTCGCCTACGCCGACACCGGCGGCTACCAGGTCGTCCAGTCGCTGTTCAGCCTCGGCACCGGCGGCCTGTTCGGCGCCGGGCTGGGCGGCGGGCGGCCGGACCAGGTGCCGGTGGCCAAGAGCGACTTCATCGCCGCCGCGATCGGTGAGGAGCTCGGTCTCTTCGGCCTGGTCGCGATGATCGTGATCTACCTGGTGCTGGTCGAGCGGGGGCTGCGCACCTCGCTGGTCGTCCGGGACGGCTTCGGCAAGCTGCTGGCCGCCGGGCTGGCCTTCTCCCTCGCCTGGCAGGTCTTCGTCGTCCTGGGCGGTGTCACCGGCCTGCTGCCGCTCACCGGGCTGACCACGCCCTTCCTGGCCTACGGCGGCTCGTCCCTGGTCGCCAACTTCGGGCTCGTCGCGCTGCTGGTGCGGATCAGCGACGCCGCCCGCCGCCCGGCGGCCACCGCGGCGGCCACGCCGCCGAAGCTCACCGACGCACCGACCGAGGTGGTGCAGCCGTGAACGCCCCGCTGCGCAAGGTCGCGATCAGCGTGCTGGTGCTGTTCACCCTGCTGATCGTCAACGTGAACGTGATCCAGGTGATCCGCGCGGAGAGCCTGCGGGAGAACCCGCGCAACACCCGGGTGCTCACCGACGAGTACGGCCGGGAGCGCGGCGCGATCGTCGTCGGCGGCAACGAGATCGCCTCCTCCGTCGAGACCACCGACACGCTGCGGTACCTGCGCACCTACGCGAACGGGCCGCTGTACGCCCCGGTCACCGGGTTCTACTCGGTGCTGTTCGGCAACCGGGGCATCGAGCGGGCCGAGGACGACGTCCTCAGCGGCACGGACGACCGGCTCTTCGGCCGGCGGCTGGCCGACCTGTTCACCGGCCGCGACCCCTCCGGCGGCAACGTCGAGCTGACCCTCGACCCCGCCGTGCAGGAGGCGGCGATGGCCGGCCTCGAGGGGCGGGTGGGTGCGGTCGTCGCCCTCGACCCGTCCACCGGGGCCGTGCTCGGCCTGGCCAGCACGCCGACCTACGACCCGAACCTGCTCTCCAGCCACGACCCCGCCGCGATCCGCGCCTACGACGAGCAGCTGGACGCGCTGGAGACCGACCCCCGGGTCAACCAGGCCATCTCCGAGCGCTACGCGGCCGGGTCCATCTTCAAGGTGGTCGTCGCCGCCGCGGCGCTGGCCACCGGCGACTACACGCCGGACACCGTGATCCCCGCGCCGCAGGACTACGTCCTGCCGGGCACCGACACCGACCTGCAGAACTTCGGCAACGAGCCGTGCAGCCCGACCGGCGAGCAACCGCTGATCGAGGCGCTCACCATCTCCTGCAACACCGCCTTCGCCCAGCTCGGCATCGAGCTCGGCGAGGACGCCCTCCGGGAGATGGCCGAGGCGTTCGGCATCGACGGCGAGGAGCGCCAGATCCCCCTGGACGTGGCAGGCAGCACGATCGGCGAGATCGACGGCGACGCCGCCCTCGGGCAGACCTCGATCGGCCAGCTGGACGTGGCCCTGACCCCGATGCAGGCCGCGATGATCGCCGCCGCGGTGGCCAACGACGGCGTGCTGATGAACCCCTACCTGGTGGAGTCGGTCCAGGCCCCGGACCTGTCGGTCCTCGACCAGACCGAGCCCGAGCCGCTGTCGGAGCCGTTCTCCGAGGAGGTCGCCGACCAGCTCACCGCGATGATGACCAACGTCGTCGACGAGGGCACCGGCCGGCGCGCGCAGATCAGTGGCGTCGAGGTGGCCGGCAAGACCGGCACGGCGGAGAACGCCGGCCCGGACCACAACTGGTTCATCGGCTTCGCCCCCGCCGAGGACCCGAGCATCGCGGTGGCGGTCTTCATCCGCAACGGTGGCGGCACCGGCGGGGACATCTCCGCCCCGATCGCCCGCTCGGTCATCGAGGCCCACCTGCAGGGCCGCGGCTGATGGCCGTGCGCCTCGGCAGCCTGCTGGCCGGCCGCTACGAGATCACCGCCCCCATCGCCACCGGCGGGATGGGCGAGGTATGGCAGGCCCGCGACCGCACCCTCGGCCGGATCGTGGCCGTCAAGGTGCTGCGCAGCGAGTACACCGGCGACTCGAGCTTCCTCATCCGCTTCCGCAACGAGGCCCGGCACACCGCCGCCCTGTCCCACCCGAACATCGCCTCGGTCTACGACTACGGCGAGACCACGGAGGACGGCCAGCGGCTGGCCTACCTGATCATGGAGTTCGTCGAGGGCAAGCCGCTGGTCACCATCCTGGCCGAGCGCGGGCGGCTCACCGCCGAACAGACCCTCGACGTCCTCGGCCAGGCCGGTGACGGCCTGTCCGCGGCGCACGCCGCCGGCATGGTGCACCGGGACATCAAGCCCGGGAACCTGCTCGTGCGACCCGACGGCGTGGTCAAGCTGACCGACTTCGGCATCGCCTACGCCCGTGACGCCGCGCCCCTCACCCGCACCGGCATGGTCGTCGGCACCGCGCAGTACCTCTCCCCCGAGCAGGCCCAGGGGCACGTGGTGACCGCCGCCTCCGACGTCTACTCGCTCGGCGTGCTCGGGTATGAGTGCATCGCGGGCGTGCGTCCGTTCGACGGCGAGTCGCAGGTGGCGATCGCGCTGGCGCAGATCAACCGCCCCCCGCCCCCGATGCCCGCGGACGTGCCGTGGCAGGTGCGGGCCCTGATCGAGCGCGCCCTGGCCAAGGACCCCGCGGCACGCTTTCCCGACGGCGCGGCCTTTGCCTCAGCGGTGCGGCAGGTGGCGGCCGGTGGCCCCGTGCCCGCAGCCACCGCCATGACCCAGGTGGTCGGGGACGACGGCACGGCGACCACGATGTTGCCGGCGACCGGCCCGGGCACCACCGTGAGCCCCTCCACCGCACCCCGCACCATGCCACCGCTGCACGGGCCCCCGGTCGACGGCGACGGGACGGGCACCTGGACCGACGGCGACGCCGACCCGCACGACGCCCGGCGCACCCGCCTGCTGTGGGCCGCCACGGCGCTGGCCCTCGTCGGGCTGGTCGCCGCCGCGGTGTTCCTGGTCCTCAGCCGGTCCGAGGAGCCGGGTGGCTCGGCCGCGCCGAGTGGCACCACCTCCCCCGCGACCTCCGCACCGGCCACCACCAGTGCCGCCGGCACCATCGCCTTCGACGTGGCCGGCTACGTCGGGGAGGACGCCGACGACGTCGCGGAGGAGCTCGAGGCGCTGGACCTCGAGGTGCGGCAGCGGGAGGCCACCGCGGAGGAGCTGGCGACAGCCGGCGTCGCGCTGGCGGAGGACGCCGTCGTGACCGCTGACCCGGCGCGCGCCACCCTCGCACCGGGCGAGCGGGTCACGCTCGCCGTCGCGGCCGCGGCCTACGACCCCCAGGCCGGGGAGGACGCCGAGCCGAGCAGTCCGCCGACGTCGGCGGCCCCCACGTCGGAGGCCGAGGACGAGGGCGAGGACGGCAGCGGCACCACCCCGACGACCGCCACGGTGACCGCGACGGTCACGCGCAGCCCGACCAGCGCGAGCAACACGAGTTCGTCGGCACCGCCGACGAGCACCGCCCCCACCAGCACCCCCGCAACCAGTTCGGTCGAGCCGGCTCCGGAGCCCACCGTCTCCCCGAACGCGGACGCACCGGTGTCGACGTCGGCGAGCATCGCGAGCACCCAGTGACACACGCGTCCCCCGGCGCTCGCGTCGCGCCTGCCGCGAGCCGGCCAGCGATTAGGCTCCGCGACGGCGTACCGCTCCCCGGTCCAGCCGTCCCGGAGCCGCGACCGCCGCACCGCACCACCCGAGAGGACCACCGATGACCACCCCCCAGGTGCTCGGCGAGCGCTACGAGATCGGCGGGGTGCTCGGCCGCGGCGGCATGGCGGAGGTGCACCGGGGGCGCGACCTCCGGCTGGGCCGGGAGGTCGCGGTCAAGGTGCTGCGCCAGGACCTCGCCCGCGACCCGTCGTCGCAGGTCCGGTTCCGGCGTGAGGCCCAGGCCAGCGCATCGCTGAACCACCCGGCGATCGTCGCGGTCTACGACACGGGGGAGGACCGCACCGCCACCGGCGCGACCCCCTACATCGTCATGGAGTACGTGGAGGGCGACACCCTGCGCGACGTCCTCCGCCGCGAGCGGCGCCTGCCCCCCGAGCGGGCCATGTCGCTCACCGCCGACATCTGCGCGGCGCTGGACTTCAGCCACCGGAACGGCATCGTGCACCGGGACGTGAAGCCCGGCAACGTCATGATCACGCCCCAGGGCACCGTCAAGGTCATGGACTTCGGCATCGCCCGGGCGGTCTCCGACTCCGCCGCGACGATGACCTCCACGGCCGCCGTGATCGGCACCGCCCAGTACCTCTCCCCCGAGCAGGCCCGCGGCGAGGGCGTCGACGCCCGCTCCGACGTCTACTCCGCCGGGTGCCTGCTGTACGAGCTGGTCACCGGCACCCCGCCTTTCACCGGCGACTCCCCCGTCGCCGTCGCCTACCAGCACGTGCGGGAGGACCCCCGGACGCCGTCGTCGATCAACCCGGAGATCACCCCGGAGCTCGACGCCATCCTGCTCAAGGCGATGAGCAAGAACCCGGCCAACCGCTACCAGTCCGCCGCCGACATGCGCGCGGACCTGCTGCGGGCCGTGGCCGGCCAGCGGGTCGAGGCCACGCCGGTGATGAGCGACGCCGAGAAGACCACGATCATCGGCGTCACCCCCGGCGGGTACGGCAACGACGAGTGGGACGACGGACGGACCGAGGACAACCGCCGGCGCAACCGGGTCATCGCCGTCGTCGTCGCCGTCGTCCTGCTGGTCGCCGCCGGCGTGGGCCTGGCGCTGGCCCTGAACTCCGGGTCCGGCGAGCCCGACGCCCCGGTGGTGCAGCAGGTCCCGGTGCCGGACCTGGTCGGTGACCCGCAGGCCGACGCCGAGGCCGAGATCCTGGCCGCCGGCCTGACGGTCGGCACGGTCACCCGCGAGCCGAGCACCCAGGCCGAGGAGGACACGGTCCTCAGCTCCAACCCGGGCGCGGGCACCGAGGTCGACCCGGAGGAGCCGGTGGACCTGGTCGTGGGGGGTGGCCCCAACACCATCGCCGTGCCGAACGTGCTGGGCGACGACCAGGACGAGGCGATCGACCGGCTCGAGGGCGCCGGCTTCACCGGCAGCACGAGCACCGACCAGGTCGACAGCCTGCAGCCCGCCGGCACGGTCGTGGCGCTCGACCCCGCGCCGGGCAGCCAAGCCGCCCCGGACGTGTCGTTCCGGCTGAGCATCTCCACGGGCTCGATCACCCTGCCCGATGTGCGCCGGCTCACCGAGCCGGCCGCCCGGGAGGCCCTCGTGGACGCCGGGATCGACAACGGCGTCATCGTCCCGAACAACGTCGAGCGGGACGACGCCACGCCGGGCACCGTCGTCGACACCGACCCGGGCCCGCGGGCCTCGGTGTCGGCGGGCGAGACGGTCACCCTGCTGATCGCCGTCCCGACCCCGGCGGAGCCGACCCCCACGCCGACGCCGACGCCGACGCCGACAGCGGCGGCGACCCCGACGGCGACTTCGTCGACCCCGGCTGCGCCGACGGGCCAGGTCACCCCGCCGGCGCAGCCCACCAGCTGAGCTGAGCCGCTCGCGGGGCCGGCTCAGCTCCTGATGGTGCTGAGCCGGGGTCGGCTCAGCTCCTGATGGTGCTGAGCCGGGGTCGGCTCAGACCGTGACGGTGCTGAGCCGGCGGGCGGTGGCTGCCGCGGCCTCGACCCGCGCCGGGTCCGGGGCCAGCCCACAGCCGGACAGCCAGTTGGCCAGCAGTTGGTGCCCGCCCTCGGTGAGCACCGACTCGGGGTGGAACTGCACCCCCTCGATCGGCAGCTCGCGGTGCCGCAGCGCCATCACGATGCCCGACGGCGTGCGTCCGGTGACCTCCAGCTCGGCCGGGACGCTGTCGGACTCCACCGCGAGCGAGTGGTACCGCGTGGCATTGAACGGGCTGCCCAGCCCGGCCAGCACGCCCACGCCCTCGTGCACCACCTGGCTGGTCTTGCCGTGCAGCAGCTCCGGAGCCCGGCTCACGACGCCACCGAAGGCCTCGGCGATGGCCTGGTGCCCCAGGCAGACCCCGAGCGCCGGCAGTCCGGCGTCCGCGGCGGCCTGCACCATCGGCACGGTCACGCCGGCGTCGACCGGTGTGCCGGGGCCCGGGGAGAGCAGCACCCCGGCGACGTCCAGGTCGGGGAGCTCGTCGACGGTGACCGCGTCGTTGCGGCGCACCACGCTGGGCACCCCGAGCTGCCCCAGGTACTGGACGAGGTTGTAGACGAAGCTGTCGAAGTTGTCGACGACGAGCACCGGCCGCACGGCGGGCAGGCTCATCGCTGGACACTCACGTCGGTGCGGGGCACGAGGGCTCGATCTCCAGAGGGCGGTGGGCGGCGACCCGGGTGGGTCCCCGCGGGCTCAGGTGTACACGGAGGGCCGTGCGCCGTCACCCTGACCGGGGACGGCCGCCTCAGGACGGCTCAGCCGGCGCTGGCGTACTGCATGTCCAGGGCGCCGTCGTAGGCCGGCAGCGTCAGCTGGTCCTGGTCCTCGACGTCGAAGGTCAGCCCGTAGGCGTCGGCCGCCTCCTGGAAGACCTGGACGCCCGGGGAGGCGGCGAGCTCCTCCCGCATCGCGTCGCCTTCCCCGACGGCGGTGATCACGTAGGGCGGGGAGTACGTCCGGCCGTGCAGGAGCAGGGTGGGGCCGACGCAGATGACGGCGCTGGTGGCGACCAGCCGCTGCCCCATGATGGCCACCCCGTCGGCGCCGGCGGCCCACAGCGCGTTCACGACCCCCTGGACGTCGGACTGGTGGATCACCAGGTTGTCCGGGTTCTCCTCGGTCGGGGTCGTCCCGGAGGACTGGCGCGGGGCGTCGTCCAGCTCGATGGACAGCCCCGGCCCGGTGAGCTCGGCGAGGCCGGCGGACCCGATCCCGGGGGCAGCACCCTGCTGCACGGCGGCGACCTCGCCGTTCCGCGAGGCGGCCAGGTCGGTGAGCGCCTGCACCTGCAGCTGCAGGGCGGCCAGCTCGGCCTGCTGGCCGGCGACGGTGGAGTCACGCTCCTCGATCAGCGCCGACAGCTCGGTGACCTCCCCGCCCCGCAGGTCGGTGCCCTGCGCGGTCTTGCCGGAGGTGGCGAACAGCAGACCGGCGGCCAGGGCGACGACGGGCACGAGCCCGACCCACGGGTCGAACCGACGGGGGGCCCCGCTGCGGGTCATGCACACCTCCTGGTGTCGGCGCCCACCCCGGAGGGGCGAACAGGGGTGACGCCGCCGCGGCACGGGGCGGGATGGCTGGCCTCTCAGCTTAGGCTGGTGGGCGTTCACGCCGGGGCGTCAGGCCACCGGCCCGGGAGGGAGTCCGCCAGGTGCCCAAGTCGAAGGTGCGCAAGAAGTCGGTCTACACGCCGCCGGAGGGCGTGCTGCCCACCAGCGCGGCCCGGGCCCAGTCCGCGCAGCCGAGCCCGCGGTGGTACGCCCCGGTGATGGTCGCGCTGATGCTCATCGGCCTGCTGTGGATCGTCGTCTACTACGTCGCCGGCGACCGGATCCCGCTCATGACGACGCTGGGCCCGTGGAACTTCGCCATCGGCTTCGGCGCCATGGTCGCCGGGTTGATCATGTCGATGCGCTGGCGCTGACACCCGCGCCCGGTCCGACCGACAGGCCCTCGTCCCTCCGGGACGGGGGCCTTCGTCGTGCGGGCCCCGGGACGAGGCCTCCGTCCTGCGCGGGGGCCCTCCGCCTGCGGACGTCGAGACGCGGTCCTCGTCCCGCGGACCGCCAGCACCGGCGCCCGTGGCCTGTGGACGCCGGGTACGCAGGCGCGCCTCCTGTGGACCCAGGGCGCGGGGACCGCCGTCCCGACGACCTCGGGGGCGAGGACCCGGTCGTGCGGACCGGGTCGGCTCGGGCGGCCCTGACCGGTCGGTACTCCGTTCGGTGACCGGTGCACAGCGAGCCGTGACCGCCCCGCTGGGTCGACAAACGGTCAACGTGCAGGTCAGGGGCTCGCGCGAAGATCGACTGTGCACAGCGGGCTCCGTCGTCCACAGGCAGGCCGTTCCACCATCCACCGGGTTGTCCACGTTCTGTGGGTTACCGGCACGCCCTCACCCGACGCTGACCTGCAGGAATGCCTGCGATGTGACCACTGGGACGGAAACGGCACAGGGGTAACTACACCCGTGGAACTCCGTCCCCAGCTGTGTACACAGCTGTGGGAAAAGCGCACGCCACAGCGGCTCGCCGAGCGCTTACTACCCGCCACCCGGAAGCGCAAACCAGCAGCGTGACGGGCCGTTCCCGCGCGTGTCCGGGCGAGTTGTCGACATCCCCACCCCGGGGGACGACCGCAGGAACGCCACAGCCCCCGTCCGTGGGGACGGGGGCTGTGGACGGCCGGCACCGGCTCAGTGGTCGAGGAGCTCCAGGATCGTGGCGTTGGCCATGCCACCGCCCTCGCACATCGTCTGCAGCCCGTACCGGGTGCCGGTGGCCTGCATGTGGTGCACCAGCGTGGTCATGATCCGGGCCCCCGAGGCGCCCAGTGGGTGCCCGAGCGCGATCGCGCCGCCCAGGGGGTTGACCGCGTCGGCTCCGACCCCGATGTCCCGGCACCAGGCGAGCGGCACCGGGGCGAACGCCTCGTTCACCTCGAAGACGCCGATGTCGGTCAGCGCCAGCCCGGAACGGTCCAGCACCTTGCGGGTGGCCGGGATGGGGGCGGTCAGCATGATCACGGGGTCGTCCCCGGCGACGACGGTGGTGTGCACCCGGACCACGGGGGTCAGCCCGAGCTCGCGGGCCCGCTCGGAGGTGGTGACCAGGAGCGCGGCGGACCCGTCGGAGATCTGGCTGGCGTTGCCGGCGCTGATCACACCGTCGGCCTGGAACGGGGTCTTGAGCGCCCCGAGCGCCTCGAGCGTGCCCCCGGTGCGGATGCCCTCGTCGGCGGTGACCACCGCACCCTCCGGGGTGTGCACCGGGACGAGCTGCGCGTCGAAGGCCCCGTCGGCCTGCGCCTTGGCGGCCCGCTCGTGCGAGCGCAGCGCGTACTCGTCCAGCTCGGTCCGGGACAGGCCCCACCGCGCGGCGATCATCTCCGCGCCGACCCCCTGGTTGGGTGCGACGCCGCCGTAGCGGGCCAGGTACCGCGGGCCGAGCGGGCGGCCGGCCGACCCGTCGCCGGCCGAGGAGCCCATCGGCACCCGGCTCATCGACTCGACCCCGCCGGCGACCACGACGTCCGCCTGACCGCTGACGACGGTGGCGGCGGCGAAGGCGACCGCCTGCTGGGAGGAGCCGCACTGCCGGTCGATGGTCGTGCCGGGCACCGTCTCCGGCCAGCCGGCCGCCAGCGCCGCGACCCGGCCGATGTTGCTGGTCTGCTCACCGACCTGGCTCACGCAGCCCCAGAGGACGTCGTCGACGACGGCGGGGTCCAGGCCGGTGCGGTCCACCAGGGCCCGCAGCACGGTGGCGGACAGGTCGGCGGCGTGCACGCCGGACAGCCCGCCGCCCCGCTTCCCCACCGGCGTGCGGACGGCGGCACAGATGACGGCATCGCGCATGGACCACTCCTCGGCGCAGACGGTGACGTCCCAGACGTCTGATCACCCGATGCTAGGCGCCGCCGCCTCCTCCGCGAACGGTCCTGACAAGCTGGTCCCGTGGACTGGTCGCCCCGGATCGGCGAGGCGGTGGCGATGGCCGCCGCCGGGGTGGCCCTCGCGCTGGCCACCCTGCTGGTCGACCCGGTGGGCCGGGTCCTCGTCGGGGGCGGCGCCGCCCTGCTGCTGGGCCTGGCCGCCCGCGACCTCCTGCTGCGCCCCCGGCTGCGGGCGGACGCCTCCGGGGTGACCGTGCGGGCGCTCCGCGGCGGCACGACGATCGCCTGGCCCGTCCTGCGCGCCCGGGTGCGGACGTCACGGCGGTGGGGGCTGCGCGCCCGGACCCTGGAGCTCGAGGACGGCACGGACGACGCGGTCCTGGTCGTGCTGGGCCGCCGGGAGCTGGGCCAGGACCCGGACGCGGTCGCCCGGGCGCTGCACGCGGCCGGCGCAGGGAGCTAGCGCAGCCCGCCGAACACGAGCACCAGCAGCACGGCCACCAGGACGGCGACCCCGCCGACCACCACCGGCCGCCGGCGGCCGCCCAGGACGAGGATGCCGGCCGTCAGCGCACCGACGACGAGGCCACCGAGGTGCCCGAGCAGGGAGACCCCGGGGAGGAAGCTGATTGCCAGGTTGATCACCAGCAGGGTGAGCAGCCCGCGGAGGTCCTGCTTCTGCTTCAAGAGGACGACGCCGAAGGCGCCCAGCAGGCCGTAGATCGCCGCGGAGGCGCCGACCACGCCGCCCAGGTAGGCGCCGAAGAGCTGCAGGGCCGCGGCCCCACCCAGGGCGGACACCAGGTAGACGGTCAGGAACCGGCCGCGGCCCAGCTGGCGTTCGAGCTCGGAGCCGAACAGCAGCAGGGCGAGCATGTTCAGCGCCAGGTGCACCGGCCCGACGTGGGTGAAGGCGCTGGTGACCACCCGCCACCACTCACCGGCGTCGACGAGGTACGGGACGATCGCGAAGTCGTCCTGCAGCGGCGAGCGGAAGCTGCGCAGCGGGTTGACGCCCACGCTGATCGCCGAGCCGGCGGTCGCCAGTGCGACCAGCACGTTCAGCGCGATGAGGGAGAGGGTGACCGCACCCCAGCGCCGGGCCGCGGTGCGCAGCCCGGTGGTGCGCCGGGGACGGCGGACGCCGGCGTTGCCGGCCCGCACGTCGTCCGGGCACTGGAAGCCGACCGCGGCCGGGTTCATGCACTCCGGGCAGATGGGCCGGCCGCAGCGGGTGCAGCGGACCCCGGTCGGCCGGTCCGGGTGCCGGTAGCAGGTGGCTGGGGGCGCCGGCCGCGCGTCCTCCGCGCCGGCGCCCCCGTTGCCCTCGGGCGTGCTCAGCTGCGCTGCACCTCGACGGAGGTGATCACGATGTCCTCGACCGGGCGGTCGCCGCGGGCGGTCGGAGCGGTGGCGATCGCGTCGACGACCTGGCGGCTGGCGTCGTCGGCCACCTCACCGAAGATCGTGTGCTTGTTGTTCAGGTGCGGGGTGTTGGTGACGGTGATGAAGAACTGGGAGCCGTTCGTGCCGGGACCGGCGTTGGCCATGGCCAGCAGGTAGGGGCGGTTGAACGACAGGTCGGGGTGGAACTCGTCGCCGAAGCGGTAGCCGGGGCCGCCGGTGCCCTGACCGAGCGGGTCGCCGCCCTGGATCATGAAGCCCTGGATGACCCGGTGGAACACCGTGCCGTCGTAGAGCTTCGCGGTGGTCTTCTCGCGGGTGCGCGGGTCGGTCCACTCGCGGCTGCCCTCGGCGAGCTCGGCGAAGTTCGCGACCGTCTTGGGGGCGTGGTCGGGGAACAGGTCGACGGTGATGTCGCCGTGGTTGGTGTGCAGGACGGCGCGCCGTGCGGCGGAGGTCTGTTCAGTCACGACGACCACTCTCCCACTGCCGCCCGGGTGGCTGCTGAGCGCCCGGTGCGCAGGAGCTGTGCCGGCGTCCGGCGAAGGCCCCGAGGGGCCGGAGTGGAGACGAGGGGAATCGAACCCCTAACCCCCGCCTTGCAAAGGCGGTGCTCTGCCAATTGAGCTACGTCCCCGAAGGGCATTTCTACAACGTCCCCGGGGACTGCGGTCGATCGACCGCAGCGGCGGGATCAGGCCCCGGGCGTGCTCACCGAACCGGGACCGCGGGTGGCCTCGGCCCACAGGTCGGCCTCGCCCTTGCCGGAGCTGCGCTTGCGCACGGCCGCCAGGGCACTGGCCGCGAGCGCTGCCATCGCCAGCTTCTTCAGCACGCGGGACCTCCTCGAACGGTGTGGGCCACCGCGGTGCCGGTGACCGCTGCCGGGACCCAGCGGCGGGCGACCGCGACCCCCGTGGGGATCACTGCCGCCCGCCGTCGGTGCACGGGTGGGCCTGGGAGGACTTGAACCTCCGGCCTCATCCTTATCAGGGATGCGCTCTAACCGTCTGAGCTACAGGCCCGTGGACCGGTGAACAGCTTACCTGCCCCGCTGAGGCCCCCCGACGCGGGGGGCCTCAGCAGAGCGAGTCGCCTCAGTCGCGCTCGGCGAGGGTGACCTCGAGGCCGCCGACCAGGTCGGAGCAGAGGTTGTAGACGAACGTCCCCACGGTGCACAGCGCCGTGAGCAGCACGATGTTGATCGCCCCGATCACCGCGGCGCCACCGAAGACGACGCCGGCGGTGATCACCTCTCCGCCGCCGTCCGTGGCGTCGGTGGTGGTGGCCAGCTGCCCGACCAGGTCGTTGACCGTGTCGAAGACGCCCAGGCTGCTGAGCACCCCGTACAGGATGCCGACCGCGACCATCCACACGAAGAAGAGGGCGATCGAGAGGACGAGCGAGATCTTCAGCGCCGACCAGGTGTCGATGTGGCGCAGCTGCAGCCGGGCCCGGCGCGGGCCCCGGTTGGCGGTGCTGCGGCCCTTGGCCGCGGGGGCCGTCCGGCCGGCACCCTGACCGGCCGGCCGGGACGCCGCCGGCCTGGGCGTGGCGCGTGCGGGCTCGGGCCGGGCTGCGGTGTCGATCGGCCGGGCAGCCGCCGGGGGCAGGCCGACCGCCTGGGTCGAGTCGATCGGGACCGAGCCAGCCGCGGGCACCCCGCTGCGCGGCGCGGCGCCACGGGCCGCGCCCGCCGGCCGGTTCCCCGGAGCGGACGGCGTGCCCGCCGCGGGGGCACCGCCCCGACCCCGGCCACCGGCCGGGGAGGGCTCGTCCGCCGGGGGCCTGCCCGCTGCTGCCGTGCCGGCCGCAGGGCTCCCGGCCGCCGGGGTGGCGGCCGCAGAGGTGCCGGCCGCTGCAGCCCGGGCTGCACCGCCGGCCGACGAGGCACCGTTGCCCTCGGCCGGGTCGCCGGCGGCCTTCGCCGGGGCGGCCTTCGCGGGAGCGGCCTGCGTCGCCTTGGCGGGGGCCTCTGCCGGCGAGCCGGACGAGGACCGGCTCCCGTCCTTCGACGACGACGACGACGACGAGGGTGCGGTGCCCGACCCGGACCGGCCGGCGACCGGGGTGGCGCCCTCCGGTACCGCGTCGGCGCTGCCGTCCCCCTCACGGGAGTCGGTACGCACCGAACTGCGTGCCCGGTCGCTCATCCCAGTCTCCTGTCGCCCTGCGGCCCTCGCCGCGTCGGTGCACCCACCGGGTCCGCCGTGGTGCGCGGGGAGGTGGGCCGGTCACTGCCGTGGTCGTCGCACAGCCCGGGTTGCGGACGCCGTCGTCCGCGACACCGGTCTGGCATCCGCCCCACCCTAGGCTTCGGGCTCGTCGTTGTCCGTCGTACGCGCGATAGCCACGATCGACACGTCCTCGGGCAAGTTCATGAGCTTGACACCCATGGTGGCCCGGTCGCGGGTGTGCCGCACGCCGTTGACCGGGGTGCGGATGACCCCGCCGCCGGAGGTGATGGCGTACAGCTCGTCGCCGAGCACCACGGCCAGGGCGCCCACGAGCGCTCCCTTGCGGGCCTTGGGGTCGGCGGTGAGCACGCCCTTGCCGCCCCGGCCCTGCTCCGGGTAGTGCTCGATCCCGGTCCGCTTGGCGTAGCCGCCCTCGGTGGCGACCAGGACGTCGACGCCCTCCTGCACGACGATCATCGACAGCAGCGTGTCGTCCGGTGCCAGGGAGATGCCGCGGACGCCCTCGGTGGCCCGGCCCATCGGGCGCAGCTGGTCGTCGTTGGCCTTGAAGCAGATCGACATCGCCTTGCGGGTGACCAGCAGCAGGTTCTGGTCCGGGCTGATCAGCGCCGCGCCCACCAGCTCGTCGTTGTCGCGCAGGTTGATCGCGATGACGCCGCCGGAGCGGGGGGAGTCGAAGTCCGTGAGCCGGGTCTTCTTCACCTGGCCCCGGGCGGTGGCCAGCACCAGGTACGGGGCGACTGTGTAGTCCTTGATCTGGATGACCTGGGCGATCTTCTCGTCCGGCTGGAAGGCCAGGATGTTGGCCACGTGCGCGCCGCGGGCGGTCCGGGCGGCCTCGGGCAGCTCGTAGGCCTTGGCCCGGTAGACCCGGCCCTTGTTGGTGAAGAACAGGATCCAGTCGTGGGTGGAGCCCACGAAGAACTGCTGGACCAGGTCGTCCTGCTTGAGCTGCGCGCCCATGACGCCCTTGCCGCCGCGCCGCTGCGAGCGGTACAGGTCGGCCTTGGTGCGCTTGGCGTAGCCGGTGCGGGTGATCGTGACGACCACCTGCTCCTCGGCGATGAGGTCCTCCATCGAGACGTCACCGTCGTTGGCCACGAACTGGGTGCGCCGGTCGTCGCCGTACTTCTCCACGATCTCGGCCAGCTCGTCGTGGACGATCTGCCGCTGCCGCTCGGGGGAGTCCAGGATCGCCTGCAGTTCGGCGATCCGGGCCTCGATCTCGGCCAGCTCGTCCAGGATGCGCTGGCGCTCCAGGGCGGCGAGCCGGCGCAGCTGCAGGTCCAGGATCGCGACGGCCTGGATCTCGTCGACGTCGAGCAGCTCCATCAGCCCGGTGCGGGCGGCCTCGGCCGACTCGCTGCGGCGGATGAGGGCGATGACCTCGTCCAGGTGGTCCAGGGCCTTGGCGTAGCCGCGCAGGATGTGCGCCCGCTCCTCGGCCTTGCGCAGCCGGTAGCGGGTGCGCCGGACGATGACCTCGATCTGGTGGGTGACCCAGAGGCGGATGAGCTCGTCCAGCCGCAGCGTGCGGGGCACGCCGTCGACGATGGAGAGCATGTTGCAGCCGAAGGTGGTCTGCAGCTGGGTGTGCTTGTAGAGGTTGTTCAGCACGACCTTGGCGACGGCGTCCCGGCGCAGCGTGATCACCAGGCGGCGGCCGACGCGGTCGCTGGACTCGTCGGCGATCTCGGAGATGCCCTGCAGCCGGCCGTCGCGGACGCCCTCGGCGATCGACTCGGCCAGGTTGTCCGGGTTCACCTGGTAGGGCAGCTCGGTGACGACGAGCTGCACCCGGCCCCGGCTGTCCTCCTCGACGGTGACGACGGCGCGCATCCGCACCGAGCCGCGGCCGGTCCGGTAGGCGTCCTCGATGCCCTCGCGGCCGACGATCAGCCCGTGGGTGGGGAAGTCCGGGCCCTTGACCCGCTCCATGCAGGCGGTGAGCGCCTCCTCGGCCTCGGCCTCGGGGTGCTCCAGCATCCAGAAGACCGCGGCGGCGACCTCGCGCAGGTTGTGCGGCGGCATGTTGGTCGCCATGCCGACGGCGATCCCGGCCGAGCCGTTGACCAGCAGGTTGGGGATACGCCCCGGCAGCACCAGCGGTTCGAGGTTCTTGCCGTCGTAGTTGGGCTGGAAGTCGACGGTCTCCTCGTCGATGTCCCGGAGCATCTCCATGGCCAGCGGGGTGAGCCGGGCCTCGGTGTAGCGCATGGCCGCGGCCGGGTCGTTGCCCGGCGAGCCGAAGTTGCCCTGGCCGTCGATCAGCGGGTAGCGCATGGACCACGGCTGGGCCAGCCGCACGAGGGCGTCGTAGATCGACGAGTCACCGTGTGGGTGGTAGTTGCCCATGACCTCGCCGACGACGCGGGCGCACTTGACGGTGGCCCGGTCGGGGCGGAAGCCCTGGTCGAACATCGCGTACAGCACGCGGCGGTGCACCGGCTTGAGGCCGTCCCGCACGTCGGGCAGGGCCCGGCCGACGATGACCGACATCGCGTAGTCGATGTAGCTGCGCTGCATCTCCTGCTGGAGGTCGACCGGCTCGACGCGGTCGCGGCTGGGTGTCTCTGTCACGTCTGGTTCTCCACAAGTCGATACACAGCGGTGGATGAATGCGCAGTACAGGTGCCCTCAGGCCCTGCCCCCGGCCCCCTCGCAGGGGCCCACGCCGAGCGGAGCGAGGCGTGGGGGGCGAGGGGGTCCTTCCTCAGACGTCGAGGAAGCGGACGTCCTTGGCGTTGCGGGTGATGAAGCTGCGGCGGGCGACCACGTCCTCGCCCATGAGCACGCTGAACAGCTCGTCCGCGGCGGCGGCGTCATCGAGGGTCACCTGGCGCAGGATCCGGCTCTCCGGGTTCATCGTGGTCTCCCACAGCTCCTTGGCGTCCATCTCACCGAGCCCCTTGAACCGCTGGATCGCGTCGTCCTTGGGCAGCTTGCGGCCCTCGGCAGCGCGGGCCTTGAGCAGCTCGTCCCGCTCCCGATCGGTATAGACGTAGTCGTCGGGGTGCTTGTTGCCCCACTTGATCTTGTACAGCGGCGGCTGCGCCAGGTAGACGTGGCCGGCCTCGACCAGCGGCCGCATGAAGCGGAACAGCAGGGTCAGCAGCAGCGTGGTGATGTGCTGGCCGTCGACGTCGGCGTCGGCCATCAGGATGATCTTGTGATAGCGCAGCTTCGCCAGGTCGAACTCGTCGTGGATGCCGGTGCCGAAGGCGGTGATCATCGACTGGACCTCGGCGTTCTTCAGCACCCGGTCGATGCGCGCCTTCTCGACGTTGATGATCTTCCCGCGGATCGGCAGGATCGCCTGGTACATCGAGTCGCGGCCGGACTTGGCCGAACCACCGGCCGAGTCGCCCTCGACGATGTAGACCTCGGAGTTGCGCGGGTCGGTCGAGCGGCAGTCGGCGAGCTTGCCCGGCAGGCCGCTGACGGTGAGCAGGCTCTTGCGGGCGAGCTTGCGGGCGTCCTGGGCGGCGCGGCGGGCCCGGGCGGCCGAGGCGGCCTTGGTGATGATCGTCTTCGCCTCGGTCGGGTTGGCCTCGAACCAGTGGCCGATCTGGTCGTTGCAGACCTTCTGCACGAAGCCCTTGACCTCGGTGTTGCCGAGCTTGGTCTTCGTCTGGCCCTCGAACTGCGGGTCGCCGAGCTTCACCGAGACGATCGCGGCCAGGCCCTCCCGGATGTCGTCACCGGTGAGCTTGTCGTCCTTCTCCTTGAGCAGCTTCTTCTCGATCGCGTACTTGTTCACGATCGAGGTCAGCGCCGCCCGGAAGCCCTCCTCGTGGGTGCCGCCCTCGTGGGTGTTGATGATGTTCGCGAAGGTGTGCACCGACTCGGAGTAGGCGTCGGACCATTGCATGGCGACGTCCACGGACATCGCGGTGTCGTTCTTGCCCACGCCGTCGGCGGAGAAGCCGATGACCGAGCGGTGGATCGCGGTCTTGCGACGGTTGATGTAGGTCACGTAGTCGACCAGGCCGCCGTCGTAGCGGTAGGTGACCTCGGTCGGCTCGAAGGCCGCCTCCTCCTCGCCCACCGTCGGCGCGGCCTCGGCCAGCGAGGCCTCGTCGGCGACGCCCGTCTCGGCCTTGCTGTGCCCGGGGCGCTCGTCGCGCAGCACCATGGTCAGGCCCTTGTTGAGGAAGGCCATCTCCTGGAGCCGGCGGTTGATCGTGTCGAAGGAGTAGTCGGTCGTCTCGAAGATCGACGGGTCGGCCCAGAAGGTGATGGCCGTGCCCCGCTTGTCCGTCGTGCCGACCTCCGTCAGCGCACCGGGCTTGGCGACGTCGTAGTGCTGGGTCCACTCGGTGCCGTTGCGCCAGATGCGCACGTCGAGCGCGGTGGACAGCGCGTTCACCACGGTCACGCCGACGCCGTGCAGGCCACCGGAGACGCCGTAGCTCTTGCCGTCGAACTTGCCGCCGGCGTGCAGGATGGTCATGACGACCTCGACCGTGGGCCGCTTCTCCACCGGGTGCATGTCGACCGGGATGCCACGGCCGTTGTCCTCGACCCGGACGCCACCGTCGGCGAGCAGGGTCACCCGGACGGTGTCGCAGTAGCCGGCCAGCGCCTCGTCGACGGCGTTGTCCACCACCTCCCACACCATGTGGTGCAGGCCGCGCTCACCGGTCGAGCCGATGTACATGCCGGGGCGCTTCCGGACCGCGTCCAGCCCCTCCAGGACGGTGATGGAGCTGCCGGAGTAGGCGTTCTCGGTCTGCGGCTGAGCGACCACGTGGGGCCCTTCTCTTGCGCAACCTCGCGGCCGCGGCGCCACGTCGACGACGGTGTCGAGGCGCGCAGGACGGCTCTCAGCGGGCTGCTGGGGGTGTGTCCTCCCCAGAGTACCGGGTGCGTACACCCCAGACCGCCCGTCCACGGCCTGACGTGGCGCGAGAGCCTCTCCCGACTCACGCGCCACCACCCGTGTTGCCCCCCGGGGCGACACGCCGTCCTACGACGGCTGGGCCGGGCCCTGCCCGGGGTACCGCCACGAGTTGGCGGAGGGGTGGGGAGGACGCGGCCCCCTCGCAGGGCCCCGCCGCGTGCGGAGCGCGTGGTGGGAGGCACGGCCCCCTCGCAGGGCCCCGCCGCGTGCGGAGCGCGTGGCGGGGGGCACGGCCCCCTCGCAGGGCCCCGCCGCGTGCGGAGCGCGTGGCGGGGAGCGAGGGGGTCCTTCGTCAGTTGACCGGGCCCTCGCCGGTCAGCTGCGTCGGGTCCAGCCGCCCCGCGGGCCGGCCGCTGCGCCGGTTCACCAGCACCGTCACCGCCCACAGGACGACGCCGATCACCAGCAGCACCCCGGCGATCCGGTACTGCTCGGTGGGCCGCCCGGCCCAGGGGGTGGCGAGGAACGCGCAGGCCAGGGCCCCGACGACCGGCAGCACCGTGGGCGTGCGGAAGTGGTCGGCGTCCACCGGGTCGCGGCGCAGCACCAGGACGGCGACGTTCACGACGGTGAAGACGATGAGCAGCAGCAGGGCCGTCGTCCCCCCGAGGGCGGGCACCGCCCCGACGAAGGTGATCAGGCCGAACGCCAGGGCCGTGGTGAACAGGATCGCCGTGGTCGGCGTGCGGCGGACGACGTGCACCCGGCCCAGCAGCGGCGGCAGCACGCCCTGCGTGCTCATGCCGTAGACCAGCCGGCTGGCCATCAGCATGTTGATCAGGGCCGAGTTGGCGACGGCGAACATCGTGATGACCCCGAAGAGGCCGAGCGGGAAGGCGGGGGCGCCGGCCGCGACCACCTGGAGCAGCGGGGTGTCCCCCTCGCTGAGCGCGTCGGACGGCACCAGGGCGATCGCCGAGATCGACACCAGCACGTAGATGAGCCCGGTCGCCAGCAGGCCGCCGAGCAGCACCTTCGGGAAGATCCGCCGGGGCTCCTTGCACTCCTCGGCCATGTTCACCGAGTCCTCGAAGCCCACCATCGCGAAGAAGGCCAGGCCGGTCGCGGCGATCACCCCGCCCACCACCGAACGCTCGCCGGTGTCGAACTCGACGACCCGGGAGAAGTCGCCCTCGCCGCCGCCCAGCGCCCAGACGCCGATCCCGATGATGATGAGCAGCCCGGTCAGCTCGACGCAGGTCAGCACCACGTTGGCCTTGACGCTCTCGCCCACCCCGCGGTGGTTGACCAGGGCGACCAGGGCCATGAAGCCCAGCCCGATCAGGGTGATGCCGATGCCGTCGGAGAAGCCCAGGTCGAAGACGCTGGCGGCGTTCGCGCTGAACGCCCGGGCCGCGGTCGAGGCGGAGGTGATGCCGGAGCTCATCACCGCGAAGGCGACCAGGAACGTGACGAAGTGGATGCCGAAGGCCTTGTGCGTGTACAGCGCCGCGCCCGCCGCCTGCGGGTACTTGGTCACCAGCTCCAGGTAGCTGAACGCGGTCACCAGGGCGACCAGGAAGGCGACCAGGAACGGCAGCCAGACGACCCCGCCCACCTGCGCGGCCACCTGGCCGGTCAGGGCGTAGATGCCGGTGCCGAGGACGTCGCCGACGATGAACAGCAGCAACAGGCCCGGGCCCATCACCCGTTTCAGGCTCGGCTGCCCCCCGGGGGCACCGTCCCCGCTGGCGTCGTCCTCGGTGCGCACGATCTCGGCCATCTGGTGCCTCCTGGGTTGGCAGGCATCGTGCTCCGCGCACGCAGTCCCGTCGAGTCCACGTCGGCGCGCCGCCGGTGCCGGCGTTCCACGTGGAACGCCGCCTGACGGCCCGCTCTCCGGGGCCCGCCACGAGGGACGAGTGGCGCGGGGAGAGGGGGGTCCTCCTTCAGACCAGCAGCTGGGCGGTGGCGAGCTCCCGGTAGAGCGGGCTGGTGTCGACCAGGTCGGCGTGCGTGCCGACCGCCACCACCCGGCCGGCGTCCAGGACGACGATCTGGTCGCTGTCGATGACCGTGGACAACCGGTGCGCCACGACGAGCAGCGCCCGGTCGGCCGCCGCCGCGGCGAGGGTGTCCCGCAGCAGGCCCTCGTTGCGGGCGTCGAGACTGGCGGTGGGTTCGTCGAGCAGCAGCAGCGCCGGGCGGGCCAGCAGGGACCGGGCGATCGCCAGCCGCTGCCGCTCCCCGCCGGACAGCAGCACCCCGTCGTCCCCGACCGCGACGTCCAGCCCGCGGGCGGAGCGCTGCACGACGCCGGTGAGGCCCACGTCCGACAGCGCCTGCCACAGCTGCTCCTCGCCGGCGTCCGGCGCGGCGAGCAGCAGGTTCTCCCGCACCGTGCCGGCCAGCACCGGCGCCTCCTGCTCGACGTAGCCCATCCGGGCCCGCAGCGCGGCGCGGGGCAGCTCGCGCACGTCGGTGCCGGCCCACCGGACCGCCCCGGCCGACAGCGGGTAGAAGCCCTCCACCAGCGCCAGCACCGTGGACTTCCCCGCCCCCGACGGCCCGACCAGGGCCACCCGGCTGCCGGCCGGCACGGCGAAGGAGACGTCGTGCAGCACCGCCGTGCCGTCCGGGTAGCCGAAGCCCACGCCGTCCAGCTGGAGCAGTGGCACCGGGTCCGCGCCCGTCGGGGTGCGGAGCACCACCGGCGACCGGCCGGCGACCGGTCGCTCGGGCACCTCGTCGTGCTCGGGCTCCAGCGCGAGCACCTCCTGGACCCGGGCGAGCGCCCCGAGGCCGGTCTGCAGCTGGGTGTAGGAGCCGATCAGCTGCCCCAGCGGCATGACCAGCAGGAACAGGTAGAGGATGAAGGCGACCAGGTCGGCGACGGCGATCGAACCGGTCGCCACCCGGTAGCCGCCCAGCCCCAGCACCGCCAGGAAGGCCCCCTGCACGGCGATCGAACCGGCCGGCGAGACCAGCGCCTCGAGCCGGGCGACCTGCACCCCGGCGGTGAACGCCCGCTCGGCGCTGGCGCCCACGGTGTCCACCTCGCGGGCGGTGGCCCCGCTCGCCCGGATCGTGCGCACCGCCGACAGCGCCCGCTCGACCGCGGCGCTCATCGCACCGACCTGCTCCTGCGCCTGCCGGGACAGCTCCCGGACCCGGCGGGAGGCCAGCACGGCGGTGGTCACCCCGACGCCCACCGCGACCACGGTGACCAGCAGCAGCCAGACGTCGACCAGCGCCATCGCCACCAGCGCGCCGACGCCGACGACCACCGACCCGACGATCTCCACCACGCCGCTGGTGACCGCGGCCCGTAGCAGCGTGGTGTCCGAGCCGACCCGCGACATGAGGTCGCCGGTCCGCCGCCGGTCGTACTCGGCGATCGGCAGCCGGAGCAGCCGGTCGACCAGCAGCCGCCGGGTGCTGAGCACGACGCCCTCGGCGGTGCGCTGCAGCAGGTACTGCTGCCCGGCCCCGAGCACCGCGGCCGCCACCAGGACGACGACCAGCGCGACCACCCCGGGCAGCACCGCACCACCCGAGCCGACCGCGCTGATCACCTGCCCCACCAGCGCCGGCTGGGCCAGCGCGGCCGCGGCCGAGAACAGCGAGAGCACCGCGGCCGCACCCAGCGCCCGGCGGTGCGGGCGCAGCAGCGGCAGCAGCTCGCGGAGGCCGGCGGACGGCGTCGGTGACTCCTCCGCCGTCCCGCCCGGCGTCATCGCGGGGGTGCCGCTCAGGCCGCGGCGGCGAGGGCGCCGACCACCGCGGCCAGCAACCGGGCGTGGTGCTCGATCAGCTGCGGCCGGTTGGCGTCGGGGCGGATGGCGGCGACGAAGCCGGCCGCCGACCAGACCTCGTCGCCGTCGTCACTGCCCAGCAGCGACTGCCGGACGACGGGGTCCTCGGCGATCCGGCGGACCTGTGGGCCGTCCTCGGCGGCGAGCAGCACCCAGCGGCGGTCGAACTCGGGGTCGGTGCTGGGGATCTGCAACATCCCGCCGGTGCCGTGCCGCCACATCCGGGCCGGGGAGAGCCGGAAGGCAGGCACCCCGCCCAGCACCGGCGCCGCCGTGATCGCGTGGGTGCTCACGAAGCCGCGACCGACCGGGGAGACGATGTCGAAGGCGACCAGGTCCAGGCCGTTGCCCCGGCCGCGCACCACCCGGCTCGCCTGGTCCTCCTTCCCGGGCCGGACCGGCGCCGACCGGACCAGCGCGCCGAGCGGCTCGTCCTCGGGGGCGGTGCCGTCGGACAGCACCCAGCCGTACTGCTGGGCCCACGCCTGGGTGCCGAACGGGTCGGCGGCGAGGGCCGGGTCCGGCGGGACGTCGGGGCGCCCGGCGCCGATGTCGTCCGCGGGGCGGGAGCGCCCACCGCCGAACAGGCCGCCCAGGCCCCGCCGGGGACGGTCGGACTGCTCGGTCGGCGGCGCGTCGGGGTACCGCTGGTCACCCGGCGGCGGCCAGGCGGCCTGGTCCCGGGTGGCCTGGTCCCGGGTGGCCGGCGGGGGCGGGGACGCCGCGGCCGGGCGCTCCGGCTCCACCGAGGGCAGGTCCCAGCCCGGTGGCTGCCACGCCTGGGAACCGGACCGCTCACCTCCGGTCTGGTCGGGGCCGGGCTGGTCAGGGCCGTCGTGGTCGGGGCGGGGAGCGGCGGGGCCGGGCCCACCGTCGCCGGCCGGGTCCCCGCCGAGGTGCGCGGGCTCCTGCCACTGGCCGCCGGCGCCGTCGTCGAACCCGTCCCGGTCGCGGTCGCGCGGGCTGCTCATCGCTGACTCCTCGTCTCGCTGGTCATCCGTACGTGTCACGTGGCCCACGGCCACGGACGGTGCGCGGGCCCTTCTTCCAGCTCGGCGCCGTCGGACCGACAACGCGCAGCTTGGTCACGACGTCCCCGCCGACCCCGGCGCGCAGCTTGCCCAGGATGGACGGGGCGAGCAGGCGCAGCTGCGTCGCCCAGGCCGTGGACTCCGCCACCACCAGCAGCTCGCCCTCGTTCAGCGACTCCGGCCGGCAGTGCGCGGCGATCTCCGGACCGACCAGGGTGTCCCAGCGGCCGAACACCGCACCGACCTTCGTCCGGGCGGTCCAGTCCTGCTGGGTGACCAGCGAGTCGACCAGGGAGCCGAGCGGCTGGGGGTCGTCGGCGCCGGGTCCGGGGCCGGTCCAGCGGCGGCGCGGGCCGGCCACCCGGCGCCGGGTCGGCTGCGGGCGGGAGGCCGAGGCCGCGCGGGCGGCCTCGAGTGCCGCGCGGGCGATGTCGGAGGGTCGTGCCGGACGTTCCTCAGCCACGGTCCACCCCTGCCTCCTCCGCCGGCGCGCTCGCGTCGGCCGGTTCCCCGGGCAGGACCCGGGCCTGCCCGTCGGCGACCTGCACCCTGGTGCCCAGCAGCACCGCCGGGACGTCCTCGGCGACCGCCGCGGTGATCAGCGTCTGCTCGGCGCTGCGGGCGACCTCGGCCAGCGCGGCCCGCCGGCCGGAGTCCAGCTCGGCGAAGACGTCGTCCAGCACCAGGATCGGGTCGTCGCCCTCGGCCCGCAGCAGCGCGAAGCAGGCCAGCTTCACCGCGAGGGCGAACGACCACGACTCACCGTGGCTGGCGTAGCCCTTGGCCGGCGCCGGGCCCAGGTGCAGCACCAGGTCGTCCCGGTGCGGGCCGACCAGGGTCACCCCACGGTCGACCTCCTCCTTGCGCCGCTCGCCGACCCGCTCGCGCAGCGCGGCGGCGAGCTCCTCGGCACCGGGCAGCACCCGCGCCGGGTCGACCGGCGTCCCGTCCCCGGCCAGCGGCACCGAGCTGCTGTAGCCCAGCGCCGCGCGGTCGGCGCCCGGGCCGGCCACCCCGGCGTAGGACTCGGCCACGTAGGGGGCCAGGTCGGCGACGAGCTGCAGCCGGGCGGCCAGCAGCTGCCCGCCGAGCTCGGTCAGGTGACCGTCCCAGACGTCCAGGGTGGCCAGCGCGTCGCCCCGGGCGAGCTTCGCCGTCTTCAGCAGGGCGTTGCGCTGCTTGAGCACCCGGTCGTAGTCGCTGCGCACCCCGGCCAGCCGCGGTGTCCGGCTGACCAGCAGGTCGTCGAGGAAGCGCCGGCGTTCGGCCGGGTCACCACGCACCAGAGCGAGGTCCTCGGGTGCGAAGAGCACCGTCCGGACCAGGCCGAGCAGCTCCCTCGGCCGGGGCAACGGGGCGCGGTTGACCCGCACCCGGTTGGCCCGGCCGGGGTTGATCTCCACCTCGACCAGCAGCTCGCGCTCGTCCTTGCGCAGCGCCGCCCGCACCACCGCCTGGGTGGCGCCGTGCCGGACCAGAGGGGCGTCGGCCGAGACCCGGTGGCTGCCCAGCGTGGCCAGGTAGCCGACCGCCTCGACCAGGTTGGTCTTGCCCTGGCCGTTGCGGCCCACCAGCACGGTCGGGCCCGGGGTCAGCGCCAGGTCGGCTGACTCCCAGCTGCGGAACTGCCCGACCTGCAGGTGCCGGAGGTACACGGCTCAGCCCCGCTCCCGTCCTCCACCAAAATGGCCATTTTGGTGGAGGACGGACGTCGACCCGGTGATCACGCGGGGTTCTCGGCCTCCGCCGGCTCGGCCGCCTCGACGGCCTGGACGGCGTGCCCACCGAACTGGTTGCGCAGCGCGGCCACCGCCTTCATCGTCGGGGAGTCGCCCTGGCGGGAGGCGAAGCGGGCGAACAGCGAGGCCGAGATCGCCGGCATCGGGACGGCGTGCTCGATCGCCTGCTCCACGGTCCAGCGGCCCTCGCCGGAGTCCTCGGCGTAGCCGGAGATCTTCTCCAGTGCCGGGTCCTCCTGCAGCGCGCGGACCAGCAGGTCCAGCAGCCAGGAGCGGATGACGGTGCCCTGGGTCCAGGACGCCACGACGCCGGGCACGTCCTCGATGAGGTCGACGGCCTCCAGCAGCTCGTAGCCCTCGCCGTAGGCCTGCATCATCGCGTACTCGATGCCGTTGTGGACCATCTTGGCGAAGTGGCCGGCGCCGCACGGGCCGGCGTGCACGAAGCCGGCACCGTGGATCGGCTGACCGGCCTCGTCCTTGGGTGCCGGCGGCTTGAGCGCGTCAAAGATCGGCTGGGCCTTGGCGACGTCCTCCACCGAGCCACCGACCATGAGGGCGTAGCCGTTCTCCAGCCCCCACACGCCACCGGAGACCCCGGCGTCGAGGTAGCCCAGGCCCTTGGCGCCCAGCGCCGCGGCGTGCTCCTTGTCGTCGGTGAAGCGGGAGTTGCCGCCGTCGATGACCACGTCGCCGGGGCTGAGCAGGTCACCCAGCGCGCGCACCGTCGAGCGGGTCGGCTCACCGCTGGGCACCATCACCCAGACCACGCGGGGCGCCTCAAGGGCCTCGACCAGCGCCTCGAGGTTCTCGACGTCCCGCTTCTCCGAGAACTGGTCGTAACCGACCACCTCGTGGCCTGCGCGGCGGAGCCGCTCGGCCATGTTGCCGCCCATCTTGCCCAGCCCGACCATCCCCAGCTGCACGTCTGCTCCTCAGTCTCGGTGTCTCGCTCGTGGTCCGCGGTCCTCCCGCGGCAGGTCTCGGTGGGCAGCCGCGTCGTCGCGGCGCACCCGTCGCGCCCAAGCCGGGCCCGGGCGCGCGCCGACGTCCATCGTGCTCGCCCTCCCGGGTGCACGCGCGCCCGGGCCCGCTGTCAGCCGGGCAGCCGCACCGGCATGATCAGGTACCGGTAGGAGCCGGCCCGCTCGGCGGGCCTGCCGTTGTCCGCGTCGTCGGCGGAGGGCTCGTCGACCCCGGACAGCACGGCCGGCTTGAGCGCCGTCGTGAAGTCCATCCGGGCGCGGTCGGTGTGCACCGCGGCCAGGCCGTCGAGCAGGAACGTCGGGTTGAACCCGATCGTCAGCGGCTCACCGTCGAACTCGACGTCGCAGCGCTCCTCGGCCTGCCCCTCGTCGTCGGTGCCCCCGGCGCGCAGGGTCACCTGGCCGGGGGTGAACTCGCAGCGCAGCGGCGTGCCGCGCTCGGCGACCAGGGCCACGCGCTTGGCGGCGTCGGTGAACAGCCCGACCGGCAGGGTGGCGAAGGACGACGACTCGCTGGGCATGATCGCGCGGTACTTCACGAACTCCGCGTCCAGCAGCCGGGTCGTGGTCCGGCGGTCCTTGCCGGACATGCCGAGGATGCCCTCCCCGGAGCCGCCGGACGCCAGCGAGAGCACCACCTCGGGGCCGCTGGTCAGCGTCTTCGCCGCGTCGGCCAGCGTGCGGGCCGGCACCAGGACGGCGGCGGACAGGCCCGGGGTCTCCGGACGCCAGGCGAACTCCCGGACGGCGAGCCGGTAGCGGTCGGTGGCGGCGAGGGTGACCAGGTCGTCCTCGATCTCCAGTCGCACGCCGGTCAGCATCGGCAGGGTGTCGTCGCGGCCGGCGGCGACGGCGACCTGGCCGACGGCCTCGGCGAACGCGTCGCTGTCCACGACCCCCGCGGTGGAGGGCATCGACGGCAGGGACGGGTAGTCCTCGACCGGGAGCGTGGGCAGGCTGAACTTCGCGTTGCCACAGGTGATGGCCAGCCGGGCTCCCTCGGCGACCACGTCGACCGGGTGCGGTGGCAGGGCCCGGGTGATCTCGGCGAGCAGCCGGCCGGGGACCAGCGCGCGGCCGGCCTCGGTGGACTGCACGTCGACCTCGGCCCGGGCCGAGACCTCGTAGTCGAAGCCGGAGACCGCCAGCTGGCCGCCCTCGACCTCCAGCAGGATCCCGGCGAGCACCGGCACCGACGGCCGCGGCGGCAGGCTGCGCGCCGTCCACGCCACGGCCTCGGCGAGCACCTCACGTGCCACCCGGAACTTCATGCGTTACCCACCCCAAGCTCGTCTGCGCCGGCTGCTCCTGCGCGGTGTGCGGCGCCCATCCTCTCCTGCCCGCCCCCCTGCGTGACCAGTCCCCTGGTGACAGCTGCGCTGGGAGGTCACCGGACTCCCTCCGCAGGTGCTCGCCGGCCGGTGGGCGCAGCCCCCGGAACGGCCCGTCCCCACCGAGAGTGCTGTTCGAGAAGACCTGGGAGAGATAGCTCATCCTCGTCATCACGGGTGTGGATCCTGGGGATGGGACCC
This sequence comes from Modestobacter marinus, assembly GCF_011758655.1. Lineage (NCBI taxonomy): Bacteria > Bacillati > Actinomycetota > Actinomycetes > Geodermatophilales > Geodermatophilaceae > Modestobacter > Modestobacter marinus. The sequence continues at coordinate 1,349,950 of NZ_JAAMPA010000001.1, forward strand.
CTTCCTGCAGGTCACCCCGGGAATGGGCCTGTTGGCCCGCTGTGGGCCGGTGAGCGTCGGTCTGTGTCGACACGTGGACAACTCGACCGCCGTGCACCGTCGTCGTCCGCTCTCCACCCCGTGTCCCCCCACCACCCGCAGGTCCGTCCCCACCCGATGTGGGTGCACGGGGCTGTCCACCGGCGCCGGTGGGCGACTTGTGGACACCCGGGGGACGTCGGCGTCTGGGCACACCCGCTGGACCTGCACAGATGCGGCCGGCCGCGGGATCCACCCGGCCACGGCCAGTGCACACCCGCTCTCCCCAGGCTGTGTACAGATCTGGGGACAAGGAGACACGGGCCGCATCCGGACCGTTGCGAGAGCACCGTCACCGGTCGACACCGGGGCGTGCGGGAGGACCACCGGACCGGTGACCGGGCGGTGGGAGGACGTGCGGCGGCCGAGCCCGGCCCGGTTCGGGGCTGGGCTCGGCCGGGCAGGTCAGGAGCGGGCGCGGCTCTTGATCCGGGCGGTGAGCTCGGTGACCTGGGTGTAGGTGGCCCGGCGCTCGCTCATCAGGCCGGTGATCTTCTTGACCGCGTGCATGACCGTGGTGTGGTCCTTGCCGCCGAACGAGGCACCGATCCGGGGCAGGGAGAGCTCGGTTAGCTCGCGGCACAGGTACATCGCGATCTGCCGGGCGTTGACCAGCGTGCGGCTGCGGTTGGCGCCCTGCAGCTCCTCCATCGTCACGGAGAAGTACTCCGCCGTGGCGGCCATGATGATCGCCGCGGTGATCTGCGGGCCCTGCTCGTCGCTGATCAGGTCCTTCAGCACGAGCTCGGCCAGCGCGAGGTCGACCGGCTGCTTGTTCAGGCTGGCGAAGGCGGTGACCCGGATCAGCGCGCCCTCGAGCTCGCGGATGTTGGTCTGCACCTTGCTGGCGATGAACTCCAGCACCGCGTCGGGGGCCTGCAGCCGCTCGCCCCAGGCCTTCTTCCGCAGGATCGCGATGCGGGTCTCCAGGTCCGGCGCCTGGACGTCGGTGATGAGGCCCCACTCGAACCGCGTCCGCAGCCGGTCCTCCAGCGTCGTCAGCTTCTTCGGCGCGCGGTCGGAGGTGATGACGATCTGCTTGCTGGCGTTGTGCAGCGTGTTGAAGGTGTGGAAGAACTCCTCCTGGGTGCGCTCGGCGCGCTCCAGGAACTGGATGTCGTCGATCAGCAGGAAGTCGATGTCCCGGTAGCGACGGCGGAAGTCCTCGGCCCGGCCGGAGTGCACCAGGTTGATGAACTCGTTGGTGAACTCCTCGGTGCTGACGTACCGCACCCGCACGTTGGGGAACATCCGCGCCGCGTAGTGCCCGATCGCGTGCAACAGGTGGGTCTTGCCCAGCCCCGAGTCGCCGTAGATGAACAGCGGGTTGTAGGCCCGGGCCGGGGCCTCGGCGACGGCGACGGCGGCCGCGTGCGCGAACCGGTTGCTGTTGCCGATGACGAAGCTGTCGAAGACGTACTTGGCGTTCAGCCCCGGGTCCAGGCCGGCGGGGCGCCGGTCGGCGAACAGCGGGACGGCGCCGCCTCCGCGGCCGGCGCGCTCGGCCGGACGGTCACCGGTGCGCTCCTCCCCCGGCGCCTGGTCGCGGCCGGCGTCGCCCGGGTCGCGGTCCCAGGGGGCGAGCCGGCGGGGGCCGCCGTCGGCCTGGTCGTCGGAGGCCGACCCGCGCGACCAGTCGCGCCCGTCGCCGGACTCCGGCAGCCACGCCTCGGCCCGCACGGCGTCGGTGCGCACCCCGAAGGCGCTCCGCCCGTCGTCCACCCGGTCCCGGTCGGCGCGGTCCTCGGCGGCGCGGTCGTGCGCCGCCCGCTCGCGGGCCGCGAGCTCCTCCGAGGCCCGGTCGTGGGCGAGCCGGTCCTGGGCGAGGCGGTCCTGGGCCAGCCGGTCCTGCGCGTGCCGGTCCTGCGCGTGCCGGTCCTGGCCGAGCCGGTCCTCCGACGTCCAGTCCGGCAGCGGCCCGTCGGCCGGACGGTCCCGTTCGGCGCCGGGCCAGCGGCGGGCCTCGGACTCGGCGCCGAGCCGCGGTGCCTCGGGGGCCGGGGGCGGCACCGGCATGTCCTCCAGCTGCACCGCCACCCGGATGTCCCGGCCGATCTCGGCCGACAGCGCCTCGGCCAGCACCATGCGCATGCGGGACTCGAGCACCGTCTGGGTGAACTCGTTGGGCGCGGCGAGCACCGCGGTGTCCTCGAACAGTCCGAGCGGGCGGGTGAGGTTGAGCACCGCCTTCTGCTGCGGGGTGAGACTGCTGGCGAGCCTCTCGCGGGCCTGGTCCCAGACCGTCGCCAGGTCGACCGGATCGTCGGCCATCGACTGTGTCCCTTCCCGTGCCTTCAGTGCTCTGCCTCCGGTGTGTCCCCGGAGCGTCGGTGCGGCCCCGGAGCCGTCGTCCACAGGTGGGACGGTGTCGGAGACTCGCTGGATCCCCCGTCGGGTCCCCAGCTGTGGACGTCCGGCGGTGCTGTGTCCACACGAGTGTCCACAGTCTGTGCACGCTCGGCGACACGTGGTCCGGGCGACCGGCGTCCGCGCTGCCGGGCACGACGTCATGGCTGGTGAGCGCCCCGGCAGGGGCGATCGGAAGAGGGTCCGGCGAGCAATCGGCCGACGGGGTCGGCAGGAGAACCGGCGCCCGGTCGTCCGACCCGGAGCGACGGCGACGCTAACAGCCCCGTCCACAGGCAGGCAACGACGACGCCACCCGGCACGCTGGACGGCCCCGGCGTGTCCGGTTCCGGGTGACCCGATCAACGGTGCACCATGACCGGTCCGGCCAGCAGACCGGGACCCGCCGGGTCTCGGCTATGCTGGTCGGAGTCTGTGCACGGAGGACGGCGCACGCCCTGAGCTCGTGGGGTGTGACCACCGGGTCCGTCGCACAGCAGACCAGCCTCGGGAGTCCGGGACGGTCGCAGGCCCAGGGACACCGGGGTCGATGACCAGCCCGGCCCCGCGCGTGCGCTGCCCGACCGGGTGCGCGCCGCATCGACGTCGTCAGCAGTGGGAGTCCCTCGTGAGCAAGCGCACGTTCCAGCCGAACACCCGTCGTCGGGCCAAGACCCACGGCTTCCGGCTGCGGATGCGCACCCGGGCCGGGCGGGCGATCCTCGCCGCTCGCCGTGGCAAGGGTCGCACCAAGCTCTCCGCCTGAGGTGCTGCCTGCGCAGGCACGCCTGCGCCGGCGGCCGGAGTTCACCGCGGTCGTGCGGTCCGGCCGGCGTGCCGGGCGGCCGACCCTGGTGGTGCACTACCTCTCCGAACGGCCCGTCGCCCGGGTCGGGGGTCCCTCGGGCCCCGCGACCGGGCCACGGGCCGGTTTCGTGGTCGGCAAGGCCGTCGGCAACTCCGTGTGCCGGCACCGGGTCACCCGTCAGCTCCGCCACCTGGTGGGTGCCCGGCTGGACCGGCTCCCGCCGACCGCGGACCTGGTCATCCGGGCCCGCCCGGAGGCGGCCGACGCCGGCTCGGCCGTGCTGAGCCGCGACCTGGACGCCGGCCTCGACCGGGTCCTCGGCGTACGCGACCCCCGGGCCCGGCGGCCGTGATGAACGCGCCCGCGCGCGGGCTGCTGGCCGCCGTCCGCTTCTACCAGCGCGCGATCAGCCCGGCGTTCCCGCCGCGCTGCCGCTTCGAGCCCAGCTGCAGTGCCTACGCGGCCGAGGCGATCGAGGTCCACGGCGCCGGGCGGGGCAGCTGGCTGGCCGTGCGCCGGCTGGCGAAGTGCGCGCCCTGGCACCCCGGCGGCGTCGACCTGGTCCCGCCCCGGCGCGAGGACCCCGCGACGCCCGGCGACGCAGGTCCCGACCCCGACCCAGGAACCGCTGGGCCCACCCACTCGTCGTGCACAGCGGCGCAGCCGCCGGAACCGTCCGCGGCCACCGCGTCGACGGCCGACGGCACACGTCGTCCCGACCGTGCCACCCCGCCGGCTCCGCGCCGGTCTGCGCAGCAGGAGGCTGGCGTTGCTTGACTGGCTGTACACCGCGATCGCGTGGGTGATGAAGCAGTGGCATGCACTGTTCTCCACGTTCCTGGACCCGGCGAGCGGCATCGCGTGGGCGCTGTCGATCGTCTTCCTGGTCGTCACCATCCGCGTGCTGCTCTTCCGGCTGTTCGTCAAGCAGGTGAAGAGCCAGCGGGCGATGCAGGAGATCCAGCCGGAGATCCAGAAGCTCCGCAAGCAGTACGGCAGCGACAAGCAGGGCTTCAGCCAGGCGATGATGGCGCTGAACAAGGAGCGCGGGGTCAACCCGCTCGCCGGCTGCCTGCCGATCCTGCCGCAGATCCCGATCTTCCTCGCGCTCTTCCACGTGCTGCGCCGGATCGCGCCCGGCAAGGACGGCCTCTACAGCTGGGACGACACCCTCACCGACCAGGCTGCCTCGGCGCAGCTGTTCGGCGCACCGATCTCCTCCTCGTTCAACATGGTCGGGGAGAAGGAGCGGCTGATCCTCGGTCTGCCGGGGGTCGACTACACCAACATCCGGATCGTCGCCTTCCTGCTGATCGTGATCATGTGCTTCACGACCTTCTTCACCCAGAAGCAGATCATGAAGCGCTCCGGCCCGGTCGAGGGTCAGGCCGCGATGGTGCAGAAGCTGCTGCTCTACGGCATGCCGCTGAGCCTCTTCGTCTCCGGCTTCTTCTTCCCGATCGGCGTGCTCCTCTACTGGTTCACCAACAACCTGTGGACCCTGGGCCAGCAGTTCTACATCCTCAAGAAGCTGCCCCCGCCCGGGTCGCCGGCCGCGCTGGCCAAGGCCGCCGCCGACAAGCCGCAGATCGACCCCAAGGCCCTCGCCCCCAAGCCGGGCGCGAAGCCGGTGCGCCCCAAGTCGGGCAGCCGGGGCGCGACGGCCGCCCCCGCCTCCACGGTGGACGGCGACGCCGCCACCCCCGACGCCCCGCCGGCCGGCGCGACCCCCGCCCAGGGGCACGGGTCCACGGACGGCGGCTCGGCGAACGGGCGGCCCCCCGGTGGCGGAGGTGCCCGCCCCCGGACGGGCTCCTCGGGCAACCGGTCCTCGGCCGGGCCCGCCAACCGAGGCAAACGCAAGCGCCGCTGACCGGCTGCGGCACCCGGGCCTGCGCCCGCGGCGTGCCCGCCCCCGACCACCGGGCTCGCCCGGCCGCCTGCACGACCCTGGAGGACTCCGTGAGTGCATCCGACAACGACACCGTGGCGACGTCCGAGGCCACCTCGGACGCACTGCTGACCCCGGCCGGCGGGAGCGGTGACCCCGCGCTGCCCGACGCCGACCCGGCGTCCTCCGACGCCGTCGTCGAGCCGGTCGACGTGGACGACGAGTCCGACGACGACGCTGACGACGACGAGGCCGAGGAGGGCGGCGACGGCCTGCTCGTCCGCGAGGGCGACGTGGCCGGCGACTACCTCGAGCGGCTGCTCGACATCCTCGACGTCGACGGCGACATCGACCTGGACGTCGAGGGAGACCGGGCCTCGGTCGCGGTCGTGGGCGGCCAGCTGAAGACCCTCATCGGGCCCGACGGGGCGACCCTGGAGGCCCTGCAGGAGCTGACCCGGCTCGCGGTGGCCCAGTCCACCGGCGTCCGCAGCCGGCTGATGCTCGACATCGGCGGCTTCCGGGCCAAGCGCCGGGCCGACCTGACCAGCCTGGCGTCCGAGGCGGCCGAGCGGGTCGCGCAGAGCGGGGCCCCCGAGCGCCTGTCGCCGATGAACCCGTTCGAGCGCAAGGTCGTCCACGACGTCATCGCGGCAGCGGCCGGGGTGCGCAGCGAGTCGGAGGGCGAGGAGCCGAACCGCCGCGTCGTGGTCCTGCCCGACCGGTGACCGGCGCGGAGGGGCAGTCAGACGGGGCCCCGGTCGATCCGTCCGTTGCCGTTCCGGAGCCCTCGGCGGCCGCCGTCGCCGTGTTCGGGCCGGCCGTCGACCAGGCCGCCCGCTACGTCGCGATGCTCGCTGGTGACGGTGTGGTGCGTGGGCTGATCGGGCCGCGTGAGGTGCCCCGGTTGTGGGACCGGCACGTGCTCAACAGCGCCGCGCTGGCCGAGGTGGTGCCGCAGGGTGCCCGGGTGGTGGACGTGGGCAGCGGTGCCGGCCTCCCCGGGGTGCCGCTGGCGCTCGCCCGCCCCGACCTCACCCTGACGCTGGTCGAGCCGATGGCCCGCCGGGTCGAGTTCCTCCAGGACGTCGTGACGGAGCTCGGCGCTCCCTGGCGGGTGGTCCGGGGGCGCGCCGAGGAGCGGTCCGTCGTGCGGGCGGTCGGCCCGGTCGACGTGGTGACGGCGCGGGCGGTGGCCCCGCTGCCACGACTGGTGGGCTGGTGCCGCGGACTGCTCGCCCCGGGCGCCCAGCTGATCGCCCTGGTCGGTGCCCGGGCGGCAGCCGAGGTGCCGGATCTCGTGCCGGAGCTCGAAGCGGCGGGGATGCGGGATGTGCACACGCGGGCAGTCGGTGTCGAGCTCGGTGCTGCAGCCACTACCGTGGTGCTCATGACCCGCGCGCACACCTCACGGTCCGGGCGCTCGGCAGGGTGAGCCCGTTTCACGTGGAACTCGCCGAAGCGATCGCACCCTGTTCCACGTGGAACAGGGTGGTGGGGAGGCAGCACCGATGACGGACCCGGGCGAGCGCCTGCGCAACAGCCTCGCCGCCGATCTGCCGGTCGGTCCCGACTTCGACAGCCCGATCGCCATGGAGGCGATGCGGGCCACGCGCGTCCTGCACGCCGCCGACCAGGACCCCTTCCCGGCCCCGGGGCGGATCCGGGTGGTCACCGTGGCGAACCAGAAGGGCGGCGTCGGGAAGACCACCTCGACGGTGAACCTGGGTGTCGCCCTGGCCATGTACGGGCTCCGGACACTGGTCATCGACCTCGATCCCCAGGGGAACGCCAGCACCGCCCTCGGGGTGGAGCACACGGTGGGCACGCCCTCGATCTACGACGCCCTGGTCGGCGACAGCACGCTCGCCGAGGTCATCCACCCGACGACCGCCAGCCCGAACCTCTTCTGCGTGCCGGCGACGATCGACCTCGCCGGTGCGGAGATCGAGCTGGTCTCCGTGGTGGCCCGCGAGCACCGGCTGCGTCGCTCGATCGAGACCTACCTGCACGAGCTCCCCGCCGAGGAGCGCCCGCACTACGTCCTGATCGACTGCCCGCCGTCCCTGGGCCTGCTGACGCTGAACGCGCTGGTGGCCGGGGACGAGGTGCTCATCCCCATCCAGTGCGAGTACTACGCCCTGGAGGGCCTGGGTCAGCTGCTCTCGAACATCGACCTGGTGCGGGCCCACCTGAACCCGGGCATCTCGGTGAGCACGATCCTGCTCACCATGTACGACGGGCGCACCAAGCTCGCCGACCAGGTGGCCGACGAGGTGCGCAACCACTTCGGCGACGTCGTCCTCACGGCGGTCATCCCGCGGAACGTCCGGGTCAGCGAGGCGCCGGGCTACGGGCAGTCGGTGCTCACCTACGACCCGGGGTCCCGGGGCTCGACCAGCTACGTGGAGGCCGCCCGGGAGTTCGCCCGCCGGGGAGTCGCGCTGCCCGCGTCGACCGTCCAGCCGGTCAGCCAGCCTCCTCCTCCCCCGCCGCCGGTCGCCCCACCGGTCTACCCGCCCCCGGTCAACGCGCCGTCCACGGCGAGCGCCGGGCCACCGCCAGTGGCCGGGCCGCCGTCGGTGGCGGCATTGGTGCTCGGTGAGCCGGCGACGGCCCCGCGCGGACGGCACGCGACGTGAGCCCGGTGCGCCCCATTCCCACCCCCGAGCCGCGTCTGCGGACACCGGGCATCTGCGAGGAGGACCAGTGACCAAGCGCGGCGGTCTGGGGCGGGGCCTGGCGGCTCTGATCCCCACGAGTGCACCGGCTCCCACGGCGACCCCGGCGGCGCGCGCCGCCGAGGCAGCCGAGGTCGCCGCCACCGCGGTCGACCAGGCCGGGGCCACCCCTCCGGACGAGTCGACCCGCACGGCGTCGGTGCACGAGCTCCCGAGCCGCGCGCTCGAGGAGGTCGCCGGCGTTCCCGGCGCGCAGCTGCGCGAGGTCCCGGTCGGCGACGTCGTCCCGAACCCCAAGCAGCCGCGGCAGGTCTTCGACGACGAGGCGCTGGAGGAGCTCACCCACTCGGTGCGCGAGTTCGGCCTGCTCCAGCCGATCGTCGTCCGGGAGGCCGGCGACGGCCGCTACGAGCTCATCATGGGCGAGCGCCGGCTGCGCGCCTCCCGGGCGGCCGGCCTGGAGGCCGTGCCCGCGATCGTCCGGGACACCACCGACGACGCGATGCTGCGCGACGCGCTGCTGGAGAACATCCACCGGGTCCAGCTCAACCCGCTGGAGGAGGCGGCCGCCTACCAGCAGCTGCTGGAGGAGTTCGGCGCCACCCACGAGGAGCTGGCCAGCAAGATCGGGCGCAGCCGCTCCCAGGTCACCAACACCATCCGGCTGATGAAGCTGCCGGTGAAGGTGCAGACGCGGGTGGCCGCCGGGGTCATCTCGGCCGGGCACGCCCGGGCCCTGCTCGGCCTGCCCGAGGCCGAGGCCCAGGACGCCCTGGCCACCCGGATCGTCGCCGAGGGCATGTCGGTCCGGGCGACCGAGGAGGCCGTCGCGATGGCGGTCGCCGACTCCCCCACCGCGGCGCGCCGCTCGGCACGGAAGATCAGCGCCCCGGGGGTCGAGGACCTCGCCGGTCGGCTGTCCGACGTCTTCGAGACCAAGGTGAAGGTGCAGATCGGCCGGGCCAAGGGCCGGATCGTGGTGGAGTTCGGCTCGGTCGACGACCTGCAGCGGATCGTCGGCATGATGGCGCCGGACATCACCGGGCGCAGCCAGTCGGAGTGATCACGGTCAATACGTCACAGACGTAATGACCGTGGGGGCGTCGTCCGCACGGGCGACGCCCCTCAGCTGGTGATCGGCCCCTCGGCCGCGGCGCGGGCGAGCAACCGGCCGAGGACGTCGCCGAGGCCGTACCCGGCGGCCTCGACCGCCATCGGGAACATCGACGTCTCCGTCAGGCCCGGGGAGACGTTCACCTCGAGGAACTGCACGGTGCCGTCAGGGGTGACGATCGCGTCCGTGCGGGACAGGCCCGCCAGGCCGAGCACCTCGTGCACCCGCAGCGCCACCTCCGCCGCACGGGCGGCGACCTCGTCGGAGACCCGCGCCGGCGAGTGGTACTCGGTCATCCCGGGGGTGTACCGGGAGGTGTAGTCGAAGACGCCGGACTCCGGGGCGATCTCCACCGCCGGCAGTGCCTCCGGGCCGTTCCCGAGGTCGATCACCGACAGGGCCAGCTCCACCCCGTCGACGAACCGCTCCACCATCACCGTGTCGCCGTAGGCGAAGCAGCTGACCATCGCGGCCGGCAGGTCCTCGACCCGGCTGACCTTCTGCACACCGAGCGAGGAGCCACCCGACGCGGGCTTCACCATGAGCGGCAGCCCGAGCCGGGCCACGATCAGGTCCAGCACGGCGCCGGCGCCCAGCTCCCGGAAGGTGCTGTGCGGCAGCGCGACCCAGTCCGGCGTGGAGATCCCGGCGGTGCGGACGACCGACTTGGCGGCCGGCTTGTCCCATGCGAGCCGGCAGGCCGCGGCCGGGGAGCCGACGTAGGGCACGCCGGCCAGGTCCAGCACCGCCCGCAGCGCGCCGTCCTCGCCGGTGGCGCCGTGCAGCGCGATGAACACCGCGTCGGCCGGCGAGGCCGCCAGGCCGGGCAGCAGCTCGGCGTCGGCGTCGTGCATCTCCGCCTCCACGCCGGCCCGGGTCAGCGCCGCGACCACCTGCCCGCCGGAGTTGATGCTGACCTCACGCTCGAAGGTGAGCCCACCGGCGAGCACCAGGGCCCGCAGCGGCGTGGTGGAGGTGCCGGATGCCGCCACCGGGGCGGCCGCCTGGTCGGTCATGGCTGACGGTCCTCGCTCTGGTCGCTGTTCGCCGGCCCGATGACCGGCGGCGGGGCCGGCCGGCTGCTCTCCGGCCGGGCCGTGGCCGCGCTCACCGCGCGGAAGGTCCCGGTGTCGACGGCGTCGAAGGTGGAGTGCAGGTCCAGCTCGGCCTCGATGACCCGGGCGAGCCGGCGCACCCCCTCCCGGATCTGGTGGGGCTCGGGGTAGCAGTAGGACAGCCGCATGTGCTCCCGGCCGCCACCGTCGGCGTAGAAGCCGATCCCGGGCACGTAGGCGACGTGGGCGGCGACGGCGCGTGGCTGCATGAGCTTGGCGTCCAGGCCGTGCGGGAGCTTCAGCCAGACGTAGAACCCGCCCTCGGGCTTGGTCCAGGTGGTGCCCGGCGGCATGAGTGCGGTGAGCGACTCCAGGGTGGCGTCGCGGCGCTCGCGGTAGAGCTCGGTGAAGACCTTGATCTGCTCGCGCCAGGGCTGGGTGTCCAGGTACCGGGCGACCGCGTACTGGGTGAGCGAGGGCGGGCAGAGCACCTGCGCCTCGGTGGCCAGCACCAGCTTCTCCCGCACGGCCAGCGGGGCGAGCACCCAGCCCACGCGCAGGCCCGGGGAGAAGGTCTTGGAGAACGAGCCGAGGTAGACGACCCGGTCGGCGTTGCGGGCGCGCAGGGCGCGCATCGGCTCCTTGTCGAAGCCGAGCAGGCCGTAGGGGTTGTCCTCGATGACCAGCAGGTCGTACTGCTCGGCGATCGCGACGATCGCCTCGCGGCGGGCCTCGGTCAGCGTGACGCCGGCGGGGTTGTGGAAGTTGGGCACCGTGTAGAGGAACTTCACCCGGTCACCGCGGGCCCTGCACTCCAGCAGGGCCTCCTCCAGCGCCTCGGGGATCAGCCCGTCGTCGTCCATCGCGACGTGCCGGACCCGGGCCTGGGCGGCCTGGAAGACGCCGAGGGCCCCGACGTAGGACGGCGCCTCGGCGAGGATGACGTCACCGGGGTCGACGAACACCCGGGTGACGAGGTCGAGGCCCTGCTGCGAGCCGACGGTGACGACCACCTCGCTGGGCGAGGCGTCGGTGATGCCCTCCAGGGCCATGACGTCGCAGATCCGCTCCCGCAGCCGGGGATCGCCCTGGCCGGAGCCGTACTGCAGCGTCTGGGCGCCCATGCCCGACACCAGCTCGCCGATCATCGACCCGACCGCGTCCAGCGGCAGCGCGGTGACCGCGGGCATGCCACCGGCGAGCGAGACGACCTCGGGCCGGCTGACCACGGAGAACAGTGCCCGGATCTCCGAGCTCTTCATGCCGTGGGTGCGTGCTGCGTACCGGTCGGCCAGGGGGTCCAGCCGCGGGTGCCGCGGGGAGACGTGCGGGGACGCACCGCTGGAGTGCGCCCCGCCCTGACCGGTTCCGACCGAGGGGTCGGGCACAGGAGGGGTCACCTGTCGGAGTCTAGGCGGCCCACCCCGCAGTCGGACCGGTCCGTCCGAGCGAGCCGTGTCGACTCTCCCGCGCGCGCCCGACCGGCGCGTGCGAGGAGTGGGGGCGAAAGGGGCTTACCCGACGTCCTCAGCTGCTGCGGGCGGGCAGCAGGAACGTGCCGGTGGCCGGGTCGGCGTCGGCGGGCAGGAACAGCCGCTGGACGGCGGCGACGACCGCCTGGGCGACGGTGCTGCGCAGCCGGGCGTCCAGCAGCAGCAGCCGGTCGACCGGGTGGGAGAGGTAGCCGCAGTCGACCCGGACGGCGGGCATCCGCGTCATCCGCAGGATGTCCCAGGTCTTGGGGTGGGAACCGCAGTCGAGCATGCCGGTGCGGGCGATGACCTCGCGGCGCACCAGGTTGGCGAACTCCTCGCCGACCGTGGAGCTCGCCCCGGACCCGGTCCCGTAGTAGTAGCTGGCGACCCCGCGGGCGTGCGCCGACCCGTGGGCCTCCATGTGCAGGGAGAGGAAGAGGTCGGCGCGCGCCTGGTTGGCGAAGGCGGTGCGGTCGGCCGCGGTCGCGTCCACCGTACGGCCGCGGGTCAGGTAGACCGTGGCGCCCGCGGCGGCCAGCCGCCCCTCGATCCGGGAGGCGAGGTCGAAGACCAGGTCGGCCTCGGTGGTCTCCCCGGCGGTGTACCCGCTGTCCGCTCCCCCGTGGCCCGGGTCGATGACGATGACCCGGCCGATGAGGTGGGGCCCGGAGTCGACCAGCGAGGCGCTCTGCCGCAGCAGCTGCGGCCGGCCACCGGTGACCCGGCGGCCCAGCTGCTTGAGCGCGCGCAGCGTGGCCGGACCGCACGTTCCGTCGGCGGTGAGCCCGTAGTCGCGCTGGAAGGCCCGCAGACCCAGCTCCGTGTCGGCACCCAGCATGCCGTCGGCCCGGCCGGCGTCGTAACCGAGCTCCAGCAGCAGCTCCTGGAGCCGGCGGACGTCGTCACCGCGGGTCGGCCGTTCGGGGTCGAACCGCAGCAGCCGGTCGCCGAGGGACCAGCGCGCCTCGTGCAGTGCCCGGTAGGTCTCGTCACCCACCCGGCCGTCGACGGAGAGGCCGCGGACCTGCTGGAAGTGCCGGACGGCGAGCTCGGTGGCCGCGTCGTAGCCGGCGTCGTCCGGACCCTCGGGTCGCTCCGGCTCGTCGGTCAGCAGGCCGAGGGAACGGAGCACGGCCTGCACCTCCGCCACGGCGGGACCGGTGCTGCCGGGTCGCAGGACGTCCATGCGCAGGTCGTCGCTCCTCGCTCGGGTCGGGACGGCCGGTGGGGACCGTTGCAGACGATTGTGGCGGGTGTGCACGACCGGACGGTGCACCGGGTGACCCGGCACCCCTGTCCGGGTGACGGTCGTGGGAACGGGCGAGGCCCGCCGGTCCGGGGGGACGGGCGGGCCTCACCATGCGATCCGCGTCTCAGCGCAGCGGCTGCGACGTCCCGTCGGCCGGTGGCCGGCCCGACGGGATCAGAGGTAGTCGGACAGGTCCGACAGGATGGCGCCCTTGGGCTTGGCGCCGATGATGCTCTTGACCGGCTTGCCGCCCTGGAACACGGTCATGGTCGGGATCGACATGACCTGGTAGTCGCGGGCGATCTGCGGGTTCTCGTCGATGTTGAGCTTCGCGATCGTGAGCTTGTCGGCGTGCTCGGCCGCGATCTCCTCCAGCACGGGGGCGACCATCTTGCACGGCCCGCACCACTCGGCCCAGAAGTCGACCAGCACGGGCTTGTCGCTGCCCAGGACGTCACTGGCGAAGCTGGCGTCGGTGACGGTCACGGTGTTCTTGCCTGCCATGGTGCTGCTCCTTGCTCTGAGGGGACTGTGCAGTCTGTGGTTCAGCGCTCGTCGAAGGTCTCGGCGAGCCAGCGCTCGGCGTCGATGGCCGCGGCGGCGCCGGTGCCGGCCGAGGTGATCGCCTGCCGGTAGATGTGGTCGACGACGTCGCCGCAGGCGAACACGCCGTCGATGGAGGTGCGGGTGGTCGGGTGGTCGACGACCACGTACCCCTCGTCGTCCAGCTTCAACTGCCCGACGAAGAGCTCGGTGCGCGGGTCGTGGCCGATGGCCACGAACAGGCCGCTGACCGGCATCTTCTCGGTCGACCCGGTCGCGACGTCGGTCAGCTCGACGGCCTCCACCGTGCTGTCGCCGTGCACGTCGGTGACCTGCTTGCCCAGCGCCCAGCGGATCTTGGCGTTGTCCTGCGCGCGCTTCTGCATGATCTTCGACGCGCGGAGCTCCTCGCGGCGGTGCACCACGGTCACCGACTTGGCGAAGCGGGTGAGGAAGGTGGCCTCCTCCATCGCCGAGTCGCCGCCGCCGACGACCACGATGTCCTGGTCGCGGAAGAAGAAGCCGTCGCAGGTGGCGCAGGCGGAGACGCCGCGGCCGAGGAGCCGCTGCTCGTTGTCCAGCCCGAGGTAGCGGTACTTGGAGCCGGTGGCGACGATCACCGCGTGGGCGCGGTGCACCTCATCGCCGACCTTGACGATCTTCGGGTCGACGGTGAGGTCGACCTCGCTGACGTCCCGGGCGACCAGCTCGGCGCCGAAGCGCTCGGCCTGGGTGCGCATGTCGTCCATGAGCTGGGGGCCCTGGATGCCCTCGGGGAAGCCGGGGAAGTTCTCGACCTCGGTGGTCGTCATCAGCGCACCGCCGAACTGCGACCCCTCGAACACCAGGGGGTGCAGGTTCGCGCGGGCGGCGTACGTGGCAGCGGTGTACCCGGCGGGGCCGGACCCGATGATGATCAGGTCGCGGATCCCGTCGTGCTCCGCCGGGGGGATGGCGGGCGGGCCGTCGGTCGAGACCGCGGGACCGGGCGTCGGCTGGTTCGTCGTCACGGGGCGCACAACGGCCAGCCTAGGACGCGCATTCCCGGCGGACCGGTGCCGTCCCTCCCCCCGGGGGGCGTCCTCAGCCGGCAGGGAGGACGGCCACCTCGGCCAGGTCGCCGCTGTAGCCCTCGTCGACGGGGACCAGGGAGGTCAGCCACACCAGCACGTAGCGGCTGGTCGCCGGCTCGGCGAAGGACAGCAGGTCCTCGCCGGTCAGCTCCGCGGAGGCGGCGACGTCGAAGGACTCCAGACCGGCCTCCGGTGACCCCCCGGTGCGCACCTCGACGGTCTCCCCGGGCCGGGTCGTCCGCAGGGAGACACCGCTCACCGCCTGCTCGCTGCCCAGGTCGTACAGGACGCCGACCCCGGGCTTCAGGTTGCCGAAGTCGGGCGTGCCCCGGTAGTTCAGCGTCGACCACGCCGTGCCCGGGTCGCCGTCGAAGGTCAGCGGGACGTCGCCGTCGTTCTCGGGTTCGCCGTCGCCGAACGGGTCGAAGACCGTGGCGCCGGTGATCGGCAGCGGTGCACCGGCGGCCGGCGGGGCCGGTGCGGCGGGGTCGGGGGCGGGATCGGCGGAGACGCTCGTGTCGGGGGTCAGCCGGGTCGGGCCGCTCTCGACGCTGCCGGCCACCGAGAGCACGTTCGTGCCGAACCACCAGCCGATGACCACGACCAGCGCCAGCGCCAGCACCGGCAGACCGATCACGGCCAGCCGCCGCCGGGCCGACGGCTCCGGCTCGCGCTCGACGACGCCGTCGTCGTCGTCCTCGGCCACGAAGGTCTCGCCGAGGACGAGGTCGTCCTCGGCGTCGTCCCGGTACCCCGTGGACCCGGCGGACAGCGGGCGGGACGGCGCCGCTCCGGGGACCGGCGGCAGGGTGCTGCGCACCAGCCGGACCGGCTGGTCCTCGTCGCCGTCGTCCTCGACGTCGGTCAGGTCGCGCCGGTCCCGCAGCCGGCGCACCCAGCCGCTGTCGGTGATCCCGTCGGGCCGGGCGCTCTCCTGCGGGCCGGTACGCGGACGCTCGACGAGCAGCGAGACCATCGTGGTCACGCTCGACAGCCCGGTGGCCGGGTCGCTGGAGCGTGCCCGCCGCACCAGGGCGGCGAGGTCGGGTGAGGAGATCTCGGCGGGCTGGCTGCCGGGCAGGCCGGTCAGGCACAGCTCCAGCAGCGCCCCGAGCGCGGTGATGTCGCCCTTCTCGGTGCCGCTGGCCGCCGGCACCGACAGCAGGCCGACCAGGCCGCCCGGACGCAGCACGACGTGCTCGGGCGTGAGGCCGCCGACGGCGAGGCCCACCCGGTGGGCCTCCGCGACCCCCTCGGCCAGCCGGCGGACCACCGCGCGCGCCTCGCGCTCGGACAGCGGGCCCTCGGCGGCCAGCCGGTCGGAGAGCCGGATGCCCTCGATCCACTCGTTGACGACGTAGGCGGCCCCACCGGGCTCGCTGCGTCCGGTGCCCTCGGCGGCGTCGTAGACCATCGCCAGCGCGGGGGTGGCCAGCCCGCCGGCGGTCAGTGCGCGGTTGATCCACTCGCGCGCGGCCGGGCCGCCGGGGGTGTGCACCCGCAGCGCCACGTCGCGGTTGAGCACCCGGTCACGGGCGCGCCAGGAACGGATGACGCCGGTGGGCGTCTCCTCGTCGGGCGCCACCTGGTCCAGCGGGCGGTAGCGATCGGGCAGGCCGGTTGTCGTCGACGTCACGGACGCTGCCGACCCCCTGCTCACTCACCGCCGGGGACGGCGCCCCCGGTTCCGGTCGCTCGGCCGCCGGTCACCGTGAGCGCCCGAGACGAGCCCGGACCCCGGCCAGTGCGCCCCGGAGCTCCGGGACACCAGCCACCACGGCACCCGCGACGACCGCGCTGCCGATGACCACGGTACCGAGGAGCACCGTCCCGAGCGAGCCCGGTACCGACGTGCCCAGCGACCGGCCCGCGAGCGACACGGCGGCCCAGCCGAGGGCCCCGGCGACCGCCGAGACCGCCCCCATCCGGAGCACGGTCGTGCCCGCCTCGGCGCTGGCCCGCACCCCGAGCTTGCGGTCCAGGGCGATGGCGCCCACGACCCAGCCGGCCACGTAGGTGGCGCTCGTGGCGATCATCAACCCGGCCACGACGTGCTCCGGCTCGACCAGCACCGGCACCAGCAGCAGCAACGGCACCCGGACGGCGACCATCGCCACCTGGATGAGCGTGGGGGTGCGGGCGTCCTTCATGGCGTAGAACACCCGCAGCTGGAGCAGGGTCACCGCCATCGGCAGCAGGCCGAAGGCGCCCAGCGCAAGTGCGACCCCCACCCCGCGGGCGTCGCTGACGTCGGCGTTGCCGCGGGCGAAGGCCACGATGCCCACGGCCGGGCCCAGGACGACCAGCAGGGCGGTCACCGGCAGCAGGCCGGTCGCCGACAGGCGGGTGCCCAGCGAGAGGTCGGCGACGACGCCGTCCATGTCGTGCCGGGCGGCCGCCCGGCTCATCCGGGGCAGGAGGGCGGTGAGCAGCGCGACGCCGATGATCCCGTAGGGCATCTGGAAGAGCAGGCTGGCGTTGCTGAACGCCAGGGGGCCCAGGCCGCCGGCGTCGGCGGCCTCGTTGGCCACGTTGATGGCGACGACGACGCCGATCTGGCTGACCAGCACGTAGCCGATCACCCAGAGCCCGAGCGTCCCGACCTCGCCCAGACCCGTGCCGCGCAGCTCCCACCGGGGGCGCAGCGGCACCCCGTTGCGACCGAGCAGCGGCAGCAGCACGAGCGCCTGGACGGCGATGCCCAGGGTGGTGCCGATGCCCAGCAGCCACACCTGGAAGGGGGTGATGGTGAGCGGGGTCAGGTCCCCCGGCCCGGCCGCGAGGAGGAACAACGCACCGGTGGCGATGACCACGACGTTGTTCAGCACCGGCGCCCAGGCCGGCGGCCCGAATACCTGCCGGGCGTTGAGCACCGCCGTGGCCAGCGCCCCGACCCCGTAGAACACGATCTCGACCAGCAGGATCCGGGCCAGCCAGTTGGCCAGCTCCACCTGGGCGGGGTCCTCCCGGATGTTCATCAGCCAGGTCAGCGCCGGGGCGGCGAGCACGGCCACGACGGTGAGCGCGGCGAGGCCGACGGTGGCCAGGGTGAGCAGCCGCTGGGTGTACCGCACACCGCCGTCGGCGTCCCGCTCCTGGGCGCTGACCAGCAGCGGGACGACGACCGAGGTCAGCACCCCGCCGAGCAGCAGCTCGTAGACGATGTTGGGCAGCGTGTTGGCGACGGAGTAGGCGTCGCCGACCAGGCCGAAGCCCAGCGCCGCGGTGAGCACCACGGTGCGCAGGAAGCCGGTGAGCCGGGAGACCAGGCTGGCCACGGCCATCGTCCCGGCCGCGCGCAGGATGCCGCCGCTGCCACCGGAGCGCCCCTGGCGGGACCCGGCGTCCTCCGGCTCGTCCTCGAGGTAGCGGGGCACCGCCGGGATGACCGGGATGAGCTGGGTGTCGTCCGGGCCGGGCACGAAGCGCCGCGGCCGCGCCGGCGGGGGCACCGGGGGCAGGGCGGCACGCCGGCGGGCGGCGTCGGCCGGGCGGTCCCCCACCGGCCGTGCCGCCGGGTAGCCCGCCGGTGGCGGGGGCAGGGGGCGTGGGGACCGCGGGGGGACCGGCGGTGCCAGGGCATCGGGCCGGTTGCCGACCACCGGGGCCGGGACCGGGGCGGGTGGCGTGGCCGCCGAACCGGGCTGCGCACCCGCACCGGCACCGGCACCCGGCTGGGCTCCCCGGTACGGCGGTGGGGGCAGCGGTGCGGGGGTCCGCGGCCTGGCCTCGGAGGAGCCGGCGCGCTGGTCCTCCGAGCCGGCCGGCGGGCCGCTCACACCGGGCTCCGGGCCGGCGGCAGGCCGGCCGCCTGGTCCGCCGTCGGCGCCGGCTCACCCCGCCGGCGGCGCAGCACGAAGCGCACCGCCCGGCGGAGGAACAGCAGGGCCAGCAGCGCGGCGGCACCGAGGGTGATGGCCAGGGTGATCGGGCCGTAGGCGGTGCTCCGCACCTGCAGCTGCACCGGCTCGCCCAGGGGGCCACCGGCGGGGGTGGTCAGCTGGGCGTCGACGGCGAATCCGCCGGACTGCTGGACGTCGGCCGGCACCTCGATCGTGGTCAGCGACTCCGGCGCGAGCGTCTGCACGCCGATGTCCTCGGTGGTGAGCCCGACGTTGCGGCGGCTCTGCAGGTCCAGCCGGACGTCGACGGCGAACGGCAGGTCGTTGCGCACGGTGAGCACCAGCGGGGCGTCACTGGAGGCCAGGGTGTAGGTGCCGTCCGCCGGGGAGACCAGGGTGACGTGCTCCCGGAGCCCCGCGACGGTGTCCCGGAGGTCGGTGACCACGCCCTGGAACACCTCCGGCTCGCCCCGCAGCTGCGCGGACGCCGCCCGGGCGATCGCCGCGTCGTACCCGGCGAGCGCCTCGTCGGCGTCCCCGACCACGGCGGCGGCGAAGTCGTCGCGCACCCGCGAGGTCTCCACGATCCCGGCCATCGTCGCGGACGGCAGCCGGACGTCCGGGTCGGTGCCGGTCAGCTCGCCGACGTCGGCGGTCGGGCCGTCGACGAGCGCGGCGACCGGCACCGGCGCCAGCCACGACTGGGTCAGGGTGTCGGTCATCATCGCGGCCACGGTGCCGGGGTCGGGGTCGACCCAGCGGGGCGGGGCGACCAGGACGCTCTGCGGCGTGCCGGCCCCCTGCTGGGCGTGCAGCGCGGCGAGCTCGGCCAGGTAGCGCTGCTCGACCAGCCGACCGGCCTCCGGCTGCAGGGAGGCGGTCGCGACGGCCTCGGCCAGTCCCCCGTCGGCCACGAGCGCGGTGACCGGCCCGCCGGCGGTCTCCAGCTCACCCCGGGCGGTGGCCGGGTCGCCGTCGTCCCCCACCGCCCGGCTGCCGTCGGTCAGGCCGTCCTCGGCCAGCACCACGGTGCCGACCCCGCCGCTGACCAGGGTGTCCAGGGTGGCCTCGTCGACGGTGCCCCCGGCCGGCCAGGCCAGGTCGGTGCGCGGCTCCACCCCGAGCACCCGCTCGACGATCGCCGTCCCGGCGCCGGTGTCATTGGACGAGCCGGCCGCGGACGCCGGGACGAGGGCGCCGTCGGCGGTGCCGGGCTGGCGGGCGGTGCCGTCGCCGGGCAGGGCGCGCAGGAGGGCGGCGGACTCACCGGCCGCCACGAGCGCGTCGGCGTCGAGGTCGGCGTACGGGAGGGCCACCACGTCGTGGTCGGCGGCCAGCCGGCGCAGCCGCTCGAGCAGCTGCGCGGCGTCGGCGGTGCCCCGGCCCTCCTCGCCGTCCACCAGGTAGGGGCCGGCGGCCATGGCCGCCAGCTCCTCGAGCAGTGCTGGGTCGACGGCGAGGGTGACCGGCACGGCCGGTCGGGTCTCCTCCGGCGTCGCCCCGGGGGTGCGCGGCAGCTGCTCGACGGTGTCCACGACCCGGTCCAGGCGGCCACCGTCGGCCACCTGGGCGGCGAGCGCGTCGTCGGTGAAGGCACCGGTGGCGTCCCGGTGCGGCCGGTCGGTGACCGGCCAGAGCCAGGCCACCCCGGTCCGGGTGTCCGGGGCCGCCGGCGCCACCACGAGGTACGTCGACAGCTCGGCGGCCCGCTCGGTGACCCCGTCGGAGCGGGTGCCGTTGACGTTGACCAGGAGCGGGTACACCCCGTCGGCGGTGAGCTGCAGCGCGTCGGCCGGGGTCGCGTAGGTGAACGTCACCGTCTCCCCCGGCTCGAGCTCGTCCGGGGACACCTCGAGGAAGGGCGTGGTCGCCGCGGTGTGGTCACCGGGTCGGTCGCGGTCGGCGGCGAGCCGGCTGCGCGAGGTGAGCACCTCGCCCCGCTGCAGCCGCACCTCCAGGTCCTCGTAGGTCTCGGTGCCGTCGTTGCGCAGGGTGGCGGTCACCTCGACCGCGGCGCCGGGGGTGACGGTGCGCGGCTCCAGCCGGTCCAGGGTCAGCTCCAGCGGCCGGTCGGCCGAGGAGCCGGTCGCCCGGTCGGGGGTGGCCGAGTCGCCGGGCGCGGCCGGGTCGCCCGGGGCCGCGGCGGCGGCCGGGGCGCCCACCAGCCCGCTCACCACGGCCACGAGGGCGGCGAGCAGCACCTGCCGGCCGCCGGCGCGGCCGGCGGCCCGCCGGGTCACGCGCTGTCGGCCAGCAGGCCGGGCGCGCGCTCGACCAGCGCACGCTCGTCGGCGTAGGCCAGGCGCCCACCGAGCTCGGTCAGGGGCACCCAGGCGACCTCGGTCACCTCGACGTCGGCGTCGGACAGGGCGCCGCCGGTGGCCCGGAGCAGGAAGTGGTGGACCGTCTTGTGCACGCGACGGCCGTCGGCGACGAACCAGAAGTCGATGATGCCCAGCGGGGCGACGACCTGGCCGATGATGCCGGTCTCCTCGGCGACCTCGCGGACGGCGGTGTCCTCCGGCGTCTCGCCCTGCTCGATGTGCCCCTTGGGCAGCGACCAGAGCAGGCGGCCGCGGCGGTCGGTGCGGCCGATCAGGGCGGCGCGCGGCCCGGTGACCTCGTCGTCTGCGACCACCAGCCCGCCCGCCGAGGTCTCGTCGACCCGGCGCAGCCGGCGGCCGGGGCGCTGCCGCCCGCCCGTCCCCGCCATGTCAGCAGGGTAGCGCGCGACACGGCACTACCCTCGACCGTCGTGTCAACCGAGCCGTCGCGTCGCGCCCCCTCCGGCCCGACCCCACCCTCCCCGCCCGTCCCCGCGGCGGTGCAGCAGACGGTGCGCGAGCTCGTCGAGGTCTCCCCCGTGCTGGTCGCCCTCGGCGAGCGGTTCTCCGCCGCCGGCCACGAGGTGCACCTCGTGGGTGGCTCCGTCCGCGACGCGCTCCTGGCCGCCGGGACGGACCGGCCGCTGCCCACCGGGGACCTGGACCTGACCACCGACGCCCGACCCGAGCAGACCCTCGAGGTGCTCCGGGGCTGGGCCAGTTCCACGTGGAACACCGGCATCGCCTTCGGCACCGTCGGCGCCGAGGTGCGCGGCGAGCGGGTGGAGATCACCACGTTCCGCGCCGACCGCTACGACCGGGAGTCCCGCAACCCGGAGGTCGCCTGGGGCACCTCGCTGGCCGAGGACCTGGCCCGGCGCGACTTCACCGTCAACGCGATGGCGGTCTCGCTGGGCCCCGACCGCACGGTCACCGACCCCTTCGGTGGGCTGGGCGACCTGCTGGCGCGGCGGCTGCGCACCCCCGGCCGGGCGGTGGACTCCTTCGCCGACGACCCGCTGCGGATGCTGCGCGCCGTCCGCTTCGTCGCCCAGCTGCAGCTCGTCCCGGACCCCGAGGTCGTCGAGGCGATGACGTCGCTGGCCACCGAGCTGGGCCGGATCACCCCGGAGCGGGTGCAGCACGAGTTCTCCCGCACGTTGCTCAACGACTCCCCCAGCGAGGCGCTGGACCTGTTCGTCTCCACCGGGCTGGCCGACGTCGTCCTCCCGGAGCTGTCGGCGCTGCGGATGGAGATCGACGAGCACCACCAGCACAAGGACGTCTACGTCCACTCGCTGACCGTGCTGGACCAGGCGATCGCGCTGGAGCAGGCCGACCCGGAGGCGCCGTCGCCGGACCTGGTGCTGCGACTGGCGGCGCTGCTGCACGACGTCGGCAAGCCGGCCACCCGCCGGCACGAGCCGCGCGGCCGGGTCTCCTTCCACCACCACGAGGTGGTCGGCGCCAAGCTGGTGCGCAAGCGGCTGCTGGCGCTGAAGTACCCCAAGGACGTCGTCGAGGCGGTCTCCCGGCTGACCTTCCTGCACCTGCGCTTCCACGGGTACGGCCGCGGGGAGTGGACCGACTCCGCCGTCCGCCGGTACGTCACCGACGCCGGTGACCTGCTGCCCCGGCTGCACAAGCTGGTCCGCTCCGACTGCACCACCCGCAACCGCAAGCGGGCGGCGGCCCTGTCGGCGACATACGACTCGCTGGAGCAGCGGATCAGCGAGCTGTCGGAGCGGGAGGACCTCGCCCGGGTGCGGCCGGACCTGGACGGGAACCGGATCATGGAGCTGCTGGAGATCCCGCCGGGCCGCGAGGTGGGCGAGGCCTGGCGGTTCCTCAAGGACCTGCGGCTGGAGCGGGGGCCGCTGGAGCCGGACGAGGCCGAGGCCGAGCTGCTCGCCTGGTGGCGCGCCCGCGGCTGAGGCCGGCCGGCACCCCTCAGGTCAGCGACACCCGCAGGGCGAGCGGGGCGTCGTCGGTGCGCCGGGCCTCGGCGCGGGCCCAGCGGGAGAACAGCACGGCGGTGACCAGGTAGCCGGCTGCGACCCCGACCAGCAGCGGCCAGCTCACCCCCGACGCCGGCATCAGGAACGCCCCGGCCAGCAACGCCACCACGAAGGTCACGTTGAACAGGGTGTCGTAGACGGAGAAGACCCGGCCGCGGAAGTCGTCGTCCACCGCCTCCTGCAGCGTGGTGTCGACACAGATCTTGATGCCCTGGGCGACGAACCCCAGGGTGAGGACGGCGGCCACGATCGACGGCGGCCGGAACATCCCGCCCAGCACCAGCTGGCCGGTGCCGCCGAGCACCAGCAGCCCGACGATCCAGGCCGCCTTGCCCCACCGGCGCACCGCCCACGGCGTCACCGCCGCCGCGAGCAGGGTGCCGGCCGCGCCGGCGGCGAGGACCTCGCCCAGCCCGGCCAGCCCGCCGCGGAAGAGCCCGGTCACGTCGGTGAAGGTGTTGCGGTACAGCAGCAGCGTCATCAGCGTCAGCAGGCCGTACATCAGCCGGTGCACCGCCATCACCGACAGGATGGCCGTCGCCGGCGGGTGCGCCAGCATGTGCCGGGCGCCGGCCACCATCCCGTGCAGCACGTCACGGGCGCTGACCGTGGCGGCCAGGGTCAGGTGGTCGGGGCCGAGGTGACCGCGCGGGAAGCGGGAGACGACCGCGGAGGCCACCAGGTAGGGCACCGCCGAGCCCAGGGCCAGGCCCGCGTACCCGCCGCTCCCGGAGCCGAACAGCGCCGTCGCGCCGATGGCGACCCCGCCGCCCAGCACGGCGGCCACCGCACCGGACGTCGTGGACAGCGCGTTCGCCGAGACCAGCGAGGGCGCGTCCGTGGTGTGCGGCAGCGCTGCGGAGAGCGCGGACAGGACGAAGCGGTTGACCGAGAAGACCAGCAGGCCGGCGACGTAGAACGCCGTCCCCTGGATCCCGGCCAGGACCAGGGCCGCGACCACCACGACGAGGACCGCGCGGACGACGTTGGCGACCAGCAGCACCTGCCGGCGGCTCCAGCGGTCCAGCCAGACGCCGGCGAACGGGCCGACCAGCGAGTACGGCAGCAGCAGGACGGCGAACCCGGCGGCGACGTCGATCGGGTCCGCCGCCTGCTGGGGGTTGAACAGCACGGTGCCGGCCAGGGCGGCCTGGAAGACGCCGTCGCCGAACTGCGAGGACAGCCGGGTGGCCAGCAACCGGCGGAAGTCACCGCGCAGCAGGAGGTGACGCACGGTCGTGGGCGCCTGCTGCATCCCAGCCACACTACGTCGCCCGCGGTCCACAGGCAGCCGACGGCGGGAGGTCAGGAGGCGGGCGGACGAGCCGCCCCTCCGGCCGGTCCCTGATGCACACTGGAGGCGATGAACCCGGTGCCGTCGTCACCCGATCCCGAGCGTCGCCCCACAGCCGGCCAGGCTGCGGGGCGGGGCAGGCGTACCGGCATCCCGGCGCTGTCGGTCGGCTCGCTGGACGACGTCCGGCCGGGTTGCCTGCTGGTCGCCATGCCGTCCCTGACCGACCCGACCTTCGCCGGCGCGGTCGTCTATGTCCTGGACCACTCCGACACCGGCACCATCGGCGTCGTGCTCGGGCGGCCCAGCGAGGTCCGGATCGGCGACGTCCTGCCGGGCTGGTCGGAGCTGGCCGTCGAACCGGGCGTCTTCCACGTGGGCGGGCCGTGCGAGGCCGACACCGCCCTGTGCCTGGCCACCCGTCGGGGCAGCGAGCCCCTGCCGGAGGACAGCGGCCTCCGCGAGGTCGCCGGGGCGGTCCACCTGGTCGACCTGGACAGCGACCCGGCCGAGCTGGAGGGCGAGATCGGCGGCCTGCGGGTGTTCGCCGGCTACGCCGGCTGGTCGGCGGGGCAGCTGGCCGGTGAGGTCGCCGAGGGCGCCTGGGCCTGCGTCGCCGGCATCCCGGCTGACGTGCTGACCGGCGCCTCCGGGCCGGAGCTGTGGCGGTCGGTGCTGCGCCGCCAGTCCGGCCGGCTGGCGGTGCTCTCCACCGCCACGGCGGACCCCTCCGCGAACTGAGGCGGCACCGGGCCGGCGTGCCCGCGTGTCGACTCCCGGTGGCGGTCACGACCTGGTAGGAATGACCCCGCAGGAGGGGGCGACCTGGGGAAGAGGCCGCCCCCTCCTGCTCTGTCTCCAGCCCCTGTCCCCAGCCCGCCGGTCACAGGCCCAGGGCGGCGGCGATCTCCGGGTGCTCCGTGAGGCTCACCGTGTCGCTGTCGGCCGGGAGCGTGATGTCCCGCTCGCCGTGGTCGGCCAGGGTGATGGTGATGGGGACGTCCTGCAGCGTGGTCGCGTACTGCACCAGCAGCTGGCTGTCCGCGGCCACGGCGATCGTCGTCCCGGTGGGGTTCTGGAAGACCGAGGACAGCTCCCCGTTGATCGACCGGCTGCCCGCCCAGGTGTAGCCGGCGAAGGACGCCGGGTCGTCCGCCGTCGGTGCGGCGAGCTTGGGCACCATCTGGACCAGCACGTCCAGCAGCGAGGCGGTGCCGCCGGCCTGCGTGGTGGCGATCGGCCGGCGCACGTAGGTGGCGTCCGGGAGCCCGGCCTGCTCGAGCGCCTCGGTCAGCCCGGGGACGTCGCCCTGCCACAGGTCCTCGGCGGTGAAGAAGAGGGTGCGGGTGTCCTCGGGGCGCCCGTCGGCGTAGCTGGTGACCGCCTGCGCCCGACCGATCCCCTCGGCGAAGTCGATCTCGCCGGTGAGGGTGAGGACGGCGCCCTCGGCGTAGGGGGCGGTCACCTCGAAGTCGGCGCCGCCCTCCTCGTGGTCGGCCCGGAGGACCTGGCCGAGGACCTCGGCCTCCGCCGAGCTCACCGGGTCGCCGGGGACGCGCGGGGCGGTCTCGTCGTCCCCGCACCCGGCCAGCAGGGTCAGCGCCACCAGCAGGGACGGCACGAGCAGTGGCGGGCGACGCGGTGGCATGCCCCAACACTAGGAGCCGGTGCGGGCCCGGGATGCGGAACGGCCCGCACCCCGAGGGGGGTGCGGGCCGTCCGGTGCTGCTGAGTTCAGCGCTCGACGTCGCCGCGGATGAAGGCCTCGACGGCGTCCCGGGCCTCGCTGTCGCTGTACTGCTCCGGCGGGCTCTTCATGAAGTAGGACGACGCGGACAGGATCGGTCCGCCGATGCCCCGGTCCTTGGCGATCTTCGCGGCCCGGACGGCGTCGATGATGATGCCGGCCGAGTTCGGGGAGTCCCAGACCTCGAGCTTGTACTCCAGGTTCAGCGGGACGTCGCCGAACGCGCGGCCCTCCAGGCGGACGTAGGCCCACTTGCGGTCCGACAGCCACGGCACGTGGTCCGAGGGGCCGATGTGCACGTTGCCCTTGCCCATGTCCCGGTCGACCTGGCTGGTGACCGACTGGGTCTTGGAGATCTTCTTGGACTCCAGGCGCTCGCGCTCGAGCATGTTCTTGAAGTCCATGTTGCCGCCGACGTTGAGCTGCATCGTGCGGTCCAGCTGCACGCCGCGGTCCTCGAACAGCTTGGCCAGCACCCGGTGGGTGATGGTGGCGCCGACCTGGCTCTTGATGTCGTCACCGACGATCGGCACGCCCGCGGCGTTGAACTTGTCGGCCCACCTCTTGGTGCCGGCGATGAAGACCGGCAGCGCGTTGACGAAGGCGACGCCGGCGTCGATCGCGGCCTGGGCGTAGTGCTCGGCGGCCTGCTGGGAGCCGACCGGGAGGTAGCAGACCAGCACGTCGGCGCCGGACTCGCGGAGCGCCGCGACCATGTCCACCGGCTGCTCGTCGGACTCCTCGACGATCTCGCGGTAGTACTTGCCCAGCCCGTCGAGGGTGGTGCCGCGCTGCACGGTGACGCCCAGCGGCGGCACGTCGGCGATCTTGATGGTGTTGTTCTCGCTGGCGACGATCGCCTCGGAGAGGTCGCGGCCGACCTTCTTGGCGTCGACGTCGAACGCGGCGACGAACTGGACGTCGGAGACGTGGTAATCGCCGAACCGGACGTGCATGAGGCCGGGGACCGACGCGGTCTCGTCGGCGTCCCGGTAGTACTCGACGCCCTGGACGAGCGACGCGGCGCAGTTGCCGACGCCGACGATGGCGACCTTGACCGATGCCATGGACTGACTCCCTCCGACGGACCCGACCCGGGTCCGGACTGTGTGCGGTTCGTGCGGTGCAGTGGTTCCGGTGGTGCAGTTCAGGGGGGCGACGCTCAGCTGGTGGCGTCGTCCGGGGGGTTCCGGGCGGCCTCGGCTCGCGCGTTGTCGTCGCGCTCGCTGTCGATGAGCTCGGTGAGCCAGCGGACCTCGCGGTCGACGGAGTCCAGGCCGTGCCGCTGCAGCTCGAGGGTGTAGCGGTCGAGCTTCTCCTGGGTGCGGCGCAGCGAGTCCATGAGCCGGTCGCGCTGGCGCTCGACGGTGCGCCGGCGGCCCTCCAGGATGCGCAGCCGCACGTCGGCGGCGGTGTGCCGGAAGAAGGCGAGGTGGACGCCGAAGCGGCCCTCGTCGTCGTAGGCCTCGGGGCCGGTCTGGCTGACCAGGTCGGCGAAGCGCTCCTTGCCCTCGGCGGTGATCGCGTAGACGACCTTGCCGCGCCGGCCGGTGAGCGCGGGGGCGTCGGCGGGCAGCAGCGACCGCGGGGTCGGGTCGTCGCTGGCGATCAGGCCGGCGGCCTGCAGGCGCTTGAGGGCCGGGTAGAGCGAGCCGTAGGAGATCGACCGGAGCCCCCCGAGGACGGCGGCCAGCTCCTTGCGCAGCTCGTAACCGTGCATCGGCGACTGCTGCAGCAGCCCCAGGATGGCGAACTCGAGCACGGCGCCACCTCCTGGTCTGCCGGCGTTCACCGGATCGATGTATCGGCACGATACATCCGACCGCAGCACCGCACGCAAGTCGGACGACGAGGTCACCGGCGTCCCACCCGCCCCGTGTCGACCTGTGGAGGAGGTCGTGGACCGCTGGTCGGTGCGTACATTGGCGACGCGCCCGGACGTCGTCGTCCGGTGCTGGACCACGCGCTGGGTCGCCGGGACGTGCACCACGCGAGGACCGCCGCCCGGCGGCGTCCCGCCTCGGCCGGGCTGACGCGCTCCCAGCCGACGCACAGCTGAAGACGCCACCCTGGGGGCGCAGGCGCCGCGAGCACTCCGGCGCCTGAGCACCCTCCGACCTGCAGGAAGGGGCCCACCGCGTGCCTCCCCACGACGAGACCGCCCGCGTCACCCCCGGTGCCGGATCGGTCCGCCGTCCACCGCCGGCCCGGGCCCGCGCCGGCTCCGGGGGCAGTGGTGGCGCCGGTGTCCGCCGTCCACCGGCGGCCCGGGCCCGGACGACGGCGTCCCGTGACGGTGGTGCGCGCCCGGCGGCCCGGTCCGGTGGGGGCGGCGGCGGTGGACGTCCCCCGGTGAAGCCGCCGACGGGCGGCCGGCGGCCCGGGGGCAGCAGCCGGCCGCCCGGTGGCGGGAAGAAGAAGGGCGCGAAGCAGAGGCGCCGGCGCTGGCCGAAGGTGCTCGCCGGCGCCTTCCTGAGCATGCTGGTTCTGCTGGGCGTCTTCGTCGGTGTCGTCTACGCCACGACCGAGGTGCCCACGGCCGAGTCGGTGCAGAACGACCAGACGACGGTCGTCTACTACGCCGACGGCGTCACCGAGATGGCCCGGCTGGGCAACGAGAACCGGACGAACGTCACCCTCGACCAGGTCTCCGAGCCGGCCCAGAACGCCGTGCTCGCCGCGGAGAACCGGGCCTTCTACACCGACCCGGGCATCTCCTTCACCGGCATCGTCCGGGCGGCGTGGAACAACCTGACCGGTGGTTCCACCCAGGGTGGCTCCACCATCACCCAGCAGTACGTGAAGAACGCCTTCCTGACCTCCGACCAGACCTTCAGCCGGAAGTTCAAGGAGCTCTTCCTCGCGGTCAAGCTGGACAACGAGTACTCGAAGGAGCAGATCCTCGAGAACTACCTCAACACCATCTACTTCGGCCGCGGCGCCTACGGCATCGAGGCGGCGGCCACGACCTACTTCGGCGTCCCCGCCGCTCAGCTCACCCCCGAGCAGGGCGCGGTGCTCGCCGTCCTGATCCGCAACCCCAGCGCCAACGACCCGGAGACCAACCCGGAGGGTGCCCAGCAGCGCTGGGGCCTGGTGCTGGACGCGATGGTCGAGCAGGGCTGGCTGGATGCGGCGGCACGCGAGGCCGCGGTCTACCCGGCGGTGCTGCCCAACACCGGCAGCAGCTCCGGCATCCCGACCGGCCCCGAGGGGCTGATCGTGCGCCAGGTCCTCGACGAGCTGGAGCGCCAGCCGTTCAGCTACACCCGCGACGACATCTACTCCGCCGGTCTCCGGATCACCACCACCGTCGACAAGGCCAAGCAGGACGCCGCGGTCGCCGCCGTGGACGGCGTGATGGCCGGTGAGCCGGAGAACCTGCGGGAGGCGCTGGTCGCGGTCGACCCGGACACCGGGGGCGTGCTGGCCTACTACGGCAACGCGGCGAGCAGCAGCGAGGACCCGGAGGCCGACACCACCGACTACGCGCAGGCGCTCAAGCAGCCGGGCTCGTCGTTCAAGCCGTACACCCTCGCTGCCGCGCTGGAGAACGGGTACAGCGTCAACACCCGCCGCGACGGCAGCTCCCCGCAGGAGTTCCCCGACCGGCCCGGGCTGCCGGTGGTCAACTCCAGCAACGCGCAGTGCGGCAACTGCACGCTCAAGGAGGCGATGACCCGGTCGCTGAACACCACGTTCTACGGCCTGGCCTACGACGTCGGCCCCGAGGTGGTCGCCGAGACGGCGCGGGAGATCGCCGGCCTGCCGGCGACGTGGGACCCGAACCGGGACGACCCCACGGTGCCCGAGGACCTGACCGGGTACGAGACGCTCAGCATCCCGAAGACCGACACCACCGGTGGCTCGATCGGCATCGGGGAGTACCCGGTCCGGCCGATCCAGCAGGCCGCCGGCTTCGCCACCTTCGCCGCCGGCGGCGTGCACCACGCCACGCACTTCGTGGCCACGGTCGCCGACAGCGCCGGCACGGTGCTGGGCACCGGGACGACCGCCTCCACCCAGGCGGTCTCGGCCGAGGTCGCCAGCGACGTCACCTTCGCCCTGACCGACGTGGCCGAGAGCTCCAAGCTGCCGCTGGCCGGCGACCGGCCGGTCGCGGCGAAGACCGGGACCCAGGGCGCGAACCGGACCGACAACTCCGACGCCTGGATGGTGGGGTACACCCCGTCGATCTCCACCGCGGTGTGGGTGGGGTCGAAGGGCACCGAGGCCATCGTCAACGCCCGGGGCAACATCATCTACGGCTCGGGCCTGCCGGGGGAGATCTGGCAGGAGTTCATGGACACCGTGCTCGCCGGCACCCCCGAGGAGCCGCTCCCGACGAAGGCGCTGATCCAGGGCGACCCGGACCGGAGCATCCCGGAGCCGACCACGGAGGCCCCGGCCCCGACCCCGAGCGAGGAGCCGGCGCCGGTCACCACCCAGGCCCCGGCCCCCAGCCGGACGTCGAGCCCCGCCCCGGCCCCCGTCACCACGACGGCGCCGGAGGAGCCGACGGCGACGGTCACCCCGACGACGCCGGCCAACCCGGCCCCGACGACGCCGGCACCCACCGGGACGCCGGTCCCCACAGGGACGAACGGCTGACCGGGGCAGCAGGCAGACTGACCGCGTGAGTGCGACACCGACGGGCCCGTCCGTCCCGGCCGACCGGCTGGGGGGCGGGCCCGAGGTGTCCGTGCCGCCGGGGCCGGACCGCATCGTGCCGTCCTGGACCGACCCGGTGGCGGTGCAGGCCAGCGAGGCGGTGGGCGGCCCCTGGGGGCGGCACGCCGTCACCGGGCGGGCCCGCTTCTGGACCCCACTGCGGGTGTGCCTGCTGTTCACCGTGGTCGTGCTCGGCCTGGCCTGGGCCAAGCAGGCGCCGTGCGCCGCCGGCAACTGGACGGGCAGCAAGCAGTACACCCACTTCTGCTACACCGATGCCGTCGCGCTGTTCTTCACCCATGGGATCGACGACGGGCAGGTGCCCTACCTGGACTCCGCCGTCGAGTACCCGGTGCTCACCGGTGGGCTGATGCAGCTCGCCGCGGTGGTCGCGCGGGGCTGGGACGGGCTCGCGACGGGCCTGTCCACCGTCCCGGTGGAGAGCTTCTACGTCGTCACCTGCCTGCTGCTGTCGGCACTGGCGCTGCTGGTCACCCGCGGCGTCCTCGGCCTGGCCGGCCGCCGGCCCTGGGACGCCGCGATGGTCGCGCTGTCGCCGCTGCTGCTGGTGCACGCCTTC
The DNA here is from genome assembly GCF_011758655.1 of Modestobacter marinus. Lineage (NCBI taxonomy): Bacteria > Bacillati > Actinomycetota > Actinomycetes > Geodermatophilales > Geodermatophilaceae > Modestobacter > Modestobacter marinus. Next base: position 1,380,739 of record NZ_JAAMPA010000001.1, read on the forward strand.
ACCAACTGGGACCTGCTGGCCGTCGCCCTGACCACCCTCGGCATGTGGGCCTGGGCCCGCCGGCACCCGGTGCCGGCCGGCGTGCTGATCGGGCTGGGGATCGCGGCGAAGCTCTACCCGGTGATCGTCCTCGGCGTGCTCTTCGTGCTGTGCCTGCGCGCGGGCCGGCTGCGGGCGTGGCTGTCCACGATCGTGGCCGCCGGGCTGGCCTGGCTGGCGGTGAACCTGCCCGTCGCCCTCGCCGCGCCGGAGAACTGGGCCCGGTTCTTCACCTTCAGCGACGTCCGGCCGGCGAACCCGGAGAGCGTCTGGGCGATCGCCCTGGACCTGACCGGTGACCGGATCCTCGACGGCCCGCTCGCCGAGGGGCAGACGCCGTCGGTGCTCAACGCGACCGTCGCGGTGCTGCTGCTGCTGTCGGCCGCGGCCGTGGCCTGGCTGGCCCTGGCGGCCCCGCTGCGCCCGCGGCTGCCGCAGCTGGCGTTCCTGCTGGTCGCGGCGTTCCTGCTGCTCAACAAGGTGTGGAGCCCGCAGTTCTCGCTGTGGCTGCTGCCGCTGGCCGTGCTGGCCCGCCCGCGCTGGCGCTCGCTGCTGCTCTGGCAGGCGACCGAGGTGCTGGTCTGGATGATGACCATGCTCTATTACCTCGGCGCCGACTCCAACGGCGTGGGCGTCGAGTGGTTCTACCTCGCCGTGGTGGTCCGCGACGTCGCCGTCCTCGTCCTGATGGCGCTGGTCGTGCGGGAGGTGTGGTCACCGGACCGGGACCTGGTGCGACGCAGCTGGCCGGGCACCGACGACCCCGCCGGCGGCGTCCTCGACGGCGCCCCCGACCGGTGGGTGCTCCCGCGACCGGTGGGCCGGGCTCAGCCGGCGAGGGCCTCGCGCAGCAGGGCGACCTCCTCGGCGTGACCCGCGGAGTCACCGGGGGTCTCCAGGACGACGGGGGCGCCGGCGGCGCGGGCCACGCCCACCAGCAGCTCCAGCGGGATCTCCCCCGCGGTCAGCGGCGCGTGCCGGTCACGACCGGAGCCGGCGGGGTCCCGGCTGTTGTTCAGGTGCACCAGGTCGATCCGGCCGGTGACCGCCCGCACGTCGTCCACCACCCGGGCCAGGTCCCAGCCCGCGGCCCAGGCGTGGCAGGTGTCCAGCACGAAACCCGCGCCGAACTCCCCCACCGCCTCCCACAGCCGGGCGACGGCGCCGAGCTCACGGGCCATGGCGTTGTCCCCGCCGGCGGTGTTCTCGATGAGCACCGGGACGCCGAAGCCTCCCTCCTCGGCCTGCCGGGCGAAGGTCTTGCGCCAGTTGTCGACCCCGGCCGCCGGGTCGTCCTTGGCCAGCACGTGCCCGCCGTGCACGACCATGCCCCGGGCACCGATGGCGGCCGACGCCTGGGCGTGCTGGCCGAGCAGCTTGCGGCTGGGGATGCGGATCCGGTTGTTGGTCGAGGCGACGTTGAGCACGTAGGGGGCGTGCACGAAGACGGCGACGTCCGAGCCGAGCAGCGCCTCGGCGTCCGGGCGCGGCTTCGGGGCCTTCCAGCCCTGCGGGTCGGCCAGGAAGACCTGCACCGCGTCGGCGTCCAGCTCGGCGGCGCGGGCCAGCGGGCCGCCGTCGAGCAGCTCGTTCTCCTCGGCCAGGCCCGGTCCGACGTGCACGCCGATCAGCTGTTCGGTCACCCGGGGAGCGTAGAGCGACGGTCCGACGCACACGCCCTGCCGAGCCCGCTGGTAGCCTGTCCGGTGCGCGTCCTCTCCTGCTCCGCAGCAGGTCCGGGCGCGCGACGCGTGTACGACCCTCCTGCTGCAGACACTCTGCGGCCGCTGAGACCAGAGGAGGTGGGGTTCTCCGTGCGTCACTACGAACTGATGATCATCCTCGACCCTGAGCTCGAGGAGCGCACCATCGCTCCCAGCCTGGATCGTTTCCTGACCGTCGTCACCAACTCCGGTGGCACCGTCAAGACCGAGATCTGGGGCCGCCGCCGGCTGGCCTACGAGATCGACAAGAACGCCGAGGGCATCTACGCGATCGTCGACATCCAGGCCGAGCCGGCCGCCGTCGCCGAGCTGGACCGCCAGCTGAACCTCAACGAGTCCATCCTGCGCACCAAGCTGATGCGGCCCGAGGTCCACTGACCATGGCCGGCGAGACCGTCATCACCGTCATCGGGAACCTGACGGCCGACCCGGAGCTGCGGTTCACCCCGTCCGGCGCCGCCGTCGCCAACTTCACCGTCGCCTCGACTCCCCGCACCTTCGACCGCCAGTCGCAGGAGTGGAAGGACGGCGAGGCGCTGTTCCTCCGCTGCAACGTCTGGCGTCAGGCCGCGGAGAACGTCGCCGAGTCCCTCACCCGCGGTTCGCGGGTCATCGTGTCGGGGCGGCTCAAGCAGCGTTCCTTCGACACGAAGGAAGGCGAGAAGCGCACCGTCATCGAGCTGGAGGTCGACGAGATCGGCCCCTCCCTGCGGTACGCCACCGCCAAGGTCACCCGCGCTGCACGCAGCGACGGTGGCGGCGGCGGTGGGTTCGGCGGCGGCGGCAACAGCGGTGGCGGTGGCGGTGGTGGCTTCTCCGGTGGCGGAGCCAGCGACCCCTGGTCCACCCCGCCGGCGTCGTCCGACGAACCCCCTTTCTGATCTCCCCGTACTGAACTCTGGAGAACCCAGTGCCGAAGCCTCCCCCCCGCAAGATCAAGAAGAAGGTCTGCCAGTTCTGCAAGGACAAGGCGACCTACATCGACTACAAGGACACGACCCTGCTGCGGAAGTTCATCTCCGACCGCGGCAAGATCCGTGCCCGCCGCGTCAGCGGCAACTGCAGCCAGCACCAGCGTGACGTCGCCGTGGCCGTGAAGAACAGCCGCGAGATGGCACTGCTGCCCTACACCTCCACGGCGCGCTGATCATGAGCACCATGAAGCTGATCCTCACGCAGGAGGTCACCGGTCTCGGGTCCTCCGGCGACACCGTCGAGGTCAAGGGCGGGTACGCCCGCAACTACCTCCTGCCCCGCGGGCTGGCCATGCTGGCCACCCGGGGTGCCGAGAAGCAGGTCGACAGCCTGCGCCGGGCCCGGGCGGCCCGGGACGTGCGCTCCCTCGAGGAGGCCCAGGCAGTCGCCGGGCGCCTCTCCGGGCTGAACGTCACGCTGCCGGCCCGCTCCGGTGACGGCGGCCGCCTGTTCGGCCGCATCACCACCGCCGACGTCGCCGCCGCGGTGACCGCGTCCGGTGGCCCGGAGCTCGACCGGCGCCGGATCGAGCTGCCCAGCAGCATCAAGAGCCTCGGCACCCACACCGTCACGGTGCGGGTCCACCCCGAGGTCTCCGTGCCGGTGACCGTGGACGTCGTCGCCGGCTGACAACAGCACCGCCCACGCGAGGGGCGTCGGACTCCGGTCCGGCGCCCCTCGTGGCGTTCCCGGGGTCCGATGGGCGCCCTCCCGTGTCGACACGGCCGGGCCTCCGGGTGGACGGCGGGTGAACGACGCCCGCCGGCGCGTCGCGCGCACCCGGAGGCCGCCCGCATCCGGAGCGGTTGGTCCGCTCCCGCGCCGTTACCCGTGTGACCTGCGGGGATCCGGCGACACGCCCGGGCCTGCGGATTCGCCGGGAGTTGCCGGATTTCTCCTGTCCACACCCCGGGACAGGCTCCGGCGCAGGTGACGAGGGGGTGGCGGGGACACGACGTCCGTGGGTCCACCACGGTCTCCACACGGTGACCGTCCCTGTCCACCGACTTGTCCACAAGTTGTGCAGATCGGCGTGCACAGCGGTGTTGGACGTGCCCCCTCCCCGGTTCCTAACGTCACCCCAGCTACCGCCGGGCGCGAACTGTCGGCGCCCGGTGGTAGCTGTTGTCCGAACGGACGTTCGAACGGCAGTGGGAGCAGGGCGCGCCGCAGGAGACCTCCCGGTCTCGGTGGGCGGCGGGACGAGGAGGACATCAGCGTGGCGGTCGTCGACGACATCAGCAGGCCGAGGGCCACGGCTCCGGAGTACGACCGGCAGCCCCCTCAGGACGTCGCTGCGGAGCAGTCGGTGCTCGGCGGCATGCTGATGAGCAAGGACGCGATCGCCGACGTCGTGGAGGTCCTGGCGGGCCCCGACTTCTACCGGCCGGCACACCAGGTCGTCTTCGACGTCATCCTCGACCTGTACGGCCGCGGTGAGCCCGCCGACGCGATCACCGTCGCCGCGGAGCTGAACCGCACCGACCAGCTGTCGAAGATGGGCGGCGCGGTCTACCTGCACACGCTCATCGCCTCCACCCCGACCGCGGCGAACGCCGGCTACTACGCGGCGATCGTCGCCGAGCAGGCGGTGCTGCGACGCCTGGTCGAGGCCGGCACCCGGGTCGTGCAGCTGGGCTACGGCGCGGCCGGCGGGAAGGGCGACGTCGACGACATCGTCGACCGCGCCCAGCAGGAGATCTACGACGTCACCGAGAAGCGGATGAGCGAGGACTACTCCCGCCTCGCCGACGTCCTGCAGCCGACGATGGACGAGCTCGACGCGATCGCCTCCCGGGGCGGCACGGCGCGGGGTGTCCCCACCGGGATCCGTGACCTCGACGAGCTCACCAACGGCCTGCAGTCCGGCCAGATGGTGGTCATCGCGGCCCGACCTGGGGTGGGCAAGTCGACCTTGGGCTTGGACATCGCGCGGTCGGCCACGGTCAAGCACCACATGCCGGCGGCGATCTTCTCGCTCGAGATGAGCAAGCACGAGATCACCATGCGTCTGCTGTCGGCCGAGGCGAAGGTGCCGCTGCACCACATGCGCGCCGGCACGCTGTCCGACGAGGACTGGTCGAAGCTGGCCCGCCGGATGGGCGAGATCGCCGATGCCCCGCTCTACATCGACGACTCACCGAACATGACGATGATGGAGATCCGGGCGAAGGCGCGGCGGCTCAAGCAGCGCAACGACCTCAAGCTCATCGTCATCGACTACCTGCAGCTGATGACCTCGGGCAAGAAGGTGGAGAGCCGCCAGCAGGAGGTCTCGGAGTTCTCCCGTGCACTGAAGCTGCTGGCCAAGGAGCTCGAGCTGCCGGTGATCGCCATGTCGCAGCTGAACCGTGGCTCGGAGCAGCGTCAGGACAAGAAGCCGATGCTGTCCGACCTCCGTGAGTCCGGCTCGATCGAGCAGGACGCCGACATGGTGATGATGATCCACCGCGAGGACATGTACGAGAAGGAGTCCCCGCGGGCCGGCGAGGCCGACATCATGCTGGTCAAGCACCGCAACGGCCCCACCGCCAACGTCACCGTCGCCTTCCAGGGCCACTACTCACGCTTCGTGGACATGGCCAACTGATCGGCGTCCACCCGATCGGGGATACGAGACCCCAGCGACTCAACCATCGGTGCCCTGCTGCCGATGCTCCAGGAACGCTGCATCCACGACCTGGAGGTCCCCTGTGCTCTCGCTCCTGTCCGGCCTGTTCGCCAAGGCCCTCTCCGCCTCACTCGCTGGGAAGGTGGCGGTCGGCGCGACGGCGCTCGTCGTGGCCGGTGGCGGCGCTGCGGTGACCACCCAGGTGGTCACCGCGGCCGCCGAGCCGGTGGTCACCGAGGTCAGCACCGAGGAGCCGACCGCCGCTCCCGAGCCCACGGACGTGGCAGACGAGCCCTCGGACGCCCCCGAGCCGACCGCGGTCCCCGAGGAGACGGAGACCCCGGAGCCCACGGCCGACCCGACCACCGACCCGACGGCCGAGCCGACCACCGAGCCGACCCCCGAGCCGACCCCCGAGCCGACGCCGACCGAGGAGCCTACGGCCCCTGAGGTGCCGGCCGAGCCGTCGGCCCCGGCCAACCACGGGCAGGCCGTCTCATCGGTCGCCAGGTCCAGCTTCGCCACGGGCCGGGAGCACGGCCAGGCCGTCTCCTCCGCAGCGCGCAACAAGGCGAGCAAGGGCGAGCCTGCCCCTGCCCCCGCGCCCGCCCCCGAGGCGGACAGTGCCGACGTCGTCGAGGTGACCGGTACCGCTGACGCAACCGGCAACGGCAAGAGCAACGGCAACGGCGGCGGCAACGGTCGGGGTGGCCAGGGCTGATCCCCCGCCCGACCTGAGCCCGTTCCGGGCTCGGTCTCCCGCGCCGGGTGGCGACACGTCGCCCGGCGCGCCCGGCAGGTCCACGGATCACCGCGGCACGGGACCTACCGTCGGGGCTGACCGACTCCCGGGGGCTCCACGTGAAACACCGCATGACCGCGCTCGCTGCGCTGGCCCTGGTCGGCACCGCAGCCTGCGCGCCGGCCGGCGCACCACCGGCCACCCCGGGCGCGGACGCCGTCTCCGAAGCCGCCCAGCAGTCGACGTCCGGCGCCCCCACGGCTGGGCAGCCGGCCACCGACGTGCTGGCCACCCTGCCGGTCAAGGGCCGCGCGCCGAAGACCGGCTACGACCGGAACGAGTTCGGCGCCACCTGGGCCGACGTCGACCGCAACGGCTGCGACACCCGCAACGACGTGCTGGCCCGCGACCTCACCGGAGAGCAGTTCCGGCCCGGCACGCAGGACTGCGTGGTGGTCAGCGGCACGCTGGTCGACCCCTACACCGGCCAGACCATCGAGTTCCAGAAGGGCGACGCCAGCAGCGTCGACATCGACCACGTCGTCGCGCTGAGCAACGGCTGGCAGACCGGGGCCTTCGGCTGGGACGAGGACCGGCGCACCGCGTTCGCCAACGACCCGCTGAACCTGCTGGCCGTCGACTACGCCGCCAACCGGCAGAAGGGTGACGGCGACGCCGCGACCTGGCTGCCGGACGACCGCGGGTACCGCTGCGCCTACGTCGCCCGCCAGGTCGCGGTGAAGGCCGGCTACGGCCTGTGGGTCACCCAGGCCGAGCACGACGCCATCGCCCGCGTGCTCGACACCTGCCCCGGCGAGCCGGTCCCGTCACCGGCCGCACCCACTCCGGACGGTTCCGCGGAACCGCCCGCCGACGGTCCCGCGGAACCGCCGGCCGCCGACCCGTTCCCGAACTGCGAGGCGGCCCGCGCGGCCGGCGCCGCGCCGCTGCACCGCGGTGACCCGGGCTGGTCCGACCGGATGGACGGCGACGGGGACGGCACCGCCTGCGAGTGACCGGGCCGGTTCACCCGGGCCAGCTCACCTCTCCGTCCGCACCGAGGACGGCGCCCTCGGCGGGCCGGTGCGGGGTCAGCCGGCCGTCGGGCATCACGTGGTCCACCGTCAGCCCGCGGGCCAACACGACCACGTCGGCGATCAGCCGCCGGTGGCAGCGCCACCACACGCTCTCGCTGCACATCACCGCCACGGTGCGGTCGGCCGCGGCGGTGAGCACGTCGCCCAGGGCGTCGGCGAACTCGGCGGTGCGGGTGTGCGCGGCGTACGCGGCGAACTGCGCCACCGTCCACCAGCCGTCGGCCACCGGCTCGCCGGCGAGGATCCGGCGCCGTCCGCCCAGCCGTTCCTCCCAGCGGTAGCCGACGCCCGAGGCGGGGAGCCACTCGGTGAGCGCCTCCCGGCGGACGTCGGGGTTGACCCGGCTGCCCGGGAACCGCCGGACGTCGACGAGCTGCTGCACCCCGGCCCCGGAGAGCCGGGCGAGCAGACGGGCCCGGTCGTCGGGGCCGTGGCCGACGGTGAGCAGCGGCACCGTCGGGCTCAGTCCCGCAGGTTGAGCTGGTCGTGCCGGAGCGCGAACGCGTCGATCTCCTCGACCGACGGGGTGCGCCCACCGGCGTGCAGCTCCAGTAGCCCGGTGAAGTACTCCTCCCGCGGGATGTCGGGTGTGAAGAGGATCTGGAACCGCGCCCCGACGTCCGGGCCGACCGAGCGGAACCCGTGCACCCCGGACCGGGGGACGTAGACCAGGTCACCGGCGTGCGCCGTCGTCCACTCCCCATTCGCGAGCACCGCCAGCGACCCCTCGAGCACGTGGAACGACTCGCTGAACGTGCGGTGCAGGTGCGGCCCGGGGCCGCTGCCGCCCGGGGCCATCGTCACCTCGAACAGCCCGAAGTCGCCGCGGGTCTGCGCTCCGGTGGCGACGAACCGGGTGCGGCCCGCCGACGGCTGGTCGCCCCGCCAGGAGAAGGTCGCCGGGTCGGGGAGGAGGGTCACGCCCCACCCTTACCCACTGTTGTGACCGGTTGCACAGCAGGCTATGAAGAGGTCCCCGATCAATGGAGATCTCGTGACCCCACTGTCCTGGCGACGGACGTCCGCTGCCCTCGTCGGCGCGCTCGCCCTCACCACCGGCTTCTCAGCCGTTGCCTCACCAGCCCTCGCGAACCCGGTCAAGGCCACACCGGTCTCGGTCTTCCCCACCGACGACCTCACCGTCCCCGACCGGGGCCAGCTGACCGGCCGCCGGGTCGCGCTGCCGACCACCGACTGCGGTGCCCCGATCAGCTGCGGCCTGGTGCAGCAGCTGAACCAGCTCGACGGGTTCGACCTCGACCCGCGGATCGCCGTTCAGTACGACGCTGCGGTGGACCCGGCCCAGGCCGCCGCGCGGATCACCGTGCAGGAGGCGCGCGGCGGCTGGCGCACCGGCGTCGACCGCGTCGTCTGGGATCCGGCGACCAACACGCTGTACGCGCACCCGGCCGAGCAGCTCGCCCCGGGCACCACCTACCGGCTGCGGGTGCAGGGCGGCCCGTCGAACAAGGGCACCCAGGAGTCGTTCACCACGATGAGCGCCCCCGACGGCCTGCTCGACCTCCGGCGGCAGATCGACAGCGGCTCCGCCTTCCGGTCCGCCGGGATCGCCGAGCCGGACCTGCGGGTGGAGGGCGCCTTCCCGGCGACCGGCACCACGGTGACCTGGACGCAGGACCAGGGCGCCACCGACGTGACCGCGCCCGTGCTGATCCCGCAGGCGGCGACCGGCGGGACCGTCGTCTTCGGGTCCTACCTGGCCCCCACCTGGCTGACGCCCGACGTCACGATCCCCCAGACGCCGACCCGGGACGCCGGCCCGGCGCCGGTGGGCCAGCAGCGGCTGCCCTTCGTCGCCGTGCTGCCCGCCGGTCCGCCGCCCCCGGGTGGCTGGCCGGTGGCCGTCTTCGGCCACGGTTTCACCGCCAACGACACCAACGTGTTCCTCGCCGCCGTCGCCAACAGCCGGAACGGCATCGCCACCATCGGCACGAACGTCGTCGGGCACGGGTACGGCCCGGACAGCTCCTACACGGTCACCAGCGGCGGCACCACGGTCACGCTGCCCTCCTACGGTCGCGGCGTCGACCAGGACGGCAACGGGGCCATCGCCAGCACGGAGGGGTCCTCGGCCACCGGCGCTGCCGCCGCCCAGTCCTCCCGGGACGCACTGCGGCAGACCGCGGCGGACGTCATGACGCTGATCCGCTCGGTGGGCGGCACGGACGTCGATGGCGACGGCACACCCGACCTGTCCGGCGAGGACGTGACCTACTTCGGCCAGAGCTTCGGCGGCATCTACGGCACCATGCTGACCGGCGCGGACCCGGCGGTGACCCGCTCGGTGCTCAACGTCCCCGGGGGCCCGATCACCGAGATCTCCCGGCTGTCCCCGGCCTTCCGGCCACTGACCGCCGCGGCACTGCAGGCCGCCGGGCTGCTCAACAGCACCGACCCGACCCGGACCTTCTTCCAGGAGCAGCTGCCCCTGCGCGGTGAGGGGCCGGTGACCGTCACCGTCCCGGGAGCCGTGGCCATCCAGGAGTACCTGGCCCGATCGACCTGGCTGTCCCGCCCGGGCAGCCCGGAGACCTTCTCCCCGTTGATCGAGCCGGAGCGGGTCCTCTTCCAGATCGCCTTCGGTGACCAGACGGTGCCGAACCCCACGTCGTACACGGTCATCGACGCCGGCGACCTGTGGTCACGGACCAGCCTGTACCGCAACGACAAGACGGCGAACGCCGCCAACAACCCGCATGCCTTCCTGCTCCAGCTGCCCCTCCCGGCGGCGTTGCAGGGGCAGGCGCAGGTGGCTGCGTTCCTGGGCCGTGCGGAGGTCATCGACCCCGACGGCGCCGGACCGGTGTGGGAGGTGCCGATCAGCGACCCGGACCTGCTCCTGTCGCTGAACTACCCGCAGCCGGCCCTGCGGCCCTGACCGGCTCCCCGGGCGTCACCTCCTGCGCAGCACCGCGACCAGGAAGTCGGCGTCCGGGGAGTACGGCCGCAGGTCCCAGGTGGACAGCAGCACGTCCGGGGTCAGCCCGGCGCCCTCGGCGTCGGCCAGGAACTCCTCGAAGGGGTACCCGCGTCCCGCGCCGAAACCGACCGCCGCCCGGCCGTCCGGGCGCAGGTGGGTGCGGAACCGGCGGAGCACCTCGCCGCGGGTGCTCGGCGCCAGGAAGGCCATCACGTTGCCGGCGCAGACGATCCCGTCGAACTCCTCCGGCAGGTCGAGCTCGGCCAGGTCGCCGACGAGCCAGCGGGGCCCCGGGTGGTCGGCCTCGGCGGCGGCGACGAGCACCGGGTCGGCGTCCACCCCGACCACCTCGTGCCCGGCGTCGAACAGGACGGCGCCGACCCGGCCGGGACCGCAGCCGGCGTCCAGCACCCGCGCACCCCGGGGCAGCAGTGCGTCGACGAGCCGGGCCTCCCCCGCCAGGTCCACGCCCTCGGCGGCCAGCCGGCGGAACCGCTCGACGTACGCGGGAGAGTGCGCCGGGTCCTCCTGGGACATCCGGCTCCAGTTGCTGAGCTCGACCATGCGGCCATCATCGCGCGGCATCATGGGGGGCGTGCGTCGGGAGCCCAGCATCCTGCACCTGGACCTGGACGCCTTCTTCGCCGCCGTCGAGCAGCGGGACAAGCCCTCGCTGCGCGGCCGGCCGGTCGTCGTCGGGGGCACCGGGGGCCGCGGCGTCGTCTCCACCGCCTCCTACGAGGCCCGGGCGTTCGGCGCGCGCAGCGCGATGCCCACCGCCGAGGCGCGGCGGCTCTGCCCGCCCGGCACCGCCTTCCTGGGCGGCCGCTTCGCCGCCTACCGGCGGACGTCGGAGGTGGTGATGGCGCTGCTGCGCGAGCTCTCCCCGCTGGTCGAGCCGGTGTCCATCGACGAGGCCTACGTCGACCTGGCCGCCGGTGACCACGACCTGTCGGTCCCCGGCGTCACCGCGCTGGCCGCTGAGCTGAAGGCCCGGATCGCCGTCGCCACCGGTGGCGTCACCGGTTCGGTGGGGATCGGCACCTCCAAGGCGGTGGCCAAGATCGGCTCGGAGCTGGACAAGCCGGACGGGCTGACCGTCGTCCCGCCCGGGGAGGAGCTCGCCGTCCTGCACCCCCTGCCGGTGCGCGCGCTGGGCGGGGTCGGTCCGGCGACCGCCGAGCGGCTGGCCCAGATCGGCGTCAAGACCATCGGCGACCTGCACCGGCTCTCGCTGGTCGACCTGACCAGCCTGGTCGGCCAGGCGCACGGCGCAGGGCTCTACCGGCTCGCCCGCGCCGACGACGACCGGCCGGTGGTGACCGACCGGGAGGCGAAGTCGGTCAGCGCCGAGGAGACCTTCGCCCGTGACCTGACCGACCCGGCCCGGCTGGCCGCCGAGATCGAGGCGCTGGCGACCCGGGTGGGCAGCCGGCTGCAGCGCTCGGGCACCTCGGGGCGGACCGTGACGCTCAAGGTCCGCCGCTACGACTTCAGCACCCTCACCCGGTCCCAGACCCTGGCCCACGCCGTCGACGACCCCCGGCAGATCGCCGAGGTCGCCCACCGGCTGCTCGGCGCCGTCGACCGCAGCGGCGGCCTGCGCCTGCTCGGCGTCGGCGTCTCGGGGCTGTCGCCCTACGCGCAGGGCGACCTCTTCGCCGAGGCCGCCGGGCCGGCGGAGGTGGTCGAGCCGGTGGAGGTGGTCGAGCCGGCCGAGCCGGTGGAGCTGCCGGCCGACCCGGAGCCGGGGCGCGCCGTCGTCGCCTGGTACCCCGGGCAGGACGTCGTCCACCCCGACCTCGGCTCGGGCTGGGTGTGGGGCAGCGGGCTCAACCGGGTGACCGTCCGGTTCGAGGGGCCGCGGACGACGCCGGGTCCGGTGCGCACGCTGGCCGCCGACGACCCCGACCTGCAGCCGGCCGACCCGCCGGACTGGGCCCCCTGAACGGGTGGGTCCGCCCCTTCGGGGCATGCGCCGGACCCGGTGACCACGACAGACTGCCGACGTGCCCCTGGACCCGGAGAACAGCCCCGACGTCGACGTCCTCGTCGACCGGGGCTGCGCGCTCGCCGACCGGGGGGACCACGAGCAGGCGGTCGAGCTGCTCGGCACGGCGGCAGCGCACGGCGACCCGGTCGCCCTCCGGCACCTGGGCGCCTGCCTGGGCGTCCTCGGCCGCTGGGCGGAGGCCGCCGTGGCGCACCGCCGGGCCGCCGACGCCGGCCAGGACGCCGCCTGGCTGGACCTGGCGCGGGCGCTGCTGCGGCTGGGCTGCTGGTCGGAGGCGGAGACCGCCGCCCGGACCGCTGTCGACCGCGGGGAGCCGGGGGGCTGGGCCGCGCTGAGCGGGGCGCTGCAGGGCCAGGACCGCGCGGCCGAGGCGGAACGGACGTTCCGGGTGGCCGCCGAACGCGGCGAGCACCCGGCCGCGCTGGAGCTGGCCTACCTGCTGCGGTCGTCCGGGCGGCAGCTGGCGGCCTGGCACTGGGCGCAGGTCGCCGCGGACGCCGGCAACCCGGTGGCCCGCGCCACCCTGGCCTGCTGGCGCTGGCAGGAGAGCCACGACCTCGCCCTCGAGCCGGAGCTGCGGGTCGGCGCCGACCACCACCAGCACGCCCGCACCGGCCTGGCCGACCTGCTGCGCAGCACCGGGCGGGTCGAGGAGGCCCGGGCGGTGCTGGAGCGCGGCGCTGCCCGCGGCGAGCTCGCGAGCTGGCTGCCGCTGGGCAACCTGTACCGCGACGAGCTGGACGACGCCGTCGCCGCCGAGGCCGCGTACCGGGCCGGGGTCGAGGGCGGGGACCTGCACGCCCACCACGACCTCGCCGTGCTGCTGCTGGAGACCGGCGACGTCGACACCGCCGTCGAGCACTTCTCCATCGCCGCCGCCGGCGGGGACGAGCTGGCCGCCCGGGTGCTGCGCGAGGTCCTCGGCGACAGCTGAGTCAGCAGCGGCGCAGGCTCACCAGCGGCCGGCGAAGTGGTGCACCGGGCCGTGCCCGGAGCCGACCCCGAGCGACTCCCCGGCCTCGAGCGCGGCCTGCAGGTAGTCCCGCGCCTGGTCGACCAGCGGCGCCCAGTCCAGCTGCCGCCCGGCCAGCCGTTCCCGGGCGGCCAGCGCCGCCAGCGCCGAGGACAGCGTGCAGCCGGTGCCGTGGGTCGACGACGTCGACACCCGGGGGCGCCGGGTCTCCCGCACCCCACCCGCGGTCGCGAGGACGTCGACGCTCTCCTCCCCGCCCAGGTGCCCGCCCTTGAGCAGCACCGCCGCCGGCCCCAGCGCCAGCAGCGCGCGGGCCTGCGGGGCCAGCTCCTCGACCGTCGTCGCCGGCGGCACGTCCAGCAGGGCCGCCGCCTCGGGCACGTTCGGGGTGAGCAGGTCGGTCACCGGCAGCAGGTCGGTGCGGACGGCGTCGACCGCCTCCGCCGAGATCAGCCGGTCGCCGCTGGTCGCCACCATCACCGGGTCGCAGACCACGGGGCCGCCGGGCCGGTCGGCCAGCGCCGCGGCGACCGTCCGCACCACGTCGGCGGTGCCGAGCATCCCGAGCTTGGTGGCGTGCACGGTCACGTCGTCCAGCAGGGTGGCCAGCTGCTCACCGACGAAGCCGGCCGGCACGGGGTGCACGCCGGTGACGCCGCGGGTGTTCTGCGCGGTCAGCGCGGTGAGCACCGCGGTGCCGTAGACGCCGAGCGCGCTGAAGGTCTTGAGGTCGGCCTGGATGCCGGCGCCACCGCTGGGGTCGCTGCCGGCCACGGTGAGGGCCACGGCGGCGGTCATCGGGCCACCAGCTCCCCGGCCATCGCGGCGCGCAGGGTCCGCGCGGCGGCCGCCGGGTCGGCGGCGGCGCAGATGTCGGAGACCACGCAGATGCCGTCGACCCCGGTGCCGGCCACGGCGGCGGCCGTCGCCGCGGAGATGCCGCCGATGGCCACCGACAGCAGCCCCCCGGCGCGGGCCCGGGCTGCCAGCGCGCTGGTGCCGTCGAGTTCCAGGGCGGCGCCGGCGTCCGGCTTGGTCGGGGTGGACCAGACCGGGCTGAGACCGACCAGGTCGGCGGTGCCCGCCGGCAGCGCGAGGACGTCGTCCAGCTCGGCGGTGCTGCCGACGGAGACGCCGACCAGGACGTCGGGGCCCAGCAGCCTGCGGACGTCGACGGCCGGCAGGTCGTCCTGGCCCACGTGCACGCCGTCGGCGCCGGTGAGCAGGGCGACGTCCACGGCGTCGTTGACGAACAGCCGGACCTGCGGGGTCGGCCGGAGCACCTCCTGCACCGCGCGGGTGAGGGCGAGCAGGTCGCGGCGGCCGGCGGTCTTGTCCCGCACCTGCACCGCGGTCACCCCGCCGGAGACGGCGGCGGCGACCACCTCGGGCACCGACCGGGGCGCGCAGAGCAGCGTGTCGGTGACCAGGTACAGCCGCGGGTCGAAGCCGGCCCTCATGCGCTGCGGACGTCGGCGCAGGCGAGCGCGTCGCCGTCGACCGCGTCCAGCGCGTCCAGCCAGAGCGCGGCGAACGTGCCCGGCCCGGCGGCGAGCCCGGCCGCGGCCTCGGCGGCCAGCGCCACGTGCGCGTGCGCGGCGACGACGGCGGTGAGCCGGTCACCGGTGGTGGCGACGTAGGCGGCGACGACGCCGCCCAGCGCGCAGCCGGCGCCGGTGGTCCGGGTGAGCAGCGGGGAGCCGCCGCCCACCCGGACCACCCGGTCCCCGTCGGTGACGACGTCGACCGGACCGCTGACCGCGACGATGCCGCCGGTCCGGCGGGCCAGCTCCCCGGCCGCCTCGAGCGCGGCCTCCGGGGTGTCGGTGCTCTCCACGCCGCGGCCGCCCTTGCCGGCGCCGGCCAGGGCGAGCACCTCGGAGGCGTTGCCGCGGACGACGGCGGGGCGCAGCTCGACCAGGTCGGCGGCGAGCTCGGTGCGGAAGGTGAGCCCGCCGACGGCCACCGGGTCCAGCACCCACGGCGTGCCCACCTCGCTGGCGGTTCGGGCGGCGAGCCGCATCGCCTCGGCGGTGCGCTGCTGCACCGTGCCCACGTTGACCAGCACCGCGGAGGCGACGGCGGCGAACTCACCGGCCTCGGCCGGGTCGTCGACCATGGCCGGTGCGGCGCCGATCGCCAGCAGCGCGTTGGCGGTGATCGTCTGCACGACCGTGTTGGTCAGGCAGTGCACCAGGGGTGCGGAGTCGCGCAGCGCCGTGCCGGCAGCGCGCAGGTCGATGGCGTCCATCGCGGTGACATCCCTTCGCCAGTACCAACTGGAGCAGGTTCGACGGGTGTGCTCTCAGTCCCCGGTGGGACACCCCGTGTCAGCTCGCGACGCTAACACCGCCCCGCTCACCCGGGCGGGTGACGGGGGCTCCACGTCCGGCCGGCCCGGCCGATGGAGCGATGTGAGGTCCCGTCCCGATCGCCCGGCCACCGGTCGCCGTCCGCGGCCCCGCTCGGTGCGCCTGGCCGGCGCCGCCGCCGCGGGCATCGCGCTGGTGCTGGCCGCGGCGCTGGTCTGGCACGGGGCCTACGCCGGGTTCAGTGCCACCACCGGCTCGCTTGCGTTGCCCACCGTCAGCACCGGCACGCTCGCGCTGACCGACGACGACTCCGCCGTCCGGATGTTCACCGCCACGGGGCTGCGCCCGGGGGCCTCGGGCACCCGGTGCGTCGCCGTCACCGCATCCGGGTCACCGGCCACCGTCCGGCTGTACGGCACCGGCCGGAGCAGCACCAACGGGCTGGCCGCCCAGCTGGACCTCGCCATCGCCGTGGGGACGGGCGGCTCGAGCGGCGACTGCGCCGGCTTCACGTCCTCCGCCACCGCCTACACCGGCACCCTCGCCGGCTTCCCCACCGACCGCTGGGCCGCCGGCGTCGGCAGCTGGTCCAGCACCGGCGCCGCGCCCACCACCCGCGTCTACAAGGTCGACTGGACGCTGCGGGCCGGTGCCCCGGCGAGCACCCAGAACGGCACCGCCAGGCTCAGCTTCGTCTGGGAGGCGCGCACCCGATGACCGCCACCCGTTCCGTGTCCCGAGCTGCCGCCTGGCGCCGCGGCAGGTCCGCGCTGGTGCTCAGCAGCCTCGCCCGGGCGCTGCTCGGCACCCTGGCGCTGCTGCTCGCCGTCTCGGTCGCACCCACGGTCGTCGGCTGGGAGACCACCGTCGTCCTCTCCGGCTCGATGGAGCCCGGCGTCTCCCCCGGGGACGTCGCCGTCGTCCGGCCGGTCCCCATCGCCGACCTCGCCGTCGGGGACGTGCTCCTCGTCGACGACCCCGACGCACCCGGCCGGCTGCGGCTGCACCGGCTGGTCGCCGTCGAGGACGGCGGACTCCGGCTGCAGGGTGACGCCAACCCCACGCCGGACCCCCAGCTCGTCGACCCGTCCACCGTGCACGGCGTCGGCGCGCTCCGGCTGCCGGCGCTGGGCCTGCCCGTGCTGTGGGCGGCGGAGGGGCGGGCGCTCCCCCTCGCCGGCGGTGCCGCCCTGCTCGCCCTGGTCGTCGCCCTCGCGCTCGCCCACCGCACGGCCGAGGACGACGACGGGCCGGCGACCGGCAGCGGGTGGTGGGGCGCGCGTCTCGCCGTCCCGGCCGTGGCCGTCGGCCTCGCCGCCCTGCTCGGCCCCCTGCCCGGCACCTCGGCGGTGGGCGCCGTCTTCACCGCGACCACCGCGAACGACGCCAACTCCTGGGCCTCGGTCCGCTACTACACGTGCACCTCGGCCGGCGCGAGCGCGCCCGGGTACCTGGCACTGCAGGAGACCGCCGGGCCGGTCGCGGTGAACAGCGGGCTCTACGCCGGGGCGGTCGACGGGTACTACAGCAGCAGCGGGATCACCTACCGGGTCCCCGGCCCGGCCTGCGGGGGCGACGGCAAGGGGGTCCGGCTCGACGGCGGGTCCGGCCACGTCTACTCGACGACCGCACTGGCGAACCCGCAGACCTTCAGCGTCCAGGTCTGGTTCGCCACCACCACCCGGGACGGCGGCAAGCTCATCGGCTTCGGCAACGGCACCCGGGGCGCCGCCTCCACCCAGTACGACCGGCACGTCTACATGACCGACTCCGGCACGCTCACCTTCGGCGTCTACGACGGGTCGCCGGTGACGACGACGTCGCCCGGCAGCTACAACGACGGCGCCTGGCACCAGATGACGGCCACGTTCTCCCCGGGCACCGGGCTGCGGCTCTACGTGGACGGCGCCCTGGTGGCGAGCCGCCGGGACGCGACCGCGGCCGAGCCGTTCACCGGCTACTGGCGGGTCGGCTACGACACGATCAGCAGCGCGTGGCCCGGGGCGCCGCGGAGCGCGTTCTTCGCCGGGTCGGTGGCGCACGTCAGCGTCTACACCAGCGTGCTGTCGGACGCCGACGTCGCCGCGCAGTACCGCGCCGCCGGCTGACCGAGCCGTGAGCGTTCCCGCGGGAACGCCCCCACGCCGGTGAGCTGCGGTTCTGTCGTACCTCCTGCCTAGCGTCGGGTCATGGGTGCAGTCGTGGCGGTGCGGGACGTGTCGGGGCCGGACGTGGCGGAGCGCGGGTCGGTCGGGCGGTCGATCGAGGAGCTGGCCCGGGAGATCCGGTCCGGTGCGGTGCGGCTGGCGGCGGCGACCGCAGCCTGGTTGCGGCTGGTCGCGGAGTTCGACGCCCGGGAGGGCTGGGGCGAGGTCGGCGTCAAGAGCTGTGCGCACTGGCTGGCCTGGAAGTGCGGGATGGGTCCGGGAGCCGCCCGGGAGCACGTCCGGGTCGCCAGGGCGCTGGGCGCGCTGCCGGTGACGGCGGAGGCGTTCGCCGCCGGGAGGCTGTCGTACTCGAAGGTGCGGGCGATCACCCGGGTGGCCGACGCAGGCACCGAAGTCGAGTTGGTCGAGCTGGCCAGGCACGCCACGGCGTCCCAGGTCGAGCGGGTGGTCCGGGCCTGGCGCCGGTCGGACGCCGTCGATGAGGAGCTCGTCGCGGAGAAGCGGTCCTTCCAGTGGCACTGGGACGCCGACGGGATGCTCGTGCTGCAGGTGCGGATGGACGGCGAGGCCGGCGCCGCGCTGCTGGCGGCGGTCGAGTCACTGGCGGAACGGGACGCCCGCCGGGAACGCGCCGCCGCGACCCGGGCGGCCGCCGCCGACTGCCCGGCGGACCCCGGGACGCCCCCGCGGGAACGCATGAGTGCCCGGCGCTGCCGGGTGTTGGCCCAGCTGGCCGAGGTCGCCGCTGACACCGGACGACGAGCCGGCGACCCGCCACGCCGCGAGGTGGTGGTGCACGTGGACGCCGACGTCCTGGCCACTGACGCTGCCGCCGGGCGGGCACACCTGGAGGGTGGCCCGGCGCTCTCCCCTGCACAGGTGCGGCGGATGGCGTGCGAGGCGTCGCTGACGGTCATCGTGGAGCGGGAGGGCCGGCCGCTCGCGATGGGGCGGCGCCGGCGGCTGGCGACCGCAGCGCAGCGGCGGGCGTTGCTGGCCCGGGACGGCGGCTGCGTGCGACCGGGCTGCACCGAGACCCGGGTCGAGCGGCTGCACGCCCACCACCTGACCCCCTGGCGGCTGGGTGGCCGCACCGACGTGTCGGCCATGGTGCTGCTGTGCGACACCGACCACGGCTTGGTGCACGACGAGGGGATCGAGCTCGCCCATCGAGGTCGGGAGCTGGTCGCACACGACCGGTCCGGGCAGCGGGTCTGGGGTCCGGCCGACCCGGCCTTCACCACCGGCCTGACCACCGGCGAGACGTCGCGGCCGCTCCTGACCCTCGTGCCTGACGCGTCGCTGCCGGACGCCATGCCGGCCGGTGGGGAACGCATGGACCTCGGGCACGTCGTGTGGGCACTGCTGGCCCACCGGGATCACCTGCGGCGGACGGCGTCCTGAGGGCTTGCGACGATGCACGGGTGACCGATGCACCTGCGCTGCGCGAGGCGGCCTTCGCCGAGCTGACCCCGGCCGAGCTCTACGGCATCCTGCGCCTGCGGGTCGACGTCTTCGTGGTGGAGCAGGCCTGCCCGTACCCGGAGCTGGACGGCCGGGACGCCGAGCCGACCACCGTGCACCTCTGGCACGAGTCCGACGACGGCACCGTGCTCGCCACGATCCGGGTGCTGACCAACGGCGAGGACCGGTCGATCGGCCGGGTCGCGACCGCGGAGCACGCCCGGGGTCGCGGGCTGTCGGCCCAGCTCATCGCGCGCGGCATCGAGCTGTGCGCGGGGCGCACGATCGACATCGGCGCTCAGGCCTACCTGGAGGCCTGGTACGAGCGCTTCGGCTTCCGGCGCTCGGGGCCGGACTACGTCGAGGACGGCATCCCGCACCTGCCGATGCGACGGGCCGCCGGCTAGTCCGAACCGGTCAGGGAGATCGCGGGCAGCCAGTCGGCGTCGAGCAGCTCGGCGATCTGCTGCAGCCCGGCGGTGTCGCCACCGGCGGTCGAGCCGGTGACCGCCAGCCGCTCCACCATCACCCGCGCGACGTCCTCCTCCACGGTTTCCTGCGCGAACGCGAACGCGACCCGCCACGGCGAGACCTGGTGGTCGCGGTGCGTGCGGCCCGTGACCTGCCGGGCGGCGATCCCGGAGAACCGCGGCTGGTGGAACAGCCCGACCCGGGGCGTGGTCGACGCGGTGCGCCCGCCGGGCAGCACCTCCCCGGCGTGCAGGCTGATCGAGGCGGTCACGGTGAAGACGCACACCGGCGCCTCCCCGGTCTGGAAGCGCAGCCGCTCGGCCTCGACGTCGAAACGGTCCCGGCCGTAGATCGAGGCGACGGCCACCCCGCCGTCCAGCAGGGCCTCCCGGATCGGGTCGGCCGCGGTCTCGACGAACTCGACCGACACCGCCACTTGCCGGTCGGCCTCGACCTGGGCCTTCACCCAGTCGACGGTGGCCTGCGCCCGGATCAGCCCGGCCTTCTGCCGGAACCGCAGCAGCGCGGCCCGGCCGCGGGCGGTCTCGCGCTTCCGCCGGGCGAGCTGCATCTCCGCGCGGAACTCCGACCACTCCGCCTCGTACTGGGCCCGCTCGGCCGGGGTCAGCTCGACCGGGGTGCCGGTGACCGACACCGGCCCCCAGGGGGCGGGGCGGTGCAGCGTGGCCGGCGGCTCGGTGTCGGCCAGCCAGCTCCGCAGCCGGGCCAGGTCGGCCCGGCGCTCCTCGGCGTCCTCGGTCCAGCTCCAGCCGTAGCGGGCACGTTCCACGTGGAACCCGTGCGCCGCGAGCCGGCCGGGGAGGTCGGTCCAGTCCTTGAGCGGCTCGCCGTGCACGGCGGCGAAGTGCGGGGCGAGGTAGGGCAGCTCCAGTGGGGTGTGCGCCGGGGTCGCGGTGGCCAGCAGCACGTAGGGCGCGTCCTTGACCCGGCCGGCGCCGGACACCGAACGCCAGTGCTTCCACCGCTGCGTGGTGGTGTGCCGGACCATGTGCGCCTCGTCGGCGACGACGACGTCGAACCGCTGCCCGGTGGCCTTCGTGAGCCCGGCGACCTTGCCCAGCCGGTCCCAGGTGGTCACGCACCAGCGCAGCCCGCTGTCGCCGAAGGCCGCGATCGACCTCGCCCAGTGCGGCACGGTGATCGCCGCCGGCCGGTCGGCGACCACGAGCACGGTGCGGACCGGTCGCCGGGCTGCGATCCGGCCGACCGCCAGGACGGCGGTGCCCGTCTTGCCCACGCCCGGGTCGTCGCCGAGCAGGAACATCCGCCCGCCGGCCGCCTCGTGCGCCGCGATGACCGCTGCCCCGGTGACCTGCTCCGGCCGCGGTGACATCGGCCGGCCCGCCGGCACCGGGCGCGGCTCGGCGTTCAGCTCGTCCTCGAGGAACCGCTCCAGGCTGTACGGCGGTGGGTCGTAGGGCGCCAGCGCCGCGGGGAGGGTGGCGCCCACGTACACGTGGGCGGACAGGCCGGCGTGCCAGCTGGCCCCCGGCGCCGGCGCGCGGAACGGGACGGCGAGCACCCAGACCCGTTCCCCCGGACCGGCGACCGGCAGCTCGGCGCCGGCCTTCGGCGCGGCCCGCTTCGGAGCGGCCTTCGTGGCGGTGGCCCTCTTCGGAGCTGCCTTCGCCGGAGCCTTGCGGGTCGCCGTCGTGGTCGTGCGGGCGGTGCTGCGGGTCGAGCTGGAGGAGCGCCGTCGGCGTCCGGGCACGGGTGAACTCCTGGGGGTCGACGACCGGTGACCCGACGCTACGTGCGCCCACCGACAGCCGGGCGCAGCGACATGTGCTGCGATCAGGGCATGACCGAGGACATCCGCCTGTCGGCCCGCACGCTCGGGGACACCGGGCCCCGCGTCGTCTTCGTGCACGGCCTGTTCGGCCAGGGCCGCAACTGGACGACGATCGCCAAGGCGCTGGCCGCCGACGGCCACCGGGTCACCCTGCTCGACCTGCCCAACCACGGGCACTCGCCGTGGACCGACCGGGTGGACTACGGCGACATGGCCGAGTACGTCGGCGCCGAGCTGGCCCTGCTGGGCGAGCCGGTGACGCTGGTCGGGCACTCGATGGGCGGCAAGGTCGCGATGCAGCTGGCGCTGCGCCGCCCCGAGCTGCTGCGCGCCCTCGTCGTCGTCGACATCGCCCCGACCGACTACCCCGAGTCCGGCGGTCGCACCGAGGACCCCGACGAGGAGGCCTCCCCGTTCGCCGCGTTCATCACCGCCATGCAGGGCATGGACCTCGATGAGCTGGAGACCCGGGAGGACGCCGACCAGGCGCTGCGCGCCGCCGTCCCGAGCACGATGGTGCGGTCGTTCCTGCTGCAGAGCCTGGTCCGGGACGGCGTCGGGGAGGGCGACGGCTGGCGCTGGCGGCTGAACCTGGAGACCCTGGCCCGCGACCTGGGCGAGCTGCGCCGCTTCCCCGACCCCCCGCCGGGAGCCAGCTACGAGGGGCCGGTGCTCTGGATCGCCGGCGCGAACTCCACCTACGTGCTGGACGACGACCGGCCGCGGATGGACGAGTTGTTCCCGACGACCCGGCTGGTGCGGGTGAAGAACGCCGGGCACTGGGTGCACTCCGAGCAGCCCGAGGTGTTCCTGGAGACCGTGCGCCGGTTCCTGGCCCAGGTCGAGGGATGACGTGGCCCCGGCCGGTGCCGCTGATCGGCGACGGCACCGCGGCCACCGAGCGCGCCGCCGACCCCACCGGCTGGGCGCTCCCCGAGGCCGACCGGGCGGGGCTGTACCGGGCGGTCGAGGCCCGCCGCGACGTCCGGCGCTACCGCCCGGACCCGGTGCCCGACGAGGTGCTCACCCGGGTGCTCACCGCCGCGCACCAGGCGCCGTCGGTGGGGCACAGTCAGCCCTGGCGGTTCGTCGTCGTCCGCGACGCCGGCACCCGGGACACTGCCGCCGTCCTCACCGACCGGGAGCGGCTGCGCCAGGCCGCGCAGCTCGACCCGGACGCTGCGGCCCGGCTGCTGGACCTGCAGCTGGCCGGCGTGCGGGAGGCGCCGCTGGGCGTCGTCGTCTGCTGCGACCGGCGGGCGCCGGCGGCCGGGGTGCTCGGCCGGGCCACCTTCCCCGACGCCGACCTGTGGAGCTGCGCCACCGCGATCCAGAACCTGTGGCTGGCCGCCCGGGCGGAGGGCCTGGGCGTCGGCTGGGTGACCCTGTTCCGCCCCGAGGAGCTCGCTGCGCTGCTCGGCCTGCCCGACGGCGTCGTCACCCTCGGCTGGCTGTGCCTGGGCTGGCCGGACGAGCGCCCGCCGGCCCCCGGCCTGGAGCGGGCCGCGTGGTCGCGCCGGCAGCCGCTGTCCGACGTCGTCCTGCACGACCGGTGGCCGGCCGAGGACGTCGCACCTCCTCCCTCCCGCCTGCGCGCCCCCGAGCCGGCCGCGGTGGTCGCGGCCCGCGACGGCGCCGACCGGCTGCTGACCCCGCCGGGGTCGCTGGGGGTGCTGGACGGCGCGGTCGCCCGAGCCGTGGCGTTGGGCCGGGGTGACCTGACCGGTGGTGTGCTGCTGCTCGCCGCCGCCGACCACCCGGTCACCGTGCACGGCGTCTCGGCCTACCCCCCCTCGGCCACCCGGGACGTCGTCATCGCCGCGGTCGCCGGGGTGGCGATGGGTGCCACGGCTGCCCGCGCGGCGGGGCTGGGCGTGGTCGTGGTGGACGCCGGGGTGACCGGGCCGGCGGTGCCCGGTGCGGTCGCGACCCGGCCGGCCGACGCCCGCGGCGACCTGGTGACCGGGCCGGCGATGACGGCGGCGGACACCGCGGCGCTGCTGGCGTCCGGCCGGGCGCTGGGCGCCGAGCACGGCCGGGCGGGGCTGGTCGCCCTTGGCGAGGTCGGGGTCGGCAACACCACGGTCGCCGCCGCGCTGGCCGGCGCACTGTTGCACGTGGAACCAGCCGAGCTCGCCGGGCTCGGGTCCGGGGCGGACGCGGCGATGGTCGAGCGCAAGCGGGCCGTCGTGGCCGCGGCGCTCGCCCGGGCCGGCACCGACCTGGACCCGGTGACCGCGCTCGCCGAGCTGGGTGGCCCGGAGCTGGCGGTGCTCGCCGGGGTGGTGCTGGGGGCGGCGGAGGCTGGGGCGGTCGTCGTCCTGGACGGGTTCGCCACCGCGGTCGCCGCGCTGGTCGCCGTGCTGCTGGAGCCGGCGGCGCAATCGGCGCTGGTGGCCGGGCAGCGCAGCCGGGAACGCGGCTGCGACGCCGTCCTCCAGGCCCTCGGCTGTGAACCGCTGCTGGACCTGCGGCTGCGCGCCGGCGAGGGGGTCGGCGCGGTGCTCGCCGGCGGGCTGCTGCTGCAGGGCCTGCGGATGCGCCGGGAGACCGCCCGCGTCGATCGCTGAGCGGCCTCCCGGCGGGGTGGGTCAGCGGTGGTGCCAGCCCCGCAGTGCGACGTCGGCCCACACCATCCGGTGGTCGGAGCTGGGGAAGCCGTTGGTGAACTGCGGGTCGTAGACCCCGGTCAGCCGGGACAGGGGGTCGTCCAGCGGCGGCCAGAACACCCCGGCGTCGAGGACCTTCAGCAACCGCGACGGCAGCACGTAGTCCACCCGGAGGTTGCCCGGGCCGAACTCGCCGTCCGCGAAGTCGGCGGTGTCGTACCTCGGGTCGCCCTCGTGCTCGAGGTTCGCGCCCCCCTGCAGCGCCGTGGCCTCCACGGCCCCCTCGCTGGCCGGCTGCGGGTCCCGGACCTGGCGCAGCTCGACGACCTGGTCGGCCGCGCCGGGCACGCCGTTGCCGTCGTCGGCCGGGTCGGCGTTGAGGTCACCCATGATCACGAACGGCTCCCACCACGGCAGGCCACCGGTCGTCCCCTCGTCGTCGTAGATGTAGGAGCCCGCGCCGGGGGTGACGTAGTCGGCCCAGAACCGGATCTCGTCCGCATTGCGCAGCCCGTTGCGGTCCTCCGGCCCGTCGAAGCTCGGCGGGGTGGGGTGGCTGGCCAGCACGTGCACCGTGCGCCGGCCGATCTGCACCGGGACGTCGACGTGGTTCTTGCTGGACAGCCGGAAGACCTCCAGCTCCTCGGCGGAGTAGAAGTCGGCCGGCTCGGGGGTGGCCGGGTCGTCGGGCAGCCGGGCGCCGGGCATGTCCGCCCACCGGAACTCCTGGAACGTGCGCACCTCGTCGGTGTCGATCGGGTGCTTCGACAGCACCGCGAAGGCGTACTGGCCGGGGAACGTGCCGAAGCCGAACGAGTCGTCCCCGTAGGCCTGCCCCTCCGTGCCCACCGTGCCGTCGTCGTTCAGGTCGAAGCCGCTGGCCACGCCGGTGTTGGAGGCGAAGACCATCGCGTACGGGTACTCGATGGGCTCGGCCTCCTCCCCCACGGGTCCCTGGGCGACGCCGAGGAAGTTCTCCTGGAACCGTTCCAGGGCCAGCCCCTCGGCGTCGAAGTCGAACTCGTTGAGCAGCAGCACGTCGGGTCGCTGCCGCTGCCGCTGGATGACCTCGGCGACGTTTCGCACCTCGGCGTCCTGCGGCTCGTCGTCGGCGTCGGCCAGGTCGGCGGCCAGCTCTCCCTCGGTGGTGCGGAACATCGAGACGTTGTACGTGGCGAAGCGGACCGGCTCGATGGCGTGCCCGTGCCCGTGGCCGCCCGCGGCGGCCGGGCTCGCGGTGAGCAGCGGGACGGCGACTGCGGCCGCGAGGGCCAGGGCGCCGGTGGAGGCGCGTGTCGCGCCGGGACGGGAGGGGTGCACGAGGACCTCCGAGGGGACGGGGCGCCGGGGTCGACGCTCATCGACACGGTGCGGGAGACGGGTGGCGGCCGGGCGACGGGGCCGCGAACCGCTGGTGGTCGACCGCGTGGCGGTGACGGAGCGCAGGGCGGCCTACCCGCGCGTCGCGATCTCTGGAGGTGTCGGGGCGGTGCTGCCATCCTCGGACCGTGACCAGCGAGTTCCTCGCCCACCGGCCGCACCCGGCCCTGCGCGGGCTGGTCGCGATGATGGTCGGCTACCGGCAGACGGGGCTCACCCCCGCGCTGCACCGGGGCCTGCCGTCCCCGCACCTCACGCTGATCCTCACCCTGGACGAACCGCTGGAGTTGGTGGCCCATCCCGACCCGGGGCAGCCGCCCGGGAGCTGTGCGGCACTGGTCGGCGGCCTGCACACCCGGCCCGCGCTGATCGCCACCGGCACCCGGCAGGCCGGCGTCCAGGTGTCGCTGACGCCGGCGGGTGCCCGCGCCCTGCTCGGCGTTCCCGCGGGAGCGCTCCGGTCGCGGGACGAGCCCCTCGCCGACGTGCTGGGCGGCCCCGCCGCGGAGCTGCTCGACCGGGTCCGCGGAGCGGGCAGCTGGCCCGCCCGGTTCGCCGCGGTGGACGACGTCCTGGGCCGGCTCGCCCTCCGGGACGCGCCCGGAGCCGCGCCCGAGGTGACCCACGCCTGGCAGCTGACCACCGGGTCGGCCGGGCGACTGCCGGTCGCCACCGTCGCCGCGACCGTCGGCTGGTCCGAGCGGCACCTCCGTCAGCGGTTCACCGCCGAGTTCGGGCTGAGCCCCAAGGAGGCCGCCCGCGTGGTGCGCTTCGACGTGGCCCGCCGCCGGCTGGGCTCCGCGGTCGCCCGCGGATCGGATGTCGACCTGGCCGGACTGGCCGCCGGCGCCGGGTACGCCGACCAGGCCCACCTGACCCGGGAGTGGCGGGAGCTCGCCGGGCTGCCGCCCCGCCGGTGGCTGGCTGCCGAGCACCAGCTGCTCCGCGCCGACGCCGACGACCCGCTCCGATTCGTCCAAGACGGCCCCGCGCCCGTGTCGACATCCTGAGTCCATGACCGATACCGCTCCCCCACCCACCGTCTGGCCCGCCTTCCGCGCCCGGGACGCCCGAGCCGTGATCCGCTTCCTCGTCGACGCCCTCGGCTTCGAGGAGACCGCCGTGTACGCCGACGGCGACGTCGTCCAACACGCCCAGCTGGACTGGCCGCCCGGCGGCGGGGTGATGCTGGGCTCGGTGCGCGACGTCCCGGACGACCCCTGGCCGGCCACCCCGGGCACCGCGGCCGCCTACCTGGTCACCGACGACATCGCGGCGGTGCACGCCCGGGCGCGCGCCGCCGGTGCCGAGGTCGTCCAGCAGCTGCACGACACCGGCTACGGCGGTCAGGAGTTCGCCGTCCGCGATCCCGAGGGCAACCGGTGGAGCGTCGGCACCTACCGCGGCGAGCCGCGGCGGGCCCGCTGAACCGGGTTGAGCCGCGCGACCTGACGTGGAGCCGTGCCGTGACCCGGCTCCACGTCAGGCGGCCCGGGCCGAGCGGGTGGGCTACCCGAACAACCCCCGGACGTCGTCGGCGGTGAGCGCGCCGGAGGCGAGCGCGCCGTCGTCGACGACCCGGGAGAACAGCGCCTGCTTGCGGGCCTTGAGCTCCATCACCTTCTCCTCGATGGTGCCCACGGCCACCAGCCGGTAGACGATCACCGTCTTGTCCTGGCCGATCCGGTGTGCCCGGTCGACGGCCTGGGCCTCGCTGGCCGGGTTCCACCACGGGTCGAGCACGAACACGTAGTCGGCCTCGGTGAGCGTCAGCCCGAAGCCACCGGCCTTGAGGCTGATCAGGAACACCGGCGCCGTCCCGGTGCGGAACTCCTCGATCCGGGCGTCCCGGTCGCGGGTGCGGCCGTCCAGGTACACCCAGTCGACCCCCTCGGCGGTCAGCCGTTCCCGGACGGCGCCCAGGTACCGGGTGAACTGGCTGAACACCAGCACTCGGTGGCCCTCGGCGACCACCTCGCGCAGCTGGTCCAGGAAGGCGTCGGTCTTGCTGGCCCGCACGTCGGCGTAGGCCGGGTCGATCAGGGCGGGGTCCAGGCTCAGCTGCCGGAGCAGGGTCAGCGACCGGAAGATCGTCATCCGGTTCTTCGACATGTCCTCGACCAGGCCGAGCACCTTGCTCCGCTCCCGCTGCAGGTGGGTCTGGTACAGCTTCTCGTGCCGCGGGTTGAGCACCACCTCGAGCACCTGCTCCTGCTTGGGCGGCAGGTCGGCGGCGACCATCTCCTTGGTCCGCCGCCGCACCAGGGGGCGGATCCGCCGGCGCAGCGTCGCCAGCTTCTCCGCGTCGCCGTCCCGCTCGATCGGGATCCGGTAGAACTCGGTGAACCGCTCCGGGTCGGGGAAGAGCCCCGGGGCGACGATCGACATCAGCGCCCACAGGTCCATCACGCTGTTCTCCAGCGGCGTCCCGGTCAGCGCCAGCTTCACCGGCGCCGGCAGCCGGCGGGCGCACTGGTAGGTGCGGGCCTGGTGGTTCTTCACGAACTGCGCCTCGTCCAGCACCAGCGCGCGCCACGGCAGCGACGTCCAGGCGTCCTCGTCGATCCGGAACAGCGCGTACGAGGTGAGGACGACGTGCGCGCCGGTCAGCTGCTCGGCCAGCGGCACCCCGCGCTTGGCCTCGGTCTCGGCGACGGTGACCACCCGCAGCCCGGGGGCGAACCGGGCCGCCTCCCGCGACCACGTGGAGACCACGCTGGTCGGCGCCACCACCAGCACCGGTGCGTCGTCCAGCTCGCCGGCCTCGTGCGCCCGGACCAGCAGGGCCAGCGTCTGCAGCGTCTTGCCCAGCCCCATGTCGTCGGCGAGCACCCCGCCCAGCCGGTGGTCCCAGAGGAACGCCAGCCAGCCGTAGCCCTCCCTCTGGTAGGGCCGCAGCTCGGCGGCCAGCCCGGCCGGGACCGGCGGCGGCTCGGTGTGCTCGACGTCGATCAGCCCGCGCACCTCGCGGGTCCAGCGTTCGCTCTGCTCCTCGACCACGCCGAGCCCCAGCAGCTGCTCCCACAGCCCGGCGTCGAACCGGCTGACCTGCACCTCGTCGCCGGGCACGTCGCGCAGCTCGCGGGCCTCCTCGATCAGCAGCCGCAGCTGCTCGAACTCGGGGCGCTGCAGGGAGAACCAGGTGCCGCTGATCAGCGCCAGCCGGGTGCGCCCGGCGGCCAGCGCCTGGAACAGGGTGGCGAACGGGACGTGCTGGCCGTCCATGGTCACGGTGATGCCGAGGTCGAACCAGTCGGACTCCCGGCTGTCCCGGGCGGTGAAGCTGATCTGCGGCGCCGAGGTGGTCTGCCGGTAGTCCGTCGGCGTGCCGACCACGGTCACGTCGACGTCGGGGTCGCCGCGCAGGGCGGGCAGCACCTCGGTGGTGAACTCCAGCGCCTCCATCCCGGCCAGCTCGACGCTCTCGGCCAGCCGGCGCTCCGGCGTCCACAGCTCGGGCACCCCGCCGACCGGGCCGGGCAGCGCCTCGACGAGCAGCTGCTCGGCGGCCGGATCGCGGCCGTCGCCCGGACCGGCCGGCGCGTGCAGGGCGAACTCCCGGTCGGGGCCGTACCGCACCGACCAGGCGACGCAGACCGTGGCGTCACCGGGATAGCGGACCTCGGCGGCCAGCCGCGGCGGGAGCACGTCGGGCAGCTCGACCGAACCGTCGGCGGAGATGACCGGCACCGCCCGGCGCAGCCCCGGGTACCAGTCCCGCCGGAAGCGGTCGACGTCGTCGGCCGGGATGCCGATCACCCCGCCCCGCGCCACCAGGCCGGCCAGCACCGGGGGCACCGGGGAGTCGAGCCGGGCCAGCACCAGGCCCGGCGCGCCCTCGGGTGCCTCGTCGCGGGCCGGACCGTCGACGGTGACCCCGTGCGGGGGCACGCCGAGGAAGGAGAGCGCGCCCGGGTCGACCGTGCGGCCGTCGACCCGCAGCACGGCCTGCAGCTCGGTGCGGTCGCCGTCGTCGCGGAGGTCGACGGCGACGTCGGCGTCGTCCCGGGCCAGCACCACCGGGCGGGGCGGCCGGTCGGCGGTCACCAGCGGGACGCCGTCGGCCACCGCCTCCCCCAGCAGCCGCCAGAGGCCGGGGCCGAACTCGTGCAGGTACACGTCGACGGGGGCGTACGAGTAGAACTGGTTGCGCGCCGCCTGGTGGGTGGCGTGCAGCGCGCGCATCGCCGCCACGTGGGCCGGGTCCCAGCCGGCGCGGCTGTTGTCGTACTGCAGCTGCCGCCAGGAGATGCCGGTGCGCACCCACTGCCCCCGCTTGCCGGGCACCACCGGTCGGAGCCGGACCAGCCGCTGGCGACTGCCGGGCGCGCCGACCGACGCCCGGCCCCGCCCGGGCTCGGGCTCGACCAGCTCGAACTGCAGCGCGATCGGCACGGTGGCCGGTGCGGGCTGCCCGGCGGCGGTGACCAGCTCGGCGAGCTCCTGCTCCCACGTGGGGGGTGCCGGGCGGGCCGGTCCCGGGCCCCCGGGCGCACGCTGGATGTCCGGCCGCAGGTGCAGCAGCACGGCGACCGCGTGCTTGCAGTCGTCGCCCACCGGGCACGTGCAGGCCGCGGCCCAGCCCATCCGGCCGCCGTCGGTGCGCACCACCGTCGTCCGGTACGGCACCTCGGCGCTGCCCTGCACCAGCCCGGTCAGCCGGCGGGCGTCCTCGGCGACCCGCACGTCGAGCACGGCACGAGCCAGGTACGGGCGGGCCCGGTCGAGCACGTCGGCGCCGACGGCGTCGGCCAACGCGGCGTCGGTGACCATCTCCCGCCAGTCGCCGAGCACCCGACCAGGCTACGGGCGGGCACCGACGATCCGGTCGACGCGGCGTGGGCGGCGGCTCGGGTCGGCCCATCGGGTCGGCCCATCGGGTGAGCCCGGGTCGCGGTGCACCGGCCGACGGCGCGAAGATCAGCGCATGAGCTCCGACCGCGCCGGCCAGCCCGCCCAGCCCTCCGACCTGGTCGACGTCCCGCACCTGCTCACCGCGTACTACACGGTCGAGCCGGACCCGCAGGACGTCGCGCAGCAGGTCACCTTCGGCACCTCCGGGCACCGGGGCTCCTCGCTGGACGGTGCGTTCAACGAGCCGCACATCCTGGCCACCACCCAGGCGATCTGCGAGTACCGCGCCCAGCAGGGCTTCGACGGCCCGCTGTTCGTCGGCCGGGACACCCACGGCCTCTCCGAGCCGGCCTGGGTCAGCGCGCTGGAGGTGCTGGCCGCCAACGACGTCACCGTCCTGGTCGACGCCGCCGACCGGTACACCCCGACCCCGGCGGTCAGCCACGCCATCCTCACCGCCAACCGCGGGAAGACCTCCGGGCTGGCCGACGGCATCGTCGTCACACCGTCGCACAACCCGCCCCGGGACGGCGGCTTCAAGTACAACCCGCCGTCCGGCGGCCCGGCCGACACCGACGCCACCGGCTGGATCGCGAAGCGGGCCAACGAGCTGCTGGCGGCCGGGCTGGACGGCGTGAAGCGCATCCCGTTCGCCCGGGCCCGCGCCGCCGCGCAGTCCTACGACTTCCTCGGCACCTACGTCGACGACCTGCCCACCGTGCTCGACCTCGACGCGATCCGCAGCGCCGGCGTGCGCATCGGCGCCGATCCGCTCGGGGGCGCGAGCGTCGACTACTGGGGGGCCATCGCCGAGCGGCACCGCCTCGACCTCACCGTGGTCAACCCGCTGGTCGACCCGACCTGGCGCTTCATGACGCTGGACTGGGACGGCAAGATCCGGATGGACTGCTCCTCCCCGTCCGCGATGGCCTCGCTGATCGCCCAGAAGGACGCCTTCCAGATCGCCACCGGCAACGACGCCGACGCCGACCGGCACGGCATCGTCACCCCCGACGGCGGGCTGATGAACCCCAACCACTTCCTCGCCGTGGCGATCTCCTACCTGTTCAGCCACCGGCCGGAGTGGGGTGCGGGCACCGCCGTCGGCAAGACCCTGGTGTCCTCCTCGCTCATCGACCGGGTGGTGGCCGACCTGGGCCGGCAGCTCGTCGAGGTGCCGGTCGGCTTCAAGTGGTTCGTGCCCGGGCTGCTCGACGGCTCGGTCGGCTTCGGTGGCGAGGAGTCGGCCGGGGCGTCGTTCCTCCGCCGCGACGGCGGGGTGTGGACGACGGACAAGGACGGCATCCTGCTCGCCCTGCTGGCCTCGGAGATCCAGGCAGTGACCGGAAGCTCGCCCTCGGAGCTGCATGCGTCACTGACGGAACGGTTCGGCGAGTCGGCCTACGCCCGGGTCGACGCAGCAGCCACCCGGGAGGAGAAGGCCGCACTCGGCAAGCTCTCCCCGGACGCCGTCACCGCCACCGAACTGGCGGGCGAGCCGATCACCGCCAAGCTCACCCGCGCCCCGGGCAACGACGCCGCGATCGGCGGGCTGAAGGTCACCACCGAGAACGCCTGGTTCGCCGCCCGCCCCTCGGGCACCGAGGACGTCTACAAGGTCTACGCCGAGTCCTTCAAGGGCGCCGACCACCTCGCCCAGGTCCAGGAGGAGGCCAAGGCCGTCGTCTCCGCCGCCCTCACCCCCTGACCACACCCCCCGGGGCAGAAATGGCCATTTCTGCCCGGGGGCCTGTGGACGGCGGCGAGGGTGCCTGCGGCGGATCGGCCAGGCTGCCCTGGTGTCCAGTCGTGTCAGCCGGCTGACCGGCGTCTTCGTCGGCAGCCATGCCGTCGCGCAGGGTGCTGTCACGGCCAAGGAACTGCGCTCGTTGGGCTACCGCCGACTGGTGCAGGGCGTCTACGCGGACCCAGCGCTTCCCCTGGACCACCGGCTCCGGTGTCGAGGCGTCGCGCTCCTGCTGCCGCCGGGCGCGGCCATCGGGGGGCACTCAGCCGCTGCCTGGCACGGCGCACCGTTCGCCGGACCCAACGACCCGGTGACAGTGGTGCGACCGGCGAGCGTCGAGTGGAAGGGGCCGCGCCAGGTGCGCGTCCACCGCGGACCGCTCGGCCCGATGGACGTCGAACGCGTCGACGGCGTTCCGATCACCACGGCTGCACGGACGGCGTGGGACGTCGCGGCTCTCGAGCCCCTCGGTACGGCGGTCGCTGCCCTCGATGCGATGGTCCGGTCGGGAGCGGTGACCGAGCGACAACTCACCGAGATGGTGGATGCCGGGGGCAACCGCTGGGGTGTGAGCCGGGTGCGGCGAGCAGTGCCCCTGGTGGATCCACGCGCGGAGTCCGCCCCTGAGTCGAAGGTGCGGGTCGCCGCCGTGCTCGCAGGTCTGGCGCCCGTGCCGCAGCTCCTGGTCATCGAGGGCGGGGTGTTCCTGGGCAGGGTCGACCTCGGGTGGCCGGAGGTCAGGCTCGCTGTCGAGTACGAGGGCGCCCACCACTTCGACGCCGAGCAGATCGTGCGGGACGACGAGCGCTACGCCGCGATGATCGCAGCGGGCTGGCGGGTCATCCGGCTCTCGTCGACCGACCTGCGGGACCTGGACGGCGTCGTCCGTCGGATCCACGCCGCCCTCACGACCTGACCCCCCGGGCAGAAATGGCCATTTCTGCCCGGGGGCGCTCCCGGGCGGGTCGGGGGCCGGACGCAGGACAGGCCCGCCGGGTGGTCCCGGCGGGCCTGTCGTGCTCAGCGGTCGGGCGTCAGCTGACGTCCTCGTCGACCCAGTCCAGCGACTTGGTGACCGCCTTCTGCCAGTTGCGGTAGTAGCGCTCGCGGTCCTCCTCGGCCATCTGCGGCTCCCAGCGCTTGTCCTCGGCCCACTTGGCGGTGAGCTCGTCGAGGTCGGACCAGAAGCCGACGGCGAGCCCGGCGGCGTAGGCGGCGCCCAGCGCCGTCGTCTCGGCGATCTTCGGCCGGATCACCGGGACGCCGAGCAGGTCGGCCTGGAACTGCATGAGCAGCTCGTTGCCGACCATGCCGCCGTCCACCCGGAGCTCGGTGAGGTCGACCCCGGAGTCGGCGTTCATCGCGTCCAGCACCTCGCGGGTCTGGTAGGCAGTGGCCTCCAGGACGGCGCGGGCCAGGTGCCCCTTGTTGACGAACCGGGTGAGCCCGACGACGGCGCCGCGGGCGTCGGAGCGCCAGTGCGGGGCGAAGAGGCCGGAGAACGCCGGCACGAAGTAGGCGCCGCCGTTGTCGTCGACCGAGCGGGCCAGGTCCTCGATCTCCGGGGCGTTCTTGATCATGCCCAGGTTGTCCCGGACCCACTGCACCAGCGAGCCGGTGACCGCGATCGACCCCTCCAGCGCGTACACCGGCTTGGCGTCGCCGAGCTGGTAGCACAGCGTGGTGAGCAGGCCGTTCTGCGACGGGACGGCTTCCTCGCCGGTGTTGAGGAGCATGAAGTTGCCGGTGCCGTAGGTGTTCTTGGCCATGCCCTTGGTGAAGCAGACCTGGCCGAAGGTGGCCGCCTGCTGGTCACCGAGCGAGCCGGCGATCGGCACCCCGGCGAGGAAGCCGGCCTTGCGGCCCTTGCCGTACTCCTCGGAGTTGGACCGGATCTCCGGGAGCATGGACATCGGGATGCCCATCTCCTCGGCGATGCCGGCGTCCCAGGCGAGCGTCCGGTAGTCCATCAGCATCGTGCGGGAGGCGTTGGAGACGTCGGTGAGGTGCAGCCCGCCGTCGGCTCCGCCGGTCATGTTCCAGATCAGCCAGGAGTCGATGGTGCCCATGAGCAGGTCGCCGCGCTCGGCCTTCTCCCGGGCGCCGTCGACGTTGTCCAGGATCCAGCGGACCTTGGGGCCGGCGAAGTAGGTGGCCAGCGGGAGGCCGACCTTGTCCTTGTACCGGTCGGCGCCGCCGCCCAGCGCGCCGAGCTCCTCGATGATCTTCGTCGTCCGGGTGTCCTGCCAGACGATGGCGTTGTAGACCGGCTGGCCGGTGTTCTTGTCCCACACCACCGCGGTCTCCCGCTGGTTGGTGATGCCGACGGCGACGATGTCGGAGTTGCTGGCGTTGCCACGGGCGAGGGCCTGGCCGACGACCTCGCGGGTGTTGGTCCAGATCTCGTTCGCGTCGTGCTCGACCCACCCGGCGCGCGGGAAGATCTGCTCGTGCTCCTTCTGGCCGACGGAGACGACGGCGCCGTCGTGGTCGAACAGCATGCAGCGGGTGCTGGTGGTGCCCTGGTCGATCGCGGCTACGTACTGGGCCATGGGGTTCCTCCTGAGCGGGATGGGATCAGATGCTGACGTGGGAGAGCAGGCCGGCGAGGACGGCGCCGATGATCGGGCCGACGATCGGCACCCAGGCGTAGCCCCAGTTGCTGTCGGTCTTGCCACGGATCGGCAGGATGGCGTGGGCGATGCGCGGGCCGAGGTCACGAGCCGGGTTGATGGCGTAGCCGGTCGGGCCACCCAGCGAGGCGCCGATGCCGACGACCAGCAGGGCGACGGCGAGCGGGCCGATCTCGGTGGGGGTGTCCCCGAACCGCAGGATGATGTAGACGAGGACGAAGGTGCCGACGACCTCGGTCACCACGTTGTCCTTGACCGTGCCGATGGCCGGGCCGGTCGCGAAGGTGCCCAGCTGGGTGCCGGCGGCCTCCGGGTCGTTGTAGTGCCCGTAGTAGGCGAAGTAGGCCACCACCGCGCCGAGGAAGGCGCCGACCAGCTGCCCGGCGAAGTACACCAGCGTGCTGCCGATGGTCACGTCGACGCCGGGGGCGTACTCGTCGGCACCGCTGACCCAGAGGCCGACGGTGACGGCGGGGTTGATGTGGGCACCGGAGCTGGCCCCGGCGAAGACGCCGGCGAAGACGGCGAGCCCCCAGCCGAAGATGATGACGATCCAGCCGCTGCCGTTGCCGTTCGTCTTGGGCAGCACGACGTTGGCCACCACACCGACGCCGAGCAGCAGCAGGATCCCGGTGCCGAGCACCTCACTGCCGAAGACGGTCCACAGACCGATGGTTTCCTCCACCAGGCGCTCCTCACGACGGGTCCGCGGCGTCGCGGACCGTGCGGTTCAGGGGGCGAGCGTGTGGCGGTGATCACCACACGTCCCGTCGTGCCAGGACCGTAGGAGTTGGCATGTGAGCTGGACAACAGTCGGAGTCCGACATGGTCGTACCGACCGGATCAGGGGGCTCCCCAAGCGATGCTGAGCTCCACCGCCCGCTCCCAGCGGGGGTACTCCGCGGTCAACGCCCGGGCACGCTCCGGAGTGGGCGTCCACTGCGCGGACCGGTGCCAGTTCCGGCGCAGCGCCTCGACGTCGGACCACACCCCGACCGCCAGCCCCGCCGCGTAGGCCGCCCCCAGCGACACCGTCTCCCCCACCATCGGCCGCACCACCGGGGTGTCCAGCGCGTCGGCGACGAACTGCATCAGCAGGTTGTTGGTGGTCATCCCGCCGTCCACCCGCAGGGCCGGCAGTGAGAGCCCGGAGTCGGCGGCCATCGCCTGCACCACGTCCCGGGTCTGCCAGCCGGTGGCCTCCAGCACCGCCCGGGCCAGGTGCCCCTTGGTGACGTAGGAGGTGAGGCCGGCGACCAGGCCGCGGGCCTCACCCCGCCAGTGCGGGGCCAGCAGGCCGGAGAACGCCGGGACGACGTAGCAGCCGCCGTTGTCGCCCACTGTGCGCGCCAGGGTCTCCACCTCCGCGGCCGACCCGATCAGGCCCAGTCCGTCGCGCAGCCACTGCACCAGCGCCCCGGCGACGGCGACCGACCCCTCCAGCGCGTACCGGACCGGCTCCCCGGCCAGCTGGTAGGCCACCGTGCTGATCGACCCGGAGCGGGTGCGCACCAGCTCGGTGCCGGTGTTCTGCAGCAGGAAGCTGCCCGTGCCGTAGGTGCACTTGGCCTCACCGGGGGCGAAGCAGGCCTGGCCGAACAGCGCCGCCTGCTGGTCGCCCAGCGCACCGGCGATCGGCAGGGCCCGGTTCAGCGCGGTGGCCGAGCCCAGGACGCCGACCGAGGGCCGGATCTCCGGCAGCATCTGCGCCGGGATGTCGAAGAAGGCCAGCAGGTCGGGGTCCCACTCGCAGCTGCGGACGTCCATCAGCAGGGTGCGGCTGGCGTTGGTCACGTCGGTGACGTGGACGCCGCCGTCCGGCCCGCCGGTGAGGTTCCAGATCAGCCAGGTCTCCATCGTGCCGAACAGCAGCTCACCGCGTTCGGCACGCTCCCGGGCACGCGGCACGTGGTCGAGGATCCAGCGCAGCCGCGGGCCGGAGAAGTAGCCGGCGATCGCCATCCCGCTGCGCTCGGCCACCAGGCCGGCGTCGGGCCGGGCGGCCAGCTCGGTCACCAGGTCGGCCGTGCGGGTGTCCTGCCAGACCAGCGCCCGGGTGACCGGCCGGCCGGTCGCCCGGTCCCAGACCACGGTCGTCTCCCGCTGGTTGGCGATGCCCAGGGCCACGACGTCCCCGGCGTCGGGCACGTCGCCGAGCACCTGCGCGGCGGTCCGCTGGGTGTTCGCCCAGATCTCCATCGGGTCGTGCTCGACCCAGCCGGGGCGGGGGAAGTACTGGTGGTGCTCGCGCTGGCGGACGGCGACCATCCGGCCGCCCCGGTCGAACACCAGCGACCGGGTCGACGTCGTCCCCTGGTCCACGGCCAGCACGTAGCGGTCAGCCACCGCCGTGGCCCAGCTCCCGGGACACCGCGTGCGCGGCGTCGACGACCATGGCCAGCAGCAGGCTGCGCGGCGTGCCGCGGCCGTCGAACAGCGAGGTCAGCGGCCCGCTGACGCCCAGCGCGGCCACCACCAGGCCGCCCGCGTCGCGGACCGGGGCGGCGATCCCGCCCAGCCCCCGCTCGTGCTCGCCGCGCTCGGCCGCCCAGCCCTGCGTGCGGACCTCGGCGAGGTCGGCGGGGTGCCTGGGCGCGTACGCCAGCAGGACCCTGCCCAGGGCCGTGCTGCGCGCGGGCAGGGCGGTGCCGACCTCCAGCACCTGCGCGGAGTCGTCGGGCCGGAAGACGTGGTGGACGACGACGGCGTCCGTGCCGGTGAGGATGGCCAGCCGCACCGCGTGGCCGCTGCGGGCGGCCAGGGCGTCGGCCCAGTTCGAGGAGCGGGCCCGCAGCTCGTTGACGTCCAGGGAGCTGCCGAGCCGGAGCAGTCCCGGGCCCAGGGCGTACCGGCCGGTGGCCGGGTCCTGCTCCACGAAGCCGACGTGCAGCAGGGTGCGCAGCAGGCTGTGCGCCGTCGTCTTGGCCAGCCCGACCGCGGCGGCGATGTCGGTGACGCCCAGGGTGCCGCCGGACCCGGCCACCACGCGCAGGATCGCCGCTGCCCGCTCGATCGACTGCACGGTGCCCGGCACGGCGCCCGACGCTAGGCCATCGCGGGCCCGGACGGTGACCCAGCGCACCTGGGTTGTCCGACGATGTCAGACAGCGGCCGTCGACGGCCCCTCGCGGACCGACCTACCGTGGGGGCATCGTGAGCCGTCGTCGGCGACGGCCCGTACCGAGGAGTTCGCAATGACGGCAGTCCGCCCACTCGGTCCCGAGCAGCGCGCCCAGGCCTGGGCCGACCTCGCGGCCGGCGAGTTCGAGGTCCTGGTCATCGGTGGCGGGGTGACCGGCGCAGGTGTCGCGCTGGACGCGGCCACCCGCGGGCTCCGGACGGCGCTGGTCGAGGCCCGCGACTTCGCCAGCGGCACCTCCTCGCGCTCCTCCAAGCTCTTCCACGGGGGTCTGCGCTACCTGGAGCAGTTCGACTTCGGGCTGGTCCGGGAGGCGCTGCACGAGCGCGACCTGTCGGTGAACCGGATCGCCCCGCACCTGGTCAAGCCGGTGCCGTTCCTCTACCCGCTGACCCACCGCGGCTGGGAGCGGCCCTATGTCACCGCCGGGCTCGCGCTCTACGACGGGCTGGCCCGCCTGGGCGCACTGTCCGAGCCGATGCCCGCGCAGAAGCACCTGACCCGCACGGGTGCCCGCCGGATGTTCCCGGCGCTCAAGCCGGACGCCTTCGTCGGTGCGGTCCGCTACTACGACGCCCAGGCCGACGACGCGCGGCACACCCTGACGGTGGCCCGCACCGCCGCCGCCTACGGGGCCACCGTGCTCAACTCCGCCGAGGTCGTCTCCTTCGAGCACGCCGGTGGCCGGGTGGTCGGGGCGAAGGTGCGCGACGTCGAGACCGGCAACGAGGTCGACGTCTGCAGCGAGGTGGTCGTCAACGCCACCGGGGTGTGGACCGACGACGTCCAGACCCTGGTCGGTGGCCGCGGCCGGTTCCACGTGCGCGCCAGCAAGGGCGTGCACATCGTCGTCCCGCGGGACCGGATCAACGGCGAGGCCGGCCTGATCCTGCGCACCGAGAAGTCGGTGCTCTTCGTGATCCCGTGGGGCAGCCACTGGATCGTCGGGACGACCGACACCGACTGGGAGCTGGACAAGGCCCACCCGGCCGCCAGCAAGGCCGACATCGACTACATCCTCGAGCACGTCAACGAGGTGCTGTCGGTGCCGCTGACGCACGCCGACATCACCGGGGTCTACGCCGGCCTGCGCCCGCTGCTGTCCGGGGAGCAGGAGTCGACCAGCCAGCTCTCCCGGGAGCACGCCGTGGCCCGGCCGACGCCCGGCGTCATCGCCGTCGCCGGCGGCAAGTACACGACGTACCGGCCGATGGCCGCCGACGCCGTGGACGCCGTGGCCGAGGACGTCACCCGGCGGGTGCCGCCGAGCGTCACCGAGAACATCCCGCTGGTCGGCGCCGAGGGCTACGCGGCGATGGTCAACTCGCTCGACGGGCTCTCCGACCGCTGGGGCATCCCGCGGTTCCGCGCCG
This sequence comes from Modestobacter marinus, assembly GCF_011758655.1. Taxonomy (NCBI): domain Bacteria; kingdom Bacillati; phylum Actinomycetota; class Actinomycetes; order Geodermatophilales; family Geodermatophilaceae; genus Modestobacter; species Modestobacter marinus. The sequence continues at coordinate 1,419,818 of NZ_JAAMPA010000001.1, forward strand.
AGCACCTGCTCAACCGGTTCGGCTCGCAGACCCCCGAGGTGCTCGACCTCGCGGCCGACGCCCCCGAGCTGCTCGAGCCGGTGCCGGGCGCCGAGGAGTACCTGATGGTGGAGATGGTGTGGGGGGCCGCGCACGAGGCCGCCCTGCACCTGGACGACCTGCTGGCCCGGCGCACCCGGATCTCCATCGAGACCCCGCACCGCGGGGTCGACTGCGCCGAGCCGGTCGCCCGGGCGGTCGCCGGGGTGCTGGGCTGGGACGAGGAGCGGATCGCCAGCGAGGTCGAGAGCTACACGGCCCGGGTGGAGGCCGAGCGGCGGTCGCAGGAGGCGACCGGCGACCAGGAGGCCGACGCCGCACGGATCGCCGCCCCGGACACCCGCGCCGTCGCCGTCGGCCGCGCCCTGGGCTGAGCCCGGGCAGCTCGACGAGGCCGCCGTCTCCCCTCGGGAGGCGGCGGCCTCGTCGCGTCCGGGGCGGACTGTGACCCACCTCGCCTGTCGATGCACGGATGTATCCAATACAGTCCTGCATCGTGACGGACGTCGACGTGCAGCGGCCCAAGCGCCGCCGTGAGGCGACCGTCGAGCGGCTGCTGGACGCCGCCCTGCAGACCTTCGCCGAGCAGGGCTTCGCCGCGGCCAGCGTCGAGGACATCTGCAGCCGCGGCGGGTTCACCCGCGGCGCCTTCTACTCCAGCTTCCGCACCAAGGACGAGCTGTTCGAGGCCTTGATGACCCGCGAGGTCGAGCGGGACCTGGCGCGCGTCGCCGAGCTGCTCGCCGGCCTCGCCGACGAGCCGGACCCGCTCAGCGCCGCGGTCGACCGGGTGCTGAGCGCCTTCCGCTGCGACCGCACCTGGGCCCTGGTGGTCACCGAGTACACGCTGCACGCCGCCCGGCACCCCGAGGCCGCCGAGGTGCTGCGCCGGCACGACGAGCAGGTCGGGAGCCGGCTCGGCGAGCTCGTCGACCGGATGGCCGCGGAGGCGGGGCTGACCTTCACCCTCCCGGCCGCCGACCTCATCGGGGCGGCCACCGCGCTGCTCAGCGGCCTCACCGTCATGTCCCTCACCGCGCAGGGCGACCTCGAGCCCCTGCGCCGCACCGCCCTGCTCTCCCTCGTCCGTGGTGCCGTGTCGCGCCCGCCGACCACCCCCTGACCGGCTGAACCCAGGAGAACCGATGTCCACCCTGCTCTACCGGATCGGCCGCGCGGCCTACCGCCGTCGCGGGCTCTTCTCCGTGGCCTGGCTCGCCGTGCTCGGGCTCGTCGTCACCCTCTTCCTCACCATCGGCGGGGAGTTCGACGACGAGTTCACCATCCCCGGCTCGGAGTCCCAGGCCGCGCTCGACCGGCTCGACGAGGTCTCCCCCGCGGCGGCGGGCGCCGGCGCGCAGCTGGTGTTCGTCGCCCCCGAGGGCGCCACGGTGGCCGATCCCCAGTACGCCGCCGCGATCGCCGAGACCGTGGCCGCAGCCGGTCAGGTCGACCAGGTCGCCGGCGTGCAGGACCCCTTCGCCACCCAGTCGATCAGCCCGGACGGGCGGGCGGCCCTGGCCCCGGTGCAGTACGCGGTGCCGCCGCCCGAGCTCGGGGAGAACGCGCTGGAGGACCTGCAGGCGGCCACGGCCCCGGCCGCGGACGCGGGTCTGCAGGTCGAGGTCGGCGGCGCCGCCTTCAACACCGGTGCGGTCACCGTCGGTCCGCTGGAGCTCATCGGCGTGGTGGTCGCCGTGCTGGTCCTCGTCGTCACCTTCGGGTCGCTGCTCGCCGCCGGCATGAACCTGCTGACCGCCCTGGTCGGGGTGGGCATCGGGCTCACCGGGCTGCTGGCGACGTCCGGCGTCATCACGCTCTCCTCGACCGCCCCGACGCTGGCGCTGATGATCGGCCTGGCGGTCGGCATCGACTACACGCTGTTCATCCTGTCCCGGCACCGCTCCCAGCTGGCCGCCGGCATGGACCCCGAGGAGTCCGCCGGGCGGGCCGCCGGCACCGCCGGCTCCGCCGTCGTCTTCGCCGGCCTGACCGTGGTCATCGCGCTCTCCGGGCTCGCCGTCGTCGGCATCCCCTTCCTCACCGTCATGGGCCTGGGTGCCGCGGGCACCGTGCTGGTCGCCGTCCTGGTCGCGCTGACGCTGCTGCCCGCGCTGCTGGGCTTCGCCGGCGCCCGGCTCGTGCCCAAGCCCGGTTCCCGCGCCGCCCGCCGCGAGCAGGCGCTCGCCGAGCACGCCGGGACGCCGGCGCGCACCGGTGGCGCCCGCTGGGCCGCCTTCGTCACCCGCCGGCCGGTGCTGACCGTGCTGGTCACCGTCGTCGGCCTGCTGGTGGTCGCGATCCCCGCGCTGCAGCTGCGGCTGGCCCTGCCCGACGCCAGCACCGCCCCCGAGGAGAGCACCACCCGGCAGGCCTACGACGCGGTCAGCGAGTACTTCGGCCCCGGGGCCAACGGCCCGCTCATCGTCTTCCTCGACGGCCTGGAGCCGGCGACCGCCGAGCAGACGGCCGGCCAGGCGGCCGCCGCGATCGGCGGCACGCCGACCGGGCAGCCCGGTGAGTTCACCGGCGGGCTGGACGACGTCGCCTACGCCGTCCCGCAGGTGGTGGCCGACGGCACCGCCGCGATCGTGCAGGTGGTGCCGGAGAGCGGCCCGCAGGACGAGGCGACCACCGCGCTCGTGGCCGACCTGCGTGACCTCGGCGACGACCTGGCCGGCGACACCGGCGCCGACGTGACGGTGACCGGGCAGACCGCCGTCGCCATCGACGTCTCCGACCGGCTCGGCAACGCCCTGCTGCCGTTCACCCTGGTCGTCGTGGGCCTCGCCCTGGTCCTGCTGCTGCTGGTCTTCCGGTCCGTCCTGGTGCCGGTGAAGGCCGCGCTGGGCTTCCTGCTCTCGGTGGGCGCCTCGTTCGGTGCGGTCGTCGCGGTCTTCCAGTGGGGCTGGCTGATGGACGTCTTCGGGGTGCCGGCCACCGGCCCGGTCATCAGCTTCATGCCGATCCTGCTGATGGCGGTCCTCTTCGGCCTGGCCATGGACTACGAGGTCTTCCTCGTCTCCCGGATGCGCGAGGAGTTCGTGCACGGGGCCGAGCCGCGGGCGGCGGTGGTCGCCGGCATGCGGCACGCGTCCCGGGTGGTCGTCGCGGCCGCGCTGATCATGTTCTCGGTGTTCGGCAGCTTCGTGACCATCGAGGACGTGACCGTCAAGGCGATCGCGTTCGGCCTGGCCGTCGGCGTGCTGGTGGACGCCTTCATCGTCCGGATGACGCTGGTGCCGGCCGTGCTCGCGCTGCTGGGCCGTTCGGCCTGGTGGCTGCCGCGCTGGCTGGACCGGCTGCTGCCCGACCTGGACGTCGAGGGCGCGAAGCTGAGCCGGACGGTCGAGGCCGAGCGCACCCCGGAGCCGGTGGGCAGCTGAGCGGAGGGCAGGGGCGCGGGCCATGATCGGTCCATGAGCGCCCCTGCCCCGGACGTCGCCGAGCTGACCCGCGAGCTGGTGCGGGTTCCGACCGTCTCCGGCGACGCGGCCGCGCAGCGGGGCCTGCTCGGCCTGGTCACCGACGCGGCGACGGAGGCGGCCCCGCACCTGCGACGCATCGAGGGCCCCGACCGCGAGCAACCGTGGACCCTGCTCACCTCGGCGACCGACCCGGCGAGGCCGCGGCTGGTCATCGCCTGCCATGTCGACACGGTCCCGGCGAGCGATCCCGGCGGGTGGTCACGCGACCCGTTCGGGGCCGACCTGGACGGCGGCCGGATCTGGGGCCGGGGCGCCTCGGACATGAAGGCGGGGGTGGCGGCGGCGGTCGCAGCGCTGGCCGTGGCGGATCTGGAGACGCCGCTCGCCCTGCTGCTCACCAGCGACGAGGAGATCGGCTCCCGGGGTGCCGCCGCCGCGGCGGGGGCGGTGGCCGACCTGTCGGTGGGCGCCGTCATCGTCCCGGAGGCGACGGGCAACCGGGTGGTCCTGGGGCACCGCGGTGCGCTGTGGCTCGCCGTCCGGACCCGGGGCGTCGCCGCCCACGGGAGCACCCCCGAGCGCGGCCACAACGCCCTGCTGGACCTGGTCGCGGTGCTCGGCCGGGCGGACCGGGAGCTGCCGCTGACCAGTGAGCCCTTCCTGGGTGCCGAGACCTGGAACCCCGGCGTCCTGCGCGGCGGCACGGTGCCGAACGTCGTCCCCGACCGGGCGGAGGTGCTGATCGACCAGCGCACCGTGGGCACCGGCGCGCACCTCGCCGCCTGGTGGCGAGCACAGGCGGAGGTGGCGGAGGTCGACGTCCTGGTCGACCTCCCGGCAGTGCGCACGCCGGCCGACGATCCCTGGGTGGCCGGCCTGCCGGTCGAGGCGCAGGCGGCACCGGCCACCTACTTCACCGACGCCTCCGTGCTCACCGCGGTCACCGGCGGCGCACCGGTCGTCGTGTGGGGGCCGGGCACCCCCGCGGTGATGCACGCCGTCGACGAGCACGTCGAGGTGGTGGAGGCGGAGCAGGCCGCCGCCGCGTTCGCCGCCGTCCTCGCCCGCTGGCCGCGGTGACCGGTTCCACGTGGAACCCGCGGCGGCGGGTCGTCGGGTCAGCGGCTGGTGCTCGACCGGACGGTGAGCGAGGGCCGTAGCGCCACCCGTGAGGGCGGCGCCTCCTGCGCACCCAGCACCCGCGACAGCAGGCGCACCGCCTCCGCCGCGATCTCCGCCTGCGGCTGCCGGACGGTGGTCAGCGGCGGATGGCTCAGCGCCGCGAACGGGATGTCGTCGAACCCGGTGACCAGCAGGTCGCGGGGGACGTCGACGCCGGCCGCCGCGCACGCCTGCAGCATCCCCAGGGCGATCAGGTCGTCGGCGCAGACGACGGCGTCCGGTCGTGGTCCGGCGGCGAGCAGGGTGACGGCGGCCTGCCGTCCCCACTCGATCGAGTACTCGCCCAGCAGGACGTCCTCCTCGCGCACCGCGATGCCCAGGCGTTCGGCGTGCCGGTGGAAACCCGCGACCCGCAGTTCGGTCGAGGAGTTGGTGAGCTGCGAGCTGACGAACGCGGCGGAGCGGACGCCGCGGTCGGCCAGGTGCTCCATGACCAGCTCCAGCGCTGCGTCGTCGTCGACCCCGACCCAGTCGCTGTCCACCCCGGTGACGTAGCGGTCGACCTGGACCAGGGGCAACTCGTCCGCGGCCCGCCGCACCGCCGTCGTGCTCAGGCTGCCGTGCACCGGGCTGATGATGATGCCGTCGACCTGGCGGGCGACCAGGCTGCGCAGTCGCTGCGCCTCCAGCTCCGGGTCCGACCGGGAGGAGCACAGGAACAGCTGACGGCCGGCGTCCTGCAGGGCGTGCTCGACGTGCTCGACGAGGCCGGTGAAGAAGGGGTTGGCGATGCTGGGCACCACCATGCCGACCGTGTCGGTGCGGCTGCGGCGCAGCGCGCTGGCGATGCCGTTCCCGGCGTAGCCGAGTTCGTCCGCGGCGCGCCGGACCTGGTCGACGACGGCCGGGGAGACCGGCTTGGCCCCGGACAGGGCGCGGGAGACCGTGGCGGTCGACACCTGGGCCAGCTCGGCGACGTCGCGGATGGTCACCCTCGCCACGCGCCCTCCTCTGTCGCCTCGATTGACCGGGTCATCATCGCCGACCGCGCGTGCGGGAGCGTGCCGCACGCCCGTGTCGAACGGATGACGCCCGGCCGACCAGCGGAAACACGAATGTAAACGATTGCCTATTGACGGCACCACGGGGTCCGCCACTAGCGTTCCCCTCGTTGTGCAATCGATTACCTGGATGGGTGTGGACATGGCAGCGCAGCTCGGTGTGTACCCCCGCAAGCCCTCGGCGATGGCCGAGCTCTTCGGCACGGAGAAGACGCTCGTGGGTGCAGTGCACCTGCCTCCGCTGCCCGGGAGCCCCTCCTACCGCGGCCAGTCGGTGGCCGAGCTGTGCCGGTTCGCCGTCGAGGAGGCGCAGGCCTACGTCGGCAACGGCTTCGACACCGTGATCGTGGAGAACCACTGGGACCTGCCGTTCCTCAAGCCGGGGGAGCACGGGTACGAGGTGGCCGCGACGATGGGCGTGATCACCGCCGCCGTCGTCGCCGAGCTCGGCGCGAAGGTCGGGGTCAGCGTGCTGTCCAACGCGGGCCAGTGCTCGGTCGCCGCCGCCTGGGCCGCCGGGGCCGGCTGGGTCCGGGTCAACCAGTGGGCCAACGCCTACGTGGCCAACGAGGGGATCATCGAGGGCCAGGCGGCCAGCACCACCCGGTACCGGCACGCGATCGGGGCCGACCCGGTGAGGGTCTTCGCCGACGTGCACGTCAAGCACGGGGCGCACGCCATCGTCGCCGACCGCACGCTGGCCGAGCAGACCGAGGACGCCGAGTTCTTCGACGCCGACGTCCTGATCGCCACCGGCTCGCGCACCGGGCACCCGACGTCGGTGGCCGAGGTCGTGGGCATCCGCGACCACACCCAGCTCCCCGTGGTCATCGGCAGCGGCATCGACCCGACCAACGTCGGTCCGCTGCTCGCCGAGTGCGACGGCGCGATCGTCGCCTCCGCCGCCAAGGAGAACAGCCGCTGGTGGGGCCGGGTCGACCCGGAGAAGGTGCGCGCCGTCGCCCGGGCCGCCGGCCGGTGATCGTCTTCTGCGGGTACGCCAACCTCGACGTGGTCGGCCGGGTGCCCCACGTGCCGCGTCCCGACGAGCGGGTGCACGCCGTCACCGTGGAGCACCTCCCGGGCGGGATGGCCGCCAACGCCGCCGTCGCCGCGGCCCGCGCCGGTGCCCAGGTCGCCTTCGCCGGCGTGGTCGGCGACGACCCGCTGTCGGCCCGGTTCCTCGCCGAGCTCGCCGCGGAGGGCATCGACACCGGGTGGACCGACCGCACCGGCTTCCTGTCCACCGCGATCGTGCTGGTGGACGGCGCCGGCCGGCGGTCGGTGGTGAGCGAGGACGACGCCCTGGGCTCTGCCCACGTGACCGCGGTCGCCGACCGGCTGGCTGCCGACGGCGGGCTGCTCTACCTCGACGGCTACCGCGCGGCCGAGCTCGAGGGGGCCGCCCGGGCCGGGGTCCGCCTGGCCGTCGACCTCGACGGGTGCGACGACCCAGGCGTCGCGCTCGCTGCGATGCACGCCGCCGACCACGTCGTCGTCGGGCGCCGGCGGCTCACCGAGCTGCTGGCGGTGCCGGCTGACCAGTGGGCCGCACTCTCCCGCACCGCCGGGGTCACGCTCGTGGTCACCGACGGGGCGCGCGGCTGGTCGCTGCACCAGCCCGACGGCCCGGCGGTGGCCGGGCCGGCGCTCGAGGTCGAGGTCGTCGACGACACCGGGGCCGGCGACTGCTTCACCGGCACCTACCTGGCCGCGCTGGCGGCCGGTGCCTCCCCGTCCACCGCGGCGACCCGGGCCGGGGTCGCCGCGAGCCTGTCCTGCACCGTCCCGGGCGCCCGCGCCGCGCCGGCCCCCGACCTCGTCGACGCAGCGCTGGCCGGGACCCCGGCCGGCTCGCCTGCCACCTGACGCACCGCCCGCACCACCGCTCCGCCGCTCCCGCACCGCCGCTCCCCCGCACCGCGACCCGCAGCATCCGGTACCGCACCCAGGAGGACCCCATGAAGCGACCCCTCGCCCTGGCCGCAGGCGCCTGCCTGCTCGCCCTCGCCGCCTGCGACAGCGCACCCGCGCCGTCGTCCGACGCCGGTGCGGAGACCGGCGGCAGCTCGACGGCCGGCTCGCTGCCGGAGCCCAGCGTCCAGCCGGTGGGCTGCGAGACCGACGAGCCGCTGGAGATCGGGCTGGTGACGATCAACCTGCAGGCGCTGTTCTTCAACCAGATCAACGAGGCCGCGCAGGCGATGGCCGACGAGAACGACGTCGACCTGCAGATCATCAGCGGCAACGACGACTCGGTGACCCAGGCGAACGCCATCAACACGCTGGTCGCCGACGGGGTGGACGCGGTGATCGTGGCCGCGGTCGACACCGAGGGCATCAAGCCCGCGATCCGGGCCGCGGACGAGGCGGGCATCCCCGTCGTGGCGGTGGACGCCATCGTCGACGACCCGGCGGTGGACGCCCAGGTCGGCACCGCGAACGCCGAGGGCGGGTCGCTGATCGGCGAGGAGCTGCTGGAGATCTCCGGCGGCGAGGGTGAGGTCGGCATCGTCAGCGCGCTGAACAGCACCATCCAGCTGGAGCGCCAGCAGGGCTTCGAGGACGCCGTCACCGCCGGCGGGATGACCATCGGCACCGTGGTCGACGGCCGCAACATCCAGGAGAACGCCCAGGCCGCCGCCGAGAACCTGCTCACCGGCAACCCGGACCTGCAGTACGTGTACGCCACCGGTGAGCCGGCGCTCATCGGTCTGGCCGCCGCGGTCCGCAGCCAGGGCGCGCAGGACCGGGTGAGCGCCGTCGGCTGGGACCTCTCCGACCCTGCCGTCGAGGGTCTGGAGGAGGGCTGGATCGCCGGCGTCGTCCAGCAGAACACCTTCGAGTTCGGCTACCAGGCGATGGCCGCGGCGATCGACCTGGCCTGCGGCAACCCGGTGGAGCAGGAGAACCCGGTCGACATCCAGATCGTCACGCCGGAGAACGTCTCCGACTACCTGTACTACCTGGAGGGCTGACGCGTGGCTGACGAGACCGGGGACCTCCTCGTCGAACTCGAGGGCATCACCAAGTCCTACGGACCGGTGAGGTCACTGCGCGGGGTCGACCTCACCCTGCGTCGCGGGGAGGTCCTCGGCCTCGTCGGCGACAACGGTGCCGGCAAGTCCACGCTGATGAAGGTGCTGGCCGGCGCCGTGCAGCACGACGCCGGGGAGATCCGGGTGCACGGCCGGCCGGTGCGCTTCAGCAACCCCTCGGCCGCACAGGACGAGAAGATCGGCATCGTCTACCAGGACCTGGCGCTCTGCGACACCCTCGACGTCGCCAGCAACCTGTTCCTCGGCCGGGAGCCCCGCACGGGCCCGTTCATCGACCGGAAGGCGATGCACGAGCGGGCCGCGCAGATCCTCGCCGACCTGCACGTCAAGGTGACCAGCACCCACCAGGAGATCGGGACCCTCTCCGGCGGCCAGCGGCAGACGGTCGCCATCGCCCGCGCGGTGTCCTTCGCCCCCGACGTGCTCATCCTCGACGAGCCGACCGCCGCGCTCGCCGTCGCCGAGGTCGAGTCGGTCCTGCGGCTGATCACCGACGTCGCGCGTCGCGGGGTCGGGGTCATCCTGATCACCCACCGCCTGCAGGACCTCTTCCGCGTCTGCGACCGGATCACCGTCATGTACGAGGGGCAGAGCGTCGACGACGCGCTCATCAAGGACCTCGACATCGAGAAGCTCGTCGGTCTCATCACCCGTTCCGCCCCCGGGCAGGAGGCAGTCGCATGACCACCCTCACGACCACCACCGCACCGCCCGGGGACCCGGCCACCCGCCTGGCCCGACAGCAGTCCTGGTGGCAGCGGGTGAACAAGGCGACGCTGGTCATGGCCGGGGTCACCCTGGCCGTCTGCGTCTTCTTCGCCGTCGCCTCGGACGCCTTCCTGACCTTCGCGAACATCTCCAACGTGGCCACCCAGGTGGCGCCGGTGGTGATCATCGGGGTGGCCATGACGTTCGTGATCACCGCCGGCCAGATCGACCTGTCGGTCGGCTCGATCGTCGCCTTCGTGTCCGCGGTCTCCGCCCAGCTGCTGGCGACCGGCTGGGACTCCTCGCTCGTGCTGATCGCCGGGGTGCTCATGGGCGCCGGATGGGGCCTGCTGAACGGCTGGTTCACCGCCTACGCCGGGATCCCGGCCTTCATCGTCACGCTGGCGACCCTGTCGGTGATCCGGGGCATCGCGCTGCTGACCACCGAGGGCTTCTCGGTGCCGATCGAGCGCTCGACGTTCGTCGCGCAGCTGGGGACGGCGCGCTGGCTCGGCTTCTCCAGCAGCGCCTGGATCGCCCTGGCGTGCGTCGTCCTCGGGATCGTGGTGCTGCACCGGACCCGCTTCGGTCAGTACGTCATCGGCATCGGCTCGGCCGAGGAGTCCGTCCGCCGGGCCGGGGTGAACGTGCGGCGGATCAAGATGCTGGCGCTGTGCCTGAGCGGTCTCGCCGCCGGGGTGGCCGGCCTCCTGATCGCCGCCCGGCTCGGCTCGGGCTCGGCGAACTCCGCGCAGGGCTTCGAGCTCACGGTCATCGCCGCGGTCGTCATCGGTGGGACCAGCCTCTTCGGCGGGCGCGGGACGGTGGTGGGGACGCTGATCGGGGCGATCCTGACCGGCGTCATCGCCAACGGGCTCACGCTCATGGGGGTCAGCCCGTTCCTGACGCCGATCATCACCGGGACGGTGCTGCTGGCCGTGATCTGGGTGAACCTGCGCGGCAAGGACATCGGCGGCGCGCTGCGCGGCCTGGTGGGCGGCCGGTGAGCACGGTCCGCACGGTCCTCGGGGACGTCGACTCGGCCGACCTGGGCGTGGTGCTCCCCCACGAGCACCTGGTCAACGACAACACCGTCGCCTTCCGCCCGGCGGCCGACCCCCGGCTGCGGCAGCTGCTGGACGCGCCGGTGTCGGCGGACCTGGCCTGGCTGCTGGCCGACCACCCCTACGAGAACGCCGACAACTGCCGGCTGGACGACCTCGACGCGATCGCCGCGGACCTCCATGCGTTCGCCGCCGTCGGCGGGCGGACCGTCGTCGACCTGACCCCACCGGGGATCGGCCGGGACCCCCAGCGGCTGCGCGCGCTGTCCGAGCGCACCGGTGTGCAGGTGGTCATGGGCTCGGGCTGGTACCTGCAGGCCAGCCACCCGGCGCACCTGGCGACCTCCACGCCCGACGAGCTGGCCGACGAGCTGGTGGCCGAGTTCGACCCCTCGCACGGCCTCCGCCCCGGCGTCATCGGCGAGATCGGGGTCTCCCCCGCCTTCACCGACGACGAGCGGACCGCGCTGCGAGCCGCCTGCCGGGCGCAGCGCGAGGTCGGTGTGCCGATGTTCGTGCACCTCCCCGGCTGGCTGCGGCGCGCCCACGAGGTGCTCGACGTCGTGCTGGACGAGGAGGGGGTCGACCCGGCCGCCGTCGTCCTGTGCCACATGGACCCCTCCGGCGGGGACCCCGACCACCAACGGTCGGTGGCCGCCCGGGGCACGTTCCTGGAGTTCGACATGGTGGGCATGCCCTTCGACTTCCCCGGGGAGGGCCGGTCGCCGTCCCCGGCGGAGACCACCGCCGCCGTCGTGGCCCTGGTGCAGGCCGGGCACGGCTCCCGGGTCCTGCTCTCGCACGACCTGTTCCTCAAGGCGATGCTCAGCCGCTTCGGCGGCAACGGGCTGGCCTACGTCCCCGTCGTCTTCGCCGACCGGCTGCGCGCAGCCGGCCTCGCCGAGGACGTGGTGACCGCACTCATGACCGACAACCCGCGGACGTTGTTCGACGGCGCCGCACGGAAGGAACGCTGACCGATGGCCCGGATACTGATCGCCGGTGAGAGCTGGATGACCACCTCCACGCACGTCAAGGGGGTCGACGAGTTCTCCGTGCACTCCTACGTGGAGGGCGTCGGACCGCTGCGGGACGCGCTCACCGGCCGTGGCCACGTGGTGGAGCACCTGCCGGCACACCTCGTGCCGACGCGGTTCCCGGGGGACGCCGCCGCGCTGGCCGCCTACGACCTCGTGGTGCTCTCCGACATCGGCGCCAACTCCATCCAGCTGTCGCCCCAGGTCTTCGAGCGGTTCCAGCCCGGCGAGGACCGCCTCGCGGCGCTGCGCGACTGGGTGGGCGACGGCGGGGCGCTGCTGATGATCGGCGGCTACCTGTCCTTCAGCGGGTTCCAGGCGCGGGCGGCGTTCCGGCAGACGGCGATCGCCGACGTCCTCCCGGTGACGATGCTGGCCGAGGACGACCGGGTGGAGAGCCCGGCCGGTGTCGTGCCCACCGTGGTCGACGCCGGCCACGCCGCGCTGGGCGGAGCCGGCGCCGAGTGGCCCGGGCTGCTCGGCTACAACCGGGTGGTCGCGAGGGGCGGTGCCGAGGTGCCGGTCCTGGTGGGGGAGGACCCCCTGGTCGCGCTGGCCCCCTTCGGCGCCGGCCGGGCCGGGGTCTTCACCTCCGACTGCTCGCCGCACTGGGCGCCGCCGGCCTTCTGCGAGGAGTGGCCGGGTTACGCGGCCCTCTTCGACGGCCTGGTGCGCTGGCTGGTCCGCGGGTGACCGGCGGCCGCTCGGCACGGCTGGTCGAGCGGCACGCCGCGCTGCTGGACCGGGCCTGCGACGTCCGGTTCGTCCGGGAGGCGACGGCGGGCACGCTCGCCGCCGGCGACTTCGCCCGGTACCTGCTGGTCGAGGAGGCGTTCGTGCTGACCGCGAGCCGGGTCCTCGGCCGGGTCGTGTGGGAGTCGGACGGGTGGGCGGAGCTCCTGCCGTCGGCCCGGTCGCTCACCAACCTCGTCACCGAGCAGCGTGACTACTTCGCGGGACTGCGCCACCGCTGGCCGGTCGAGGACGCACCGGCGACGCTCGCGCGCGCCCAGGTGCTCTCCGAGGTGGTGCTGCGGCAGGTGACCGAGTCCGGCCGGCCGGCCGCGCTCACCGGGATGCTGGCCGCCGAGACGATGTACGCCCGCTGGTGCACCGCGGCGGCTGCGCAGCCGGCCGACCGGGACCCCGACCTACAGGCGTGGATCGACCTGCACGCCGAGCCCGCCTTCCTGGGGCAGGTGGCGGCGCTGCGCGCCGACGTCGACGCCCTCCCGACGGAGCTGGCCGACGACGCCGCCCTGGACCGGTGGTACGCCGCGGTGCTGGAGGCGGAGATCGCCTTCCACGACGCCGTCCACGGCTGAGCCGGGTCCCGGTTCCACGTGGAACCGGGACCCGGGGGCAGGATGGGGCCGACGGCGAGGAGGCCCGACGTGAACGAGTTCGACCTGGTGCTGCCGACGGCGGTCGACGTCCGCGAGGTGGGGATGCGGGACGGTCTCCAGCTCGAGGACCCGGTCCCCCTGGCCGGCAAGCTGGCCATGCTCGAGGCCCTGGTGGCCACCGGGGTGCGGCGGATCGAGGTGACCTCGTTCGTCTCGCCGAAGGCGGTGCCGGCCCTCGCCGACGCCGACCAGGTCGCCGCCGAGCTGCACCGCTTCGACGGGGTGCACTTCTCCGCCCTGGTGGCCAACCCCCGGGGGGCGGTCCGTGCGGTCGACGCCGGCATCGCGCACCTGGAGTACGTGGTCTCCGCCGACGACTCGCACAGCCGGGCGAACGCCGGCCGTTCCACCGCCGAGGCCGTCGCCGCGGTCGGGGAGATCGCCGAGCTCGCCCACGGCGCCGGCGGCTCCCTGGAGGTCATCGTCGCCACCGCCTGGGACTGCCCGTTCGACGGGCGGACGCCGGTGGCCCGCACCGTCGACGTCACCCGGGCGGCGGTCACCGCCGGCGCCGACCAGCTCTGCCTGGGCGACACGATCGGCACCACCACCCCGGCCCGCGTCGTGCGGCTGCTCGACGAGGTGCGCCGGGCCTGCCCGGGGGTGCCGCTGGGCGTGCACTTCCACGACACCCGCGGCACCGGCCAGGCCAACGCCCTGGCCGCCCTGCAGGCCGGGGTCACCCAGCTCGACGCCTCCGTCGGCGGCCTGGGCGGCTGCCCGTTCGCGCCCGGCGCCAGCGGCAACATCGCCACCGAGGAGCTCGTCTACTGGCTGGCCGACGCCGACGTGGCGACCGGCATCGACCTGGACGCCGTCCTCGCCGCGGCCGCGGTCACCGAGCGCGCCGTCGGCCACGAGCTGCCCAGCTCGCTGTACCGGGCAGGCGGTCGCAACGAGCCCCGCGGCCCGGTCCTGGCCGGTGGGTGACCGGCCGCACCGTGCCTCATCGGGTCGCGCGTGATGGGATCGACGGCGTGAACCCAGCAGCGGACGTCCCCCCGGCAGTGGTCGACCCCGCGGTGATGCGGGACGTGCTGGGGCACTTCGTCTCCGGCGTCACCGTGGTGACGGCGATGGCCGCCGACGGCCCGGTGGGCTTCACCTGCCAGTCGTTCAGCTCGCTGTCCCTGGACCCGCCGCTGGTCGCCTTCGCCCCGGCCCGCACCTCGCGCACCTGGCCGCAGCTGCGGGAGGCCGGCCGGTTCTGCGTCAACGTGCTCGCCGACTCCCAGAGCGGCCTGTCCCGGCAGTTCGCCCGCTCGGGCGCCGACAAGTACGCCGGGGTGCAGTGGTCGCCCAGCCCGCACGGCTCCCCCGTGCTCGCCGACGTCGTCGCCTGGATCGACAGCGAGCTGTGGGCCGAGTACGACGGCGGTGACCACACCATCGTCGTCGCCCGGGTGCTGGACCTCGGCGCCGACGCCTCGCGCACGCCGCTGCTCTTCCACCGCGGCGCCTACGGCCTCCAGCAGGCCCGGCTGGAGCCCGAGGAGCGCTGAGCCCCGCTCAGCCGAAGCGCAGGGCGAGCACGGCGACGTCGTCCCGGCGGTCGGGGTCGGGGCCGACGGCGTGCACGCACAGCGCGGCCGGGTCGTCGCCGACCGGGGCGTCGCGCAGCCGCTGCACGAGGGCGGCGATCCCCTGGTCCAGGTCCTCCCCGGGGCGTTCGATCAGCCCGTCGGTGTAGGCCACCAGCGTCGCCCCGGGCGGGATCTCCACCGCGCGGGACGCCCGCCGGTGCGTGACGTCGACGCCGATGAGCATCCCGGTGATCCCGTCGAGCATCTCGACCGTGCCGTCGACGTGCCGCAGCAGCAGCGGCGGGTGCCCGGCGTTGGCCAGTTGCAGCCGCCAGGGCTCGCCTTCCGCGCTGGGCCGTTCGACCCGGCCGTAGACCATCGTCGCCATCGGGGCCACGTGCAGGCCCTGCACCAGCCGGTCGACCCGGCCGAGGATCTCTCCCGGGTCGCCCTCGCCGGCGTCCCAGGCGCACGCCCGCAGCAGACCGCGCAAGTGCCCCATCGCGGCGGCCGCGGCGACGTCGTGCCCGACGACGTCGCCGACGGCCAGCCCCACGCTGCCGTCGGGCAGGTGCAGCAGGTCGTAGAAGTCGCCGCCGACGTCGGCGGAGCTCGACGCGCTGAGGTAGTGGGCGGCGGCCACCACACCGGGGATCTCCGGCAGCTCCGGCAGCAGCGAGCGCTGCAGCGTCTCGGCGACGCTGTGCTCCTGCTGGTACAGCCGCACGTTGTCCATCGCCATGGCGGCCCGGCGGGAGAGGTCGCGGGCCAGGTCGACGTCGTCGGCGCCGAACCGCCGGGCCTGGGTCTCGGCGACCAGGGTGAGGGCGCCGAGCGTGCGGCGGCGGGCGACGAGGGGGACGGTGAGCTGGGAGGAGGTGCCCAGTTCGCCCATCACCGCCCGCAGCGCGGGGTCGGGGGCGGCCGCGGCCAGGAACTCGGGGGTGATCTCCGGGAGCAGGACCGGCTCGCTGGAACGCAGCACCCGCCGGATGGGGGCGGCCTCGGGCAGGTCGGCGATGCGCAGCGCGGCGAACCGGCGCAGCTCCTCGGTCATGCCCCGCCGGTGGGCGGAGGAGGTGCCGCTGACCGCGCCGTGCTCGTCGACCAGGGTCACGAACACCCAGTCGGCCAGCAGCGGGACGCAGAGCGACGCCAGCCGGTCCAGCAGGTCGTCCATGTCCAGGGTCGCGCTCAGGGTGCTGGTGGCCTCGGCCATCAGTGCCAGCCGGCTCTGCGCCCGCTCGGCCTCGACCCGGGCCGCGTCGGCGGCCGCGTGCGCCTCCTCGGCGTCCCGCCGGGCGGCCCGCTCGGCGGCGAACGCGGCCTTGCGGTCGTCCTCGACCCGCACCCGCTCGGTCACGTCGGTCTGCACGCCGACGAAGCTGACCAGCGTGCCCTCGCCGTCGAACACCGGCGTGATGGACAGCTGGTTCCAGAAGGCCGTGCCGTCCTTGCGGTAGTTCAGCAGCGTGGTGGTGACCGGCTGCTCGTCGCGCAGGGCCTGCCGGAGGTCGTCGACGGCCTTGCGCTCGGTGGCCGGGCCCTGCAGGAAACGGCAGTTGCGCCCGACGCTCTCCTCGTAGCTGTACCCGCTGATCCGGCTGAAGGAGGGGTTGACCCACACCAGCGGGTCGTCGTCCTGCCGCGGGTCGGTGATGGTGAACGCGATGTCGGTGGCGACGACGGCGCGCTCGCGCAGTGCCTGGAGCTGGGCCTCGGGGTCGATGCTGCCGTCGGCGTCGTCGAGCTTGAGGAAGACCACCAGCGACAGCCGCTGGGCGCTGGCGTCGGCCGACAGCGGGAACCCGGTCACCCACAGCACCTGATCGGGCTCGCCGACGCCGGCGGCGGCGCGCGCGTCGTCGGAGCTGCGCCGCGGGTTCAGCCGCACCGCCTCCCCGGCGACCGGCCGGCCGGCCGCCACCAGGGACAGCGGGCCGGAGGTGCTGGCCAGCGGTGACCCGCCGAGGTCGGTGAGCCCGGCGGCGGCGCCCCAGGTGTCGACGGGGACGGGCAGGCCGATGTTGCCGGCCAGCTCGTTCGCCGCGGTGTTGGCGTAGGTGACCGTGCCGGCGTCCTGGTCGATGACCAGGACGGCGACGGGGACGTCGGAGAGGACGCCGGGCAGCGTGTACTGGGCGTGGCCGTCGTAGCTGGAGACCATCGCCTCGGCGGCCCCGACGATGGACGCCTGCTGGCGCCGCTCACCCGGCTCGGCGGTGGCGGTCAGACCCTCGGCGAGCACGGTGGCGGCCTCGGGCGGGACCTGACCCGCGGACGGCAGCTGACCGGGTCGTCTCTCTGACGGCACCGAGCGATGCTACGAGACCAGCTCCGGTTGTGCACCACGGAGCTGGCGTGAGCACCCCGGTCGGGTCAGTCCCTGCGGTCGGGCGCGTCGCGCCAGGCCGGCCCGTCGGCGACCTGGGAGCGGCGCCGCAGCCACAGCAGGCCGAGCACCGGGAGCAGCAGGGGCACGTACCCGTAGCCCTGCCCGTACCCCGACCACACGGTGGCGTCCGGGAACGCCGCGGGATCCAGCAGGGACAGCGTGCCCACCACCAGGACCCCGGCGAGCTCGACCGAGCAGGCGACGACGGCGGTGCGCCGGCCACCACGGCCACCGCGGGCCAGCCCGACCGTGGCGATCACGTAGACCACCGCCGCGGCGGCGGACAGCAGGTAGGCCAGCGGCGCCTCGTCGAACTGCGTCGACAGCTGGACCGCCGCCCGGGCGCCCGCGGCGAGCGCGAACACCCCGTAGAGCGCGACGAGCACCCGCCCCGGGCCGCGGATCGTCCCGGGGTCGGCGTCCGTCGACTCCCGCGCCGGGCGGCCCAGCGCACCGCCGTCGGTTCCCCGGCCCTCAGCCACCGGTGACCTCCCACAGGTCCAGCAACCGCCAGAGCATCACGGCGACGGCCAGCGCGGCGACCCCGAGCACGGTGCCCGCCCAGCGGGTCGGCTCCGAGCGGGCCCAGAGCACGCCGGCCACCGGCAGCAGCACGACGCTGAACAGGTAGGCGAGGAACGTGGCGAGCTCATCGGGCCGGTCGCCACCGGCGAGGGCGGCGACCGCCAGGCCGAGCTGCACCAGCAGCACGAGCTCGAGCACCGCGGCCCCGGCGAGGTGCGCGGTGCCGATCCGGCGGCGCAGCGCGGTGCTCAGGCCGCCGAGGGCGGCCAGCACGACGGCGACGACGGTGCCGGCGACGACGAGCGGCGTGCTCACCGGCGGCGACCGGTCAGGAGGGGTGGCACGCCCCCATCCTGCCCGGCGGCCGGATCAGCGGTGCACGGTGGACATGTCCGGGTACCGGTCACCGGCCGTGGCCCCGGCGGGTGCCGCCTCGTCGAGCGCCCGCAGGTCCTCGTCGGTGAGGACGACGTCGGCGGCGGCGGCGTTCTCCTCCAGGTACCGCACCCGCTTCGTGCCCGGGATCGGCACGACCGCCGGGGCGCCGTCCCGCCCGGACTGCGCCATCACCCAGGCGAGCGCCAGCTGGGTGGCGGTGACGCCCTTGGCCTCGGCCAGCTCGCGGACCCGGTCCACGAGCTCCAGGTTCCGGGCGAACGCCGCCCCCTGGAAACGGGGGTTGCGACGGCGGAAGTCGTCGGGCTCGAGGTCGTCGACGCTGCGGATCTGGCCGGAGAGGAAGCCGCGGCCGATCGGCGAGTAGGCGACGAACCCGATGCCCAGCTCGGCGCAGGTCGCCAGCACCCCGTCCTCCTCCGGGTCGCGGGTCCAGAGTGAGTACTCCGTCTGCAGCGCCGTGACCGGCAGGACGGCGTGCGCCCGGCGGATGGTGTCCGGTGCGGCCTCGGAGATGCCGGCGTACCGGATCTTCCCGGCCTCCACCAGCTCGGCGAGCGCGCCCCAGGTCTCCTCGATCGGCACGGTCGTGTCGACCCGGTGCTGGTAGTAGAGGTCGATGACGTCGACGCCCAGCCGCTGCAGGGACGCGTCGCAGGCGCGGTGCACGTACTCGGCGCGGCCGTTGATCCGGATGAACGAGCCGTCCTCGCCGCGCTCGTTGCCGAACTTGGTGGCCAGCACGACCTCGTCCCGGCGGCCGGAGATGGCCTGGCCGACCAGGCGCTCGTTGGTGAAGGGGCCGTACATGTCGGCGGTGTCGAGGAAGGTGACGCCGAGGTCCAGCGCCCGCTGGACGGTGCGCTCGGCCTCGGCCTGGTCGCCGGTGCCGTAGAACTCGCTCATGCCCATGCAGCCCAGGCCCTGGGCGGAGACGGTCAGGTCGCGGAGCACGCGTGTCTGCATGCCCCCCTCCTGCCCGCCGCCCGGGGGGCGCAACCGGCACCTGGGCGCACTCCCCGCCGCCGGGTTCCACGTGGAACGCTGCCGTCACAGTGGTCGCCTACGGTGGACCGGTGACCAGCGCACCCCGACGGTTGGCCGGCCACCGCACGCGGCGGGCACCGAGCGCCCCGCTCACCAGCCGGTCCTGGCAGCAGCCCGCCGCCCATGAGCTGGAGGGCATGGAGCACGACGCCGTCCTGGACATGGGCTGGGGCCGGCTGGTGTTCGGGCAGACCTTCGCCGACCTCTCCGGCGTGCTGGCCGCCCTGCGGGCCGAGGAGTCCGGGCGGCGGGACATCTGCGTCTACCCCTGGGACCCGCAGGTGCTCGTGGGGATGGCCCCCGACGAGCTGTTCATCGACCCCTCCTTCGTCTACCGGCTGCCGCTGCACCGCTACCGGCCCCGGGAGGAGGTCATCCGCGGCGTCTTCGTCCGCACGGTGACCTCCGCGGCGGAGATGGACCGGATCAACGAGCTCTACGCCCGCGCCGGCATGGTCACCGGTGACGCCGCGACGATGTGGCGCAACCACCGCACCCGCACGTTCACCTACCTGGTCGCCGAGGACCGGCGGACCGGCCAGGTGATCGGCACGGTCACCGGCGTCGACCACCGGCTGGCGTTCGGCGACCCCGACGGCGGGGCCAGCCTGTGGTGCCTGGCCGTCGACGCGCAGGACGCCCCGGCGGGCGCCGGTGAGGCGCTGGTGCGGGTGCTGGCCGAGCGGTACGCGGCCCGGGGCCGGGCGCACCTGGACCTGTCGGTCATGCACGACAACCGCGCGGCGATCGCGCTGTACCGCAAGCTCGGGTTCTCCCGGATCTCCGCGGTGTGCGTCAAGCGGAAGAACCCGATCAACACCCCGCTGTTCGCCGCTCCCCCACCCGGGCTCAACGAGCTCAACCCCTACGCGCGGGTCATCGCCGACGAGGCGCTGCGCCGCGGCATCCGCGTGGAGGTCACCGACGCCGAGTTCGGCGAGCTGCGGCTGGCGCTGGGCGGGCGCTCGGTGCTGACCCGCGAGTCGCTGTCGGAGTTCACCTCCGCGGTGGCGATGAGCCGGTGCGACGACAAGCGGGTGACCCGCCGGATCATGGAGCGCGCCGGGGTCCGGGTGCCCCGCGGCGCGGTGGTGGCCGATGGCTCCGACGCCGGTGCCCGGCAGCTGCTGGCCGAGTGCGGCGCCGTGGTGGTCAAGCCGGCCCGGGGCGAGCAGGGCAAGGGCATCACCGTCGGCGTCCGCGACGAGCCGGCCCTGGAGCGGGCCGTCGCGCTGGCGGTGCAGTACTGCCCCGACGTCCTGGTCGAGGAGCTGGTCGCCGGCGACGACCTGCGGGTCGTGGTGATCGACCACCGGGTGGTCGCCGCCGCGCTCCGCCGGCCGGCCGAGGTGGTCGGTGACGGCCGGCAGGACGTCACCGCGCTGGTGCGGGAGACCAGCCGGCGCCGGCAGCGGGCCACCGGCGGGGAGTCCAGCATCCCGCTGGACGACGCCACCGCCGAGGTCGTGGCCGACGCCGGGCACACGATGGACGACGTCCTGCCCCGGGGCGAGCGGCTGCGGGTGCGGCGGACGGCGAACCTGCACACCGGCGGCACGATCGACGACGTGACCGACCGGCTGCACCCCGACATCGCGGCGGCGGCGGTGCGGGCCAGCCGGGCCATCGGCATCCCGGTGACCGGGCTGGACTTCATGGTCCCGGACGTCGCCGGGCCCGAGCACGTGTTCATCGAGGCCAACGAGCGCCCCGGGCTGGCCAACCACGAGCCGCAGCCCACCGTGGCCCGTTTCGTCGACCTGCTGTTCCCCGAGACCCGCCGGGCGGACCGCTGATCGGCTACCTCGCCGCCGCGCTCGGCGGGGCGCTGGGCGCACTCGCCCGCTGGGGCGTGGCCGAGGCGCTGCCGGCCGCCCACGGCACCTGGCCCTGGGCGACCCTGCTGGTCAACCTGACCGGCTGCCTGCTGCTCGGGCTGCTGCTCGCGGTGGTCGTCGCCCGGCGGCCGCAGCACCCGTGGCTCCGCCCGTTCCTGGGCACCGGCGTCCTGGGCGGCTACACGACGTTCTCGACGTTCAGCGTCGACGCCGTGCACCTGGCCGACGCCGGGCGCTGGCCGGTGGCGGCGGCCTACGTGGGCGCGTCCGTCCTCGGCGGCGTGCTCGCCGCCGCAGCCGGGGTGGCGGTGGTCCGGGCGCCCGCGCGGCGGGCGGCGCAGACGCGTGGGGAGGAGGAGCTCGCGTGACCGCGCTGCTGGTCGTGCTCGGCGCGCTCGCCGGCGCCCCGCTGCGGCTGCTGGCCGACCGGGTCGCCACCGCCCGCCGGGGCGCCGGCAGCGTGCTGGGCACGCTGACCGTCAACGTCGTCGGCAGCGCCGTCCTCGGTGTGCTGCTGGGCCGCTCCGACGTCTCCCCCGCCGTCCTGGCCCTGGTGGGCACCGGGTTCTGCGGCACGCTGACCACCTTCTCCACCTTCGGCACGGACGTCGTCCGGCTGGTGGAGGAGCGCGCCGTGCTGCGCGCCCTGGGCTACGTGACGGCGTCCCTGGTGCTCGGGCTGGGCGCCGCGGCGGCCGGGTTCCTGCTCTCCCGCTGAGCCGCGATGCGCGCCCGGTGGCGCCTGTCACCTAGGGTCGGGGCGGCATGAGTGGATCAAGGCGCACGGGAGGAGACCAGGTGGAGGCCGACAGCCCGGTGGTGGTGGTCGCGAACCGCCTGCCCGTCGACCAGGTGACCGACCCGGACGGGACGACGCGGTACCAGCGCAGCCCGGGCGGCCTGGTCACCGCTCTGGAGCCCTTCGTCGCCGGCCGCGGCGGCGCCTGGGTCGGCTGGTCCGGCGCCGCGGGCGAGGCCCCCGAGCCCTTCGAGTCCGGCGGCATGTCGCTGGTCCCGGTGGGGCTCTCGGAGGAGGAGGTGGACCGCTACTACGAGGGGTTCTCCAACGCCTCGCTGTGGCCGCTGTACCACGACGTCGTGGAGAAGCCGGAGTACCACCGCAACTGGTGGGACGCCTACGTCCAGGTCAACAAGCGATTCGCCGACCGGGCCGCCGAGGTGGCCGCCGAGGGCGCGATCGTCTGGGTGCACGACTACCAGCTGCAGCTGGTGCCGGCCATGCTGCGGCAGCAGCGCCCCGACCTCACCATCGGCTTCTTCCTGCACATCCCCTTCCCGCCCTACGAGCTGTTCACCCAGCTGCCGTGGCGCTCGGCGATCATCGAGGGCCTGCTCGGCGCCGACCTGATCGGCTTCCAGCAGCCGTCGGCGGCCAGCAACTTCATCAACCTGGCCCGGCGGCTGCACGACCTGCCGTACAAGGGCAACACCATCGCCTACGAGGGCCGCACGGTCACCGCCAAGGCGTTCCCGATCTCCATCGACGTCTCCTCCTTCGACGAGCTCGCCCGCACCCCCGAGGTGCTCGCCCGGGCCGCGGAGATCCGCGAGGAGCTCGGCCAGCCGGACAAGATCGTCCTCGGGGTCGACCGGCTCGACTACACCAAGGGCATCGGCGTGCGCCTGGAGGCGTTCGAGGAGCTCCTGGAGGACGGCGCCCTGGAGGCCCCCTCGACGGTCCTGGTGCAGGTGGCGACCCCCAGCCGCGAGCGGGTCGAGCACTACGTGACGATGCGCGAGACGATCGAGCAGCAGGTCGGGCACATCAACGGCGTCTACGGCTCGATCGCCGGGCCGGCCGTGCACTACTTCAACCAGTCGATGCCCCGCGAGGAGCTGGCCGCCATGTACCGGGCGGCCGACGTCATGCTGGTCACGCCCTACCGGGACGGCATGAACCTGGTCGCCAAGGAGTACGTCGCCGCCCGCGGCGACGACGGCGGCGTGCTGGTCCTCAGCGAGTTCGCCGGGGCCGCCGCCGAGCTCAAGCAGGCGCTGCTGGTCAACCCGCACGACATCGCCGGGGTGAAGGCCCAGCTGCTGCGCGCGCTGCGGATGGAGCCGGCCGAGACGGCCAAGCGGATGCGGGCGATGCGCCGCCACATCAAGAAGCACGACCTCGACCACTGGGCCAGCTCCTTCTTCGAGTCGCTGCAGGCGCAGGCGTGAGCCCGTCGCTGGACCCCGCCCTGGCGCAGGCGCTGGACCAGCTGGCCCTCGCCCGCCCGCTGCTGCTGGCCAGCGACTACGACGGCGTGCTGGCCCGGCTGCGGGACGACCCGGCCGCGGCGGTGCCCGAGCCCGGCGTCGGCGACCTGCTGGCCCGGCTGGCGGCCGTCGACGGGGTGACCGTCGCCCTCGTGAGCGGCCGCGGGGTCGCCGACCTGCAGGCGACCAGCGGCCTGACCGGCCCGTTCCGCTGGGTGGGCAGCCACGGCGCGGAGTTCGACGGGCCGCTCACCGGTGACCTCGCCGTCCGCCGGGACGAGCTCGCGGCGGCGCTCGCCCCGATGGTCGAGGCCGTCCCCGGTGCGCGGCTGGAGCACAAGCCGGCCGGTGCCGCGGTGCACGTGCGCACCGCCGCCGACCGTTCCGCGGCCGCCCGGCTGCTCGCCGACGTCGCTGCCGGCCCGGGAGCCGACCCCGCGCTCACCGCCAAGCCGGGCAAGGACGTGCTGGAGCTGGCGGTCACCGACGCCGACAAGGGGTCGGCCCTGGTGCGGCTGCGCGACGAGCTGGGCGCCCGGGCGGCGCTGTACCTCGGCGACGACGTCACCGACGAGGACGGCTTCCGCGCCCTGTCCCCGGACGGCGTGACGATCAAGGTCGGGGACGGCGACACCGCCGCCGCCCACCGGGTGCCCGACCTGGACGGTGTGCGCGCCGTCCTCGAGCGGCTGGTCGGGGCCCTCCGCGCCTGAACCGGGGAGTCCCACCGGCCTCACCAGGCCCTCCCCGTTCCCTGCTCCCCCACTGTGACCGTCGGCCCGCCGGGCCGGCGGTCACAGTCGTCTCCCCCGCTGCCGATTCGTCACATCACGCCGTGGTCTCACGTCCTGACCAGGTCGGACGCTGATCCGCGGCCATTGTCGACATGGGCATGAAACACCATTCCAGGCCCATGGAATGGCAATTCAGAAAAGGCGGGCGCCCGCCTGGGATTCACCTTCAGGTGGACCGGCGGGCGCCGATGAAGCCATCGCTGTGCGGGGCAGGCCCCACGGCGCACCAAGGGGAAGAGGCAGGCGTGGAAGGTCTGGACGACATCGTCGAGGAGTTCCTCGTGGAGAGCCACGAGAACCTCGACCAGCTGGACCAGGATCTGGTCGCCCTCGAGCAGGACCCCCGTTCACGGGACCGGCTCTCGAGCATCTTCCGGACCATCCACACGATCAAGGGCACCAGCGGCTTCCTCGCCTTCAACCGGCTGGAGGAGGTCGCGCACGTCGGGGAGAACCTGCTGTCCCGGCTGCGGGACGGCGCGCTGGAGCTGAACCCCACCCGCACCGACGCCCTGCTGCAGATGGTCGACACCATCCGCGCCCTGCTGGCCGCCATCGAGGCCTCCGGGGGCGAGGGCTCCGTCGTGGTCGCCGACACCGTCGCCACGCTCAGCGCCGTCCTGGAGGACACCCCGGCGGCCGCCGCGCCGGCCCCCGCCGAGGTGGCGGCGCCGGTCGAGGTCCCGGCCGAGGTCGCAGCGGCCCCCGCCGCGCCCGCTCCCGCTCCCGTCAAGCGCGCCGCCGCCAAGCGGGCACCGGCCAAGAAGGTCGCTCCGAAGACCCCCCGCGCCGCGAAGGCCGCGGCGCCGGCCGTCCCGAAGCCGGCCCCGGTGCCGGCCGCCGAGATGCTCCCGCCCGCCCCGCCCGCACCGGCTCCGGCCGTCGACGTCCCGCAGGAGGTCCCCATGGAGGTCCCGGTGGCCGAGTCCCCCACCCTCCCCCCGCCCGCGGCCGAGCCCGCTCCGGAGCCCGGCGAGGAGCGCGCCGGTGCCCAGCCGGGCCGCCGGGCCGTCGCCGACAGCACCATCCGCGTGGACGTCGACCTGCTCGACGCCCTGATGCTGCTGGTCGGCGAGCTGGTGCTCACCCGCAACCAGATCGTCCAGTACGTCGGCCGGCAGACCGACCAGGACCTGGTCCGGGCCTCCCAGCGGCTGAACCTGATCGCCAGCGAGCTGCAGGAGGGCGTCATGAAGACGCGCATGCAGCCGATCGACCACATCTGGAGCAAGCTCCCCCGCGTCGTCCGTGACCTCGGGCTGCAGTGCGGCAAGTCGGTCCGCCTGGAGATGGAGGGCCGGGAGACCGAGCTGGACAAGACCCTGCTGGAGGCGGTCAAGGACCCGCTGACCCACCTGGTCCGCAACTCCGTCGACCACGGCGTCGAGCCGGTGGCGGCCCGCGCGGCGGCCGGCAAGCCGACCGAGGGCGTGCTGACCCTGCGGGCCCGGCACGAGAGCGGCCAGGTCGTCGTCGAGGTCGCCGACGACGGTGCCGGGATCGACCCGGCCAAGGTCGGGGCCAAGGCCGTCGAGCGCGGGCTGCTCACCCCGGACGCGCTCGCCCGGATGAGCCCGGCCGACGTCCTTCAGCTGATCTTCCTGCCCGGCTTCTCCACCGCCGCGGCGGTCACGAACGTCTCCGGCCGCGGGGTCGGGATGGACGTGGTCAAGACCAACATCGAGTCCATCGGCGGCACCATCGAGGTCGAGTCGGTGCCCGGGCGGGGCACCTGCACCCGGCTCCGCATCCCGCTGACCCTGGCGATCGTCCCGGCGCTGACCATCGAGTGCGCCGGCGACCGCTACGCCATCCCGCAGATCAGCCTGCAGGAGCTCGTCGCCCTGGACGCCGAGAAGGCCGCGGCCGCCGTCGAGGAGGTCGGTGGGGCCTCGGTCTACCGGCTCCGCGGCGAGCTGCTCCCCCTGGTGCACCTCGCCGACGTCCTGGGCCTGCCCTCGGACCGGCACGACGGCCACGTCGTCATCGCCGTGCTCCGCTCGGAGGGCCGCCGGTTCGGGCTGGTCGTCGACCGGGTCATCAACACCGAGGAGATCGTCGTCAAGGCGGTCGGTGGCCAGATGAAGGCGATCGGGCTGTACTCCGGGGCCACCGTCCTCGGGGACGGCGCCGTCGCGCTCATCCTCGACGTCCAGGCCCTCGCCCGCCGGGCGCTGCGCGCCGAGACCGCGGAGCGCCAGGAGGCCCGGGTGGCCGCCAGCGTCAGCACCGCCGTCCAGGAGCGGCAGCGGATGCTGCTCGCCGCCATCGGGGGCGGCCGGCGGGTCGCCATCCCGCTGGACACCGTCACCCGCCTGGAGCAGGTGCGCAGCGAGACCGTCGAGCGGGTGGGTTCCCGGGAGGTGGTCCAGTACCGCGGCGCGATCCTGCCGATCGTCCGGCTGGACCGGCACCTGGGCGCCTTCGGCGACGCCGAGCGGGAGACGCTCGAGGTCATCGTCTACGCCGACCACGGGCGCAGCGTGGCGATCGTCGTCGAGGAGATCCTCGACATCGTCGACGGCGAGGCCTCGGTGCACAGCGACATCGACGACCTCGGCCTGCTCGGCTCGGCCGTCATCGGTGACCGCGTGACCGAGCTGCTCGACGTCCGGGCGGCCATCCTCGCCGCCGACCCGGCCTTCTACACGACGCCCCCTGCCGGGTTCCCCTCCCCCGGCGCCTTCGACCTCGACGGCGCCGGTTCCCCCGCCCCCCTGATGGAGGTCTGACATGAGCACCGCCACCGAGGCCCGCAGCGTGCCGGCCACCAGCCAGCTGGCCACCTTCTGGCTGGACGGCGACCTCTACGGCGTGGAGGTCGAGCACGTCCAGGAGGTGCTGCGCAGCCAGAGCATCACCCGGGTGCCGCTGGCCCCGCCGGCCGTGGCCGGGCTGATCAACCTCCGCGGCCAGGTCGTCACCGCGATCGAGCTGCGGGAGCGGCTCGGCCGCCCGGCCCGGCCCGAGGGCACCGAGGCCGTCGTGATCGTCGTCCGGCTGCACGGCGAGGCGGTCAGCCTGCTGGTCGACAGCATCGCCGACGTCGTGGACGTCGACGTCCGCGACTTCGAGGCCCCGCCGGACACGCTCGACGGCGCGGCCCGCGAGCTGATCCGCGGCGCCTACAAGCTCTCCGGCCAGCTGCTCCTCGCCCTCGACGTGAACCGCGCCGTCGGCAGCTGACGCAGGACCCCGCTGCTCCCCCGCGCCGCAGGCGCGCGGGGAGGAGCGGGACCCCGATCCACCCCGACCCCCTCCCACCCGATCCACTCCCTTCCTTGGAGAAAGACCATGAGCACCACAGCTCTCCCCTCTCGGCGGCTCGGGTGGTTCGCCGACCGACCGATCGGCGTCAAGATCGGGGCGGTCATCGCCCTGCTCGCCCTCGTCGTCCTCGGCACGAACGCCCTGGCGATCGGCCGGATCAACGAGATGCGTGACGGCCAGCAGGCCATCTACACCGAGAACCTGAAGCCGCTCAACTCCCTCTCCGCGGTCCAGCGGGCCACCGCGGCGCACCGCGCCCGCGTGCTCGAGTACGCCTTCTCCGACCCGGCCCGCCAGCAGGAGCTGATCGGGCAGATGGAGGAGAAGCAGGCCGACGTCGAGGCCGGCCTCACCGAGTACGAGCCCTACGTCGTCGACCAGGCCGCGATGGACAAGTACCTGGACGCCCGGGCCGCGCTGCTCCAGCTGCTGACCACGACCGCCTTCCCGCTCGGCGCCTCGGGCGACGTCGCCGGCTACGCGCAGCTGGTCAGGGAGACCATGCAGCCGTACTTCGACGACATCGCCGACGGCCTGGAAGAGGAGGGCATCGCCCAGTCCGAGCAGGCATCGGCGCGCAACGCCGCCGCCGCCGACCGGGCGAGCGACTCGGTCACGCTGCTGCTCACCGTCTCGATCGTCTCGATCGTCGTCGCCGCCGCCCTCGCGTTCCTGGTGGTCCGCCGGATCCTCGCGACGGTCGGCTCCGTGCAGCGCTCGGCCCAGGCGATGGCCGAGGGTGACCTGACCGTCCGCCCGGAGGTCCGGGACCGGGACGAGATCGGTCAGATGGCCGACTCGCTGGCCGCCGCCCAGGACAACCTGCGCTCGGTGATGGCTGCGGTCGTCGCCTCCTCCGACGCGGTGGCGGCGGCGTCGGAGGAGCTGTCGGCGTCCTCGGCGCAGATCTCCTCCTCGGCGGAGGAGACCTCGGCGCAGTCCGGGGTGGTCTCGGCGGCGGCGGAGGAGGTCAGCCGGAACGTGGCGACGGTGGCTGCGGGTGCGGAGCAGATGGGGGCCTCGATCCGGGAGATCAGCCAGAACGCGAACGAGGCGGCGCGGGTGGCGGCGCAGGCGGTGACGGAGGCGGAGACGACGAACGCCACGGTGCTGAAGCTGGGTGACTCCTCGCGGGAGATCGGCAACGTGATCAAGGTGATCACCTCGATCGCGGAGCAGACGAACCTGCTGGCGCTCAACGCCACGATCGAGGCCGCCCGTGCTGGTGAGGCGGGCAAGGGCTTCGCGGTGGTGGCCAACGAGGTGAAGGAGCTGGCGCAGGAGACCGCGCGGGCCACGGAGGACATCGCCCGTCGGGTGGAGGCGATCCAGGGCGACACCTCGGGTGCGGTGTCGGCGATCGGTCGGATCAGCGAGATCATCGGGTCGATCAACGACTTCCAGCTGACCATCGCTTCTGCGGTGGAGGAGCAGACGGCGACGACGAACGAGATGTCGCGGTCGGTGCAGGAGGCCGCCGGCGGCTCCACGGAGATCGCCACGAACATCACCGGGGTCTCCACCGCCGCCTCCTCGACCACGCAGGCGCTGGGGCAGACCCGGCAGGCCGTGGACGAGCTGTCCCGGATGGCCAGCGACCTGCGCACCTCGGTGGCCCGCTTCAGCTACTGAGAGAACCGAACGGCTCCCGCGGCCGCTGTCTCGCCCCCTTCCCCGGGCGAGGCGGCGGCCGCGGTCTTTTCGTGTGCCATTCCTGCGCGAGTCGACAAAGTGCTCCCCGACAGTGCTGGCCGACCATTCTCGTCGCCGTCCACGACACGCAGGGCACATCGGTACCAGCCATTACCGGATCCCCCACCATGGCCCGCGAACCACCCTCGGGAAATGCCAGGACGTCGACGTCCCGGGCTCCCGGGACGTGGTCCTCGCCGGCCCGGAGAGCGCAGCCGCTCTCTGGAACGGGTGCACTCGTCCCCCGCTGCGGCAGTCCCGTGCGCCGCCGCCCGTTCCGACCAGGAGACCCGCCATGCGCTCCCCCACCTCCACCGGCCCGTCGGGCTGGTTCGCCGACCGCCGGCTCGCCGTGAAGTTCGGCATCATGATCGGCGTCGTCGTCCTGGCCTTCGCCGGGCTGCTGACGGCCACGATGGCCTCGAACGCCACCGTCCGGGACGCCAACCACCGGCTGGTCCAGCTCGACGAGGCGGCCGAGCTGGTGCTGCAGCTGGACACCCGGGCCAGTGAGCTGAAGGTCGACGGTCTCAAGGCGCTGGTGAGCCCCACCCCGACCGACCAGCTGGTCGACGTGGCCGACGACATCGCGACGTCGGAGGCCCTGCTGGCCCAGCTCCGGGAGGTCCCCCTCACCGGCGACAGCGCCGCGGCGGCGGAGGCGGTGCAGACCACGTTCGGCGACTACCAGCAGGCGCTGGCGTCCTTCGTGGAGGCAGCCGTCGCCGACCAGGTCGGCATGCGGGCGCGGTTCGAGGAGATCCAGGCTGCCAACGACCTCACCGACGGGGCGGTCGGGGCGGCCAAGGACGCGCTGGCGGCGGAGTCGGAGGCCGCGGAGGCCGAGCTGGACGCGTCGATCACCCAGGCGGACTGGACCAGCGGCATCGTCGCGGCCGCCGGCGTGGTGGCCATCCTGGTCATCTGCCTGCTCACCCAGCGAGCGCTGACCCGGCCGTTGCGGCGGGTGCAGGCCTCGCTGGAGGCGATGGCGACCGGTGACCTGACGGTCGAGACGGGGATCGTGGCCCGGGACGAGGTCGGTGAGATGGCGGTCGCGCTGGGGACCGCCCAGGAGCACCTGCGCGCGGTGATCGCCTCGGTGGCGGCCTCCTCGGACGCGGTGGCGGCGGCGTCGGAGGAGCTGTCGGCGTCGTCGGCGCAGATCTCCTCCTCGGCGGAGGAGACCTCGGCGCAGTCGGGTGTGGTGTCGGCGGCGGCGGAGGAGGTGTCGCGGAACGTGGCCACGGTGGCGGCCGGTGCGGAGCAGATGGGTGCCTCGATCCGGGAGATCAGCCAGAACGCGAACGAGGCGGCGCGGGTGGCCGCGCAGGCGGTGAGCGAGGCGGAGGCCACCACGCGGACCATCACCCAGCTGGGCACCTCCTCGCAGGAGATCGGTGCGGTGGTGAAGGCGATCACCTCGATCGCGGAGCAGACGAACCTGCTGGCGCTCAACGCCACGATCGAGGCCGCGCGGGCCGGTGAGGCCGGGAAGGGCTTCGCGGTGGTGGCCAACGAGGTGAAGGAGCTGGCGCAGGAGACCGCGCGGGCCACGGAGGACATCGCCCGTCGGGTGGAGGCGATCCAGGGCGACACCTCGGGTGCGGTGTCGGCGATCGGTCGGATCAGCGAGATCATCGGGTCGATCAATGACTTCCAGCTGACCATCGCCTCTGCGGTGGAGGAGCAGACGGCCACGACGAACGAGATGTCGCGGTCGGTGCAGGAGGCCGCCGGCGGGTCCACGGAGATCGCCACGAACATCACCGGGGTCTCCACCGCGGCGTCCTCGACCACGCAGGCGCTGGGGCAGACCCGGCAGGCCGTGGACGAGCTGTCCCGGATGGCCAGCGACCTGCGGGGGAGCGTGGCCCGCTTCACCTGGTGACGTCATCCGCTCCCACGGCCGGCACCTCCCGCCAGCGGGGGTGCCGGCCGTCGTCGTCCCCGGCGCCGGGAGCACCTCGATGACCGCTCGAGGACGTCGACGCGGGGACGTCCGCCGTCCGTGGCCTGCTCTTCCCTGACCATTCCGAGAATGTCGACATGACCATTCCACGAGCCGGTCATCGTGCTTTGTCCACGCAGCGGCATGCGACACGCTGCACTCGTGACACTCCGCATTACCGATTCGTTCATCATGGTCCTGACTCGCCGATCGCGGACGAATTCCGCCGGCTGAGGAAGTGCGGCCCCACCCCACCTGCAAGCACCCCAGGAGAGAACATGTCCGTCAGCCCGTTGGCCCGCTCCGGTTCGTGGTGGGGCAACCGCACCGTCAGGACGAAGATCCTGGCCACCGTCGGGGTGGCCGGCGTCGTCGCGGCCGGGATCGGTGTCATGGGGCTGGACGCGCTGGGCGTCAGCGACGAATCGGCGCAGGCGCTCTACGGGGACAACCTGATCGGCGTCGTCGCCGCCACCGACCTGGACGCGCTGGTGGCGGACATGCGGGTGAACACCCGGGACGTCATCCTCAGCAGCGATCCGACCAAGGCCATCGCCGCCGTCGAGGGCCTGGGCGAGGAGTTCGGCACCGTCCTCGATGCCTACCGCACGGGCACCGCCCAGCCGGCGAAGCTGGCCGTCGTCGACGAGATCGAGGCGGGGATGGCGCAGTACCTCGACCTCCAGCGCTCGGTGCTCGGGCCGCTGGCCCGTGAGCGCGACTACGCGGCGTGGGGAGCGGCAAACTCGGCCCAGGTCGCGCCGGTCGTCGAGCAGGTGCGGGAGGACATCGCGACGCTGCGGGACCTGGAGTCTGCGCAGGCGGAGGCCGCCGCGACGGGGATCCACGAGGAGTACCTGTCCCAGCGGACCACCGCGATCGTCCTGATCGTCGCCGGCGTCGGCCTCGCGCTCGCCCTGGGCTGGTTCGTGGCCTCGGGGATCGCCCGCGCCACGGGACGGGTGAAGGACGTGGCCCAGGGCCTGGCCGAGGGGGACCTGACCCGGACCAGCGGGCTGACCACCCAGGACGAGCTGGGCCAGATGGGCCAGGCGCTCGACGCGGCCGTGACCGAGCTGCGCGGGGTGATGGCGTCGGTGGTGGCGTCCTCGGACGCGGTGGCGGCGGCGTCGGAGGAGCTGTCGGCGTCCTCGGCGCAGATCTCGTCGTCGGCGGAGGAGACCTCGGCGCAGTCCGGGGTGGTCTCGGCGGCGGCGGAGGAGGTCAGCCGGAACGTGGCGACGGTGGCTGCGGGTGCGGAGCAGATGGGGGCCTCGATCCGGGAGATCTCCCAGAACGCGAACGAGGCTGCGCGGGTGGCGGCGCAGGCGGTGACGGAGGCGGAGACGACGAACGCCACGGTGCTGAAGCTGGGTGACTCCTCGCGGGAGATCGGCAACGTGATCAAGGTGATCACCTCGATCGCGGAGCAGACGAACCTGCTGGCGCTCAACGCCACGATCGAGGCCGCCCGTGCTGGTGAGGCGGGCAAGGGCTTCGCGGTGGTGGCCAACGAGGTGAAGGAGCTGGCGCAGGAGACCGCCCGGGCGACGGAGGACATCGCCCGTCGGGTGGAGGCGATCCAGGGCGACACCTCGGGTGCCGTGTCGGCGATCGGTCGGATCAGCGAGATCATCGGGTCGATCAACGACTTCCAGCTGACCATCGCCTCTGCGGTGGAGGAGCAGACGGCGACGACGAACGAGATGTCGCGGTCGGTGCAGGAGGCCGCCGGCGGCTCCACGGAGATCGCCACGAACATCACCGGGGTCTCCACCGCCGCCTCCTCGACCACGCAGGCGCTGGGGCAGACCCGGCAGGCCGTGGACGAGCTGTCCCGGATGGCCAGCGACCTGCGGGGGAGCGTGGCCCGCTTCACCTACTGAGCGGCACCGGCACCGCACAGCAGGGCCGCACGGACCTCGGGTCCGTGCGGCCCTGCCGCGTTCCCGGCACCGGTCACCCGCGCGGGATGTCGACTCGTCGCCCGCCGGCACCGGTCACCGGTCTTTCTGCTGGTCAGCGTCGCGACACGCCCACTGGTTCGACGGCCGCCCCGGTCTGCTGCCCGACGATCTCCCGGACGAGACCGAGTCACACCCGCCCCACGGCCCCCACCCGTGACCGGGCCGCTCGTGCCGGCCGACCTGTCCCAGCACCTCCTGCACCACCGGACGAAACGGATGTACGGATCGATGAGCGCCCACTCGAGGACACCTGCGAACACGCGCAGCTGGCTGCGCAACCGGGGCATCAGGACCCGCGTCTTCACCCTGAGCGCCGTCCTGCTGATCGGCCTGGCGGCCGTCGCGATCACCGGGATCGCCGGATCGGCCCGGGTGGGGGATCTCAACGACCGGGCGACGGCCGCCGTGGGCGTCCAGCGTGCCGTCGAGGACGCCCGGTACGACCTCCTGTGGGCGGCCAACTGGCAGAACATCACCGCCTGGCGCGCCCGGGTCGACGGCGGCGCCGTCGCTGCTGCCCCCGACGGGGACAACGTGCCCAACTACGAGGACGGCGCCACCGGGTTCGAGGAGCTCTTCGCCCTCGACCGTGACCTGCTGGACGACGAGGCCCGCGTCAGCCTGGACACGATCCAGGAGAACTGGACGGCGATGAGCGCCTTCAACGACCAGATCTTCGCGCTCTGGGCGCAGGGGCGCCTCGACGAGGGGGACGCGGTCTCGACCGGGGACAAGTGGGACGTCTTCTACGTGCTCGACCAGGCGATGACCGAGCTGGTCGGCTCCGTGGACGCCCGGGTGGCGGAGACGCGCGCCGAGGCGCAGGCGGCCGAGTCGGCGATGGTCCGCGACATGGTGCTGGTGGCGCTCGCGTCGGTGCTGCTCGGGGCCGGCCTGTCCTTCGTGGTGTCCGGCGGCATCGTCCGCGGCGTCCGGGAGATCCAGACCGCACTGGAGCGGCTGGCCGGGCGTGACCTCACCGTGCGGCTGCCCGTCCGCGGTCGGGACGAGATGGGGCAGATGTCCGCGGCGCTGAACACGGCCGCGCAGACGATGGCCGACACGGTCGCCGAGATCGTCGCGTCCGCTGATGCGGTGGCGGCCTCGTCGGAGGAGCTCTCGGCGTCCTCGGCGCAGATCTCCTCCTCGGCGGAGGAGACCTCGGCCCAGTCGGGTGTGGTGTCGGCGGCCGCTGAGGAGGTGTCCCGGAACGTGGCGACGGTGGCTGCGGGTGCCGAGCAGATGGGGGCGTCGATCCGGGAGATCTCCCAGAACGCGAACGAGGCGGCGCGGGTGGCGGCCTCGGCCGTGACGGAGGCGAAGACGACGACGGCGACGATCACGGAGCTCGGCATCTCCTCCAAGGAGATCGGCGCGGTGGTGAAGACGATCACGAGCATCGCCGAGCAGACGAACCTGCTGGCGCTGAACGCCACGATCGAGGCCGCGCGGGCCGGTGAGGCGGGGAAGGGCTTCGCGGTGGTGGCCAACGAGGTGAAGGAGCTGGCGCAGGAGACGGCGCGGGCGACGGAGGACATCGCCCGTCGGGTGGAGGCCATCCAGGGGGACACCGCGAAGGCGATCGAGGCGATCGGTGGGATCAGCGAGGTGATCGGGTCGATCAACGACTTCCAGCTGACCATCGCCAGTGCGGTGGAGGAGCAGACGGCCACGACGAATGAGATGTCGCGGTCGGTGCAGGAGGCCGCCGGCGGGTCGACGGAGATCGCCACGAACATCACCGGGGTCTCCACCGCCGCCTCCTCGACCACGCAGGCGCTGGGGCAGACCCGGCAGGCCGTGGACGAGCTGTCCCGGATGGCCAGCGACCTGCGGGGGAGCGTGGCCCGCTTCACCTACTGAGCCCGCTGTCCCTACCGAGTGACGTGTTTGAACGGTCTGTGATGGGGCACTGACCGTCAGGCAGCAACGCGCGGAGGTCGTCCGCTCGCCATCCTGCGAGCGGGTGACCTCCGCGTGGCGTTGCGGCCCGGGCTCCCCGCACGATGGCCTGACCACTTCCCTGGAGGCGACGTGCCCTACTCCCTGGTCAGCGCTGCGACGCTCGGCTTCGACCTCGTCCGACTGCCCGCCGGTGGCCAGGTCGCCGACGTCCTGGTGGCCGGCCTCGGTGCCGACGCCGCCACCCTGCACCGGATCGCCGCGGCGCACCCCGCCGCCGGCCGCCCCGACGACGAGCGCGCGGCCCTGGCCGTCCGCGCCCGCCGGGCCCACGAACTGGCCGCCGGTGGCGTCCCCCAGCTGCGCGACCTGACCGACCCGGGCGGCGACGACCGGTCCGCCCGGCTGGTCGCCCTGCTCGAGCGGGGCACGATCGGCAACACCCCGGCCCTGGAGCGGCTGGTGCGGGACGACGTCCTCGGCCCCGAGCACCAGGTCGTGGCCGACCTCGACCCGGCCGTGGCGGCCCAGGCCGCCGACGTGCTGGCCGACGCCGCCACCGGCTGGTGGGCCTCCGACGCACTCGACGCCCCGACGCGGCAGGAGCTGACCGGACCGTTCGCGACCGCGACCGCCTGGGAGCCCGGCCCGCGGCCCGACCTGGGTCCGGCGGCCGCCGGTGTCGACGCCTTCGCCGCGGAGCTCCGCGGGCTGGACGAGGCCGGCCGCCGGCGGTGGCGGATGGCCGTCGACGCCGGGCGCGCGCAGCGCCGGCCCTGGGCCGCGGCGATGCACGGCGCCGCGTGGGCCGCGCACGTCTCCGGCCGCACCCGCACCCTGGCCGCCGTCCAGCTGATGACCGTCGGGCTCTTCGCCGAGGCCGGCTTCTCCCCGCGGGACGGCGCGGAGGGCGTCTGGAACGCGCTCGCCGGTTGCGTGCAGGGCCTGGCGATGGCCGACCTGCTGGACGAGGAGTCCCTCGCCGTGCTCGGCGGCCCGTGGGCCATGGTGACCGGGCGGTCCCTCCCCCTCGAGGGGTAGATAACGCTCGATCTGCAGTACACGTCTGAATCCGCTCAAGCCCCGGCACGCGATGCCGATACAGGTCGGGAGCGGCCCACCGGCCGGCACATCGGCTGCGGGGGAACGCGTGGAACAAATCAGGGTGATGGTCGTCGACGACTCCGTCGTCGTCCGCAAGATCGTGACGGACGTGCTGTCCGAGGACCCGATGATCACCGTCGTCGGCACGGCGCCGAACGGCCGGCTGGCCGTGGCCAAGCTCGAGCAGCTCAAGCCCGACCTGGTCACCATGGACATCGAGATGCCGGAGATGAACGGCATCGAGGCGGTGCGCGCCATCCGCGGCGGCGCCGGTGGTCAGATGCACAGCCGCGTGCCGATCATCATGTTCAGCACGCTGACCGAGCGCGGTGCCTCCGCGACCCTGGACGCGCTGTCGGCCGGCGCCAACGAGTACGTGACCAAGCCGGCCAACGTCGGCAGCGTCGCCCAGTCGATGGAGAGCGTGCGCCAGCAGCTCATCCCCAAGATCAAGGCCCTCACCGGCCGGCCGCAGACCAGCGGCCCCGCGGCCGCCCCGGTCGCGGCCCCGGTCGCCGTCCGCCCGCCGGTGGCGCGCACCCGCGCCGCCAAGGAGCCGGCGGTGCTGGTGATCGGCTCCTCCACCGGTGGCCCCGAGGCGCTGACCAAGGTGCTGCCGCTGCTGCCGGCCTCCCTGCCGGTGCCGGTGCTGCTGGTGCAGCACATGCCCCCCGTCTTCACCCGCCAGTTCGCCCAGCGCCTGGACCGGCTGTGCCCGCTCACCGTGGTGGAGGCCGTCGACGGCACCCCGCTGGCGCCCGGCACCGTGCACATCGCCCCCGGTGACTTCCACCTGACCGTCGGCACGAGCGGCGCCGGCAGGCGCACCGCGCTGAACCAGGCACCGCCGGAGAACTTCTGCCGGCCGGCCGTCGACGTCCTCTTCCGCTCCGCCGTGGCCGCCTACGACGGCGCCGTGCTCGGGGTCGTGCTCACCGGCATGGGCTCCGACGGTCGCATCGGCTCCGGGCAGATCCGGGACGCCGGCGGCACGGTCGTCGCCCAGGACCAGGCCACCTCCGTGGTCTGGGGCATGCCCGGTGCGGTCACCCAGGCCGGCTTCGCCGACGAGGTGTTGCCGCTGGGCCGGGTCGCCGAGGCGATCGTCCGGCTGCTCCCGACCCCCCGCCCGGCCGCCGGCTTCGCCGCTGCCCGTGCCGCTGTCCCGATCGGAGGCCGGCGATGACCCTCACCACCACGAGCTTCGACTGGGTGCGCCAGCTGGTGCACCGGGAGAGCGCGATCGTCCTCCAGCCCGGCAAGGAGTACCTGGTCGAGGCCCGGCTGCTGCCGATGGCCCAGCAGCGCGGCCTGTCCGGGGTCAGCGAGCTCGTCGAGTCCGTCCGCAACCGCCCGGACCCGGCGACCACCCGGCGGATCGTCGAGGCGCTGACCACGAACGAGACGTCCTGGTTCCGCGACGGCGACCCGTTCACCGCGCTGACCAGCACGGTGCTGCCGCAGCTGGTGGCCGCCCGGCGTCCCGACGAGCGGCTGCAGATCTGGTCGGCGGCCTGCTCCAGCGGGCAGGAGGCGTACACGATCGCCATGCTGCTGTCCGACGCGCTGCCCAACGCCACCACCCGGGTGTCGATCACCGCGACCGACCTGTCCCAGCAGATGGTCGAGCGCACCCGCGCCGGCCGGTTCAGCCAGCTGGAGGTCAACCGGGGGCTGCCCGCCACCATGCTGGTGCGGCACTTCACCCGCAGTGGCAACGAGTGGGAGATCGCCCCGGCGCTGCGCCGGATGATCACCGCGAGCGAGTGCAACCTCGCCGCCCCGCTGCCGCGGATGGGCCCCTTCGACGTGGTCTACCTGCGGAACGTCCTCATCTACTTCGACCTGCCCACCAAGCAGGCGATCCTGACCCGAGTCCGCCAGCTCATGCGCCCCGACGGGTGGCTGTTCCTCGGTGCTGCGGAGACCACCCTCGGGGTCGACGAGAACTGGGAGCGGGTCGTCCTCGGCCGCGGCTCCGCCTACCGCCCGCGAAAGGGAGCCTGACCGTGCGAGCTCTGGTGATCGACGATTCCCGCGCCATGCGGCGCATCGTCGGCAGCATCCTCAAGGACTTCGGATACGAGGTGCGTGAGGCCGGGGACGGCCGGCAGGCCCTCGACGCGCTGCAGGAGGGGAAGGCCGAGGGCTGGGTCCCCGACCTGTGCTGCATCGACTGGAACATGCCGGTGATGGACGGGCTGCAGTTCGTCATGGCCACCCGCGCCAACCCCGACTTCCGCCAGGTGACGCTGATGATGGTCACCACGGAGAGCGAGACCGGCCAGATCGTCAAGGCGCTGGCCGCCGGCGCGCACGAGTACCTGATCAAGCCGTTCACCGCCGACGCGCTCCGCGACAAGCTGGCGCTGCTCGGCCTGCTCCCCGAGGAGGTGTCCGCGTGAGCCTGCAGGAAGCCCAGCCGATCACCGCGCTGCTGGACCAGGCGACGGTGCAGAGCATCGCCGACGAGATCTGGCCCGCCCTGGTCGGTGACGGCGAGGCGTTCGTGCCCGTCCCCGTCGCACCGCCGGCCGAGGTGGTCAGCGCGTGGGTGACGATCAGCGGCCCGTGGGACGGCGCCGTCGTCCTCACCTGCGCACCGGCGACCGCCGAGGCGCTCGCCGAGAGCGTCCTGATGACCCGGCCGCCCACGGTCGTGGACGACGAGGACGTCGCCGACGCGCTCGGCGAACTCGCCAACGTGCTCGGCGGCAACATCAAGTCGGTCCTGCCGGGGCCCTCCAGCCTCGGCCTTCCCCAGATCGGTCCCGCCCCCACCACCGGGCGGCTGGACGACGTCTGCCGCGTCAACGGTCAGTGGCGCGGACAGTCCCTGACCATCACCGTGCAGGGCGCCACCGAGGCGCTGCACCCGAGCGGAACTGAGGTGCCGCAGTGAAGATCCTGGTGACCGACGACAGCCGTGTCATGCGGCAGATCGTGATCCGCACGCTCCGCCAGGCGGGCTACGACGACCACGACATCGTCGAGGCCGTCGACGGACGCGATGCGTTCGACAAGGTCGGCTCCGAGAAGCCCGACCTGGTCCTCTCGGACTGGAACATGCCCGAGATGACCGGCATCGAGTGCCTGGAGGCGCTGCGTGCCTCGGGGTCGCAGGTGCCCTTCGGCTTCGTGACCTCGGAGGGCTCGCCGGAGATGCGGGAGAAGGCGGCCAACGCCGGCGCCCTCTTCCTCATCGCCAAGCCGTTCAACGAGGACACCTTCAAGGACGCCCTGGACGGGGTGATCTCGTGACCGAGCTCGCGAGGGCACGCATGTGCGCAGCACCGTCGGGCATCGGGACGCCGAGCGCCAGCGAGGTGGCCCGATGACCGCTCCGGCACCGGCGCTGCTGCCCAACCCCAAGGACGTCCGCGACCTGCTCGAGGGCCTGTTCGGCAAGGACGTCAGCGTCGCCCCGGGCGACCCGGTGTCGCTCAACGACAAGCCGGCCGTCGCCGTCTACGTCGACCCGACGATGGCCGTCACCGCCCTCTGCCTGGTCGACATCCGGCTCGCCGCCTGGCTCGCCGGGGCGCTGGCCCTGCTCCCCAAGGGCGGGCTCGAGGACGCCATCGACGAGGGCGAGCTCTCCGAGATGCACCTGGAGGTCGTCTACGAGGTGGTGAACGTCGCCGCCGCGCTGTTCAACGGCGGGGGCGTCAACCACTCGAAGCTGCACAAGCTGCACGCTCCGGGGGAGTCGATCCCGGGGGACATCGCCGGCCTGGCCGCGGCGTTCAACCGGATCGACCTCAAGGTCGACGTGGCCGGCTACGGCTCGGGCACCATGTCCATCGTGATGGCGCACTGACCACCACGTCCGACCAGCAGGACCCAGCGACCAGGGGAGCAGGACCGGTGCCGGTGCACCGGGCCTGCTCCCCTGGTCGTTCCCGCGTTCAGCGCCAGCGGTAGCCGACCTCCGGGCGCCCCGCCGAGCCGTACCGCGGGCTGCGGGTCGCCAGCCCGGCGTCGGCGAGGTACTCGAGGTACCGGCGCGCGGTGATCCGGGAGGCGCCGATCCGCTCGGCGGTCTCGGCGGCCGACAGCCCCTCGGCGGCCGACAGCCCGTCGGGGGAGCGCAGCGCGGTGACCACCGCCTCGAGAGTCTCCGGCGCCATGCCCTTGGGCAGCGGCGCGGGGCCCGGCGGGCGGACCGCCCCGAGCACCCGGTCCACGTCGTCCTGGCCGTGGACGTCGCCCGTCCCGGCCAGCCGGGCCCGGTAGCCGGCGTAGGCGCTCAGCCGGTCGCGCAGCGCCGGGTAGGTGAACGGCTTGAGCAGGTAGCCGACCACCCCGGCCGACACCGCGGCCCGCACGGTGGCCAGCTCCCGGGCCGAGGTGACGGCGAGGACGTCGACGTCCTGGCCGGCGGCCCGCAGCCAGCGGACGACGTCGGTGCCGTGGGTGTCGGGCAGGTTCATGTCCAGCAGCACCAGGTCGACCCGGTGCCGGGCCAGCGCCTCCCGGGCCCGGGCGCCACTGGCGGCGACCGCCACGGTGGTGAACCCGGGGGTGCGGTCGACGTAGCTGCGGTGGGCCTCGGCGGCGATCGGCTCGTCCTCGACCACGAGCACCCGGACCGGCGGCACCGTCATGACTGGTGCGCCGGCGCCCGCAGCGGCACGGTGACGGTGAACTCCGCCCCCGGGCCGGGCCGGACGCCGACCCGGCCGCCGTGCCGCCGGACCGTCTGCGCCACCAGGGCCAGCCCGAGGCCGCGCCCCAACCCGTGCCCGAGGCCGTCGTGGTGACCGTCGGGGGCGGCCTTGGTGCTCCAGCCCTGGTCGAAGACGCGGTGCGTCTGCTCCTCGGTCAGGCCGGGCCCGGTGTCCTCGACCCGGATCTCCAGCGTGTCCCCGGCCGCGCGCAGCAGCAGGTGCACCTCGTGCGGCGGGGGCCCCTCCAGCGCGGCGTCGACGGCGTTGTCCACCAGGTTGCCGACGATGGTGACCAGGTCGCCGCCGGGGAGACCGGTCGCGCCGACGGTGGACTCCGGGTCGATGACCAGGACGACGCCCCGTTCGTGGGCCATCGCCGCCTTGCCCAGCAGCAGGGCGGCCAGCACCGGCTCCTCGACGGCGGCGACCACCTCGTCGGTGAGCCGCTGGGCCAGGGCCAGCTCGGCGGTGGCGAAGTCGATCGCCTCCTGGGTGCGCCCCAGCTCCACCAGCGACACCGTGGTGTGCAGCCGGTTGGCCGCCTCGTGGGACTGCGCCCGGAGCGACCGGGCGAACGCACGGACGCTGTCCAGCTCCCCGGTCAGCGCCTGGAGCTCGGTGTGGTCGCGCAGGGTGACCACCGTGCCCGCCGCCCGGCCGCCCTGCGTGGCCGGCGCCTGGTTCACCACCAGCACCCGGGAGGCGGTCACCTGGACGGCGTCCACGGTCAGCTGCTGCCCGGTGAGCAGGGCGGTCAGCTCGGCCGGCAGGCCGAGCTCGGTGACCGGCCGGCCGGCCGGGTCGTCGGGGAGGTCGAGCAGCCGGCGGGCCTCGTCGTTGGCCAGCTGCACCCGGCCCCCGCCGTCCACCAGCAGCAGGCCCTCCCGGACGGCGTGCAGGACGGCGTCGTGGTACTCCAGCATCCGGGCCAGCGGGGCGGCCCCCAGGCCGTGCGTCTGTCGCCGCAGCCGGCGGCTGATCGCCCAGCTGCCCAGGCCGCCGACCGCCAGGGTGGCCAGGGCGGTCAGCACGATGCCGGGCAGTGCCTCGGTGAGGTCGTCGCCGATGGCGGCCACGGTGATGCCGGCCGAGACGAGGGCGACCACGTCGCCGTCGGCGTCCAGCACGGGACCGGTGGCGCGCACCGAGGGCCCGAGCGTGCCGGTGTAGGTCTCGGTGAACGTCTGCCCGGCCAGCGCGGGGGCGATCGTGCCGCGGAACGGCCGCCCGATCTCCGCCGGGTCCGGGTGGGTGTACCGCGTGCGGTCCGGTGCCAGGACGGTGATGAAGGAGGTGCCGGTGTCGGCCCGGATCCGCTCGACGTAGGGCTCGAGCACCGCGGTGGGCTCCGCCCCGGAGACGGCGGCGAGCACCAGCGGTGAGTTGGTGAGGCTCTCGACGATGCCGATCGCCTCCGCCTCGGCGGCCTCCTCGACCGCGGCCCGGGCCCGGGCGTAGGCGACCACGCTGGCCACCAGCACCACGATCGCCACGACGGTGGCCTGCAGGGCCAGCAGGTCGCGGGCCAGGCTGCCGCGGTCCCGGCGCCGGACCGGCGCGGCTGGAGGGTGCACCAGCCGAGTGTCCACCGCCGCGGCGGGAACCGGTGAACGCTATGAACAGATGGGTGACCGGCGTCACGACGCGGGTGAGGGTGCTGACGTCGCCCCGAGTGCGGGCGACCTGATCCGGCGGCCAGCAGCCCCGGCCGCCCGACTCCACAGGAGCAGTCATGGCCTCAGCTGCCGCGTCCCCGACCGAGGCGACCCCGCCCCGGCGGCGGGACCGCACGCACTGGCTCTACCTCGCCGTCATCGCCGCCGTCGTCCTCGGCATCGCCGTCGGGTTCGTCTTCCCCGACTTCGCCGTCCAGCTCAAGTGGCTGGGCACCGCGTTCGTGGCGTTGATCAAGATGCTGATCGCGCCGGTCATCTTCGCCACGATCGTGCTGGGCATCGGGTCGATCCGGCAGGCGGCCAAGGTCGGGCGGGTCGGCGGCCTGGCGCTGGGCTACTTCCTGACCATGTCCACCATCGCCCTGGCGATCGGGCTGCTCGTGGGCAACCTGCTGCACCCCGGCGACGGGCTGCAGCTCTCCGAGGAGCTCCGCGGGCAGGGCTCGCAGCTGGCCGCGAACGCCGAGGAGAGCGGCGGCACGGTCGACTTCCTGCTCGGGCTCATCCCCACGACCCTGGTCTCCGCGCTCACCGACGGCTCGGTGCTGCAGGCGCTGCTGGTCGCGCTGCTGGTCGGCTTCGCCATCCAGGCCATGGGGGACAGCGGGGCGCCGATCCTGCGCGGCATCGGCCACTTCCAGAAGCTGGTCTTCCGGGTGCTGGCGATGATCATGTGGGTCGCGCCGATCGGTGCCTTCGGTGCCATCGCCGCCGTCGTCGGCGAGACCGGCATCGACGCGCTGAAGAGCCTCGCGGTGATCATGCTCGGCTTCTACGCCACCTGCCTGCTCTTCGTCTTCGTCGTCCTCGGCCTGCTCCTGCGGCTGGTCGCCCAGACCAGCGTCTTCCGGCTGCTGAAGTACCTCGGCCGGGAGTTCCTGCTGATCGTCTCGACGTCCTCCTCGGAGACGGCGCTGCCCCGGCTGATCGCCAAGATGGAGCACGCCGGGGTGAGCCGGCCGGTCGCCGGCATCGTGGTGCCGACCGGGTACTCCTTC
This sequence comes from Modestobacter marinus, assembly GCF_011758655.1. Classification (NCBI taxonomy): domain Bacteria; kingdom Bacillati; phylum Actinomycetota; class Actinomycetes; order Geodermatophilales; family Geodermatophilaceae; genus Modestobacter; species Modestobacter marinus. The sequence goes on from NZ_JAAMPA010000001.1 coordinate 1,462,719, forward strand.
AACCTCGACGGCACCGCGATCTACCTGACGATGGCCTCGCTCTTCATCGCCCAGGCCCTCGGCGACCCGCTGTCGTTGGGGGAGCAGATCGGGCTGCTCACCTTCATGATCATCGCCTCGAAGGGGGCGGCCGGCGTCACCGGCGCCGGGCTGGCCACGCTGGCCGGTGGGCTCGCCGCGCACCGGCCCGACCTGCTCGACGGGGTCGGGTTCATCGTCGGCATCGACCGGTTCATGTCCGAGGCCCGGGCGCTGACCAACTTCGCCGGCAACGCGATCGCCACCATCCTGGTCGCCACCTGGACCAAGGAGCTGGACACCGACCAGCTGCGGGCCGTGCTGGCCGGCGAGCGGCCCTTCGACGAGTCCACGATGCTCGACGACCACGGCGACACCCCCGAGCCGAACACGGCGACCAACGCCGGCCCCGGGCAGCGGGACGCCGACGCCGGCCTGCGCGACCTCGCCGAGCGCTCCCTGCGCTGACCCGAGGTCACCGACCAGCCGCAGACGCCGGCCCCGCCGAACGGCGGGGCCGGCGTCTGCGTTCAACGACCGCGCGCAGCCGCCTCGCGCACCGCGTCGGCGATCGCCCGGATGCCCTCCGGGCTCCACACCAGCGAGTCGTGGTCGGTGCCGGGGACCTCGTGGGCGGTGACGTGGGCGCGGGCGAGCTGCATCTGCTCCAGCCGCACCTCGTCGTAGAGGCCGGGCACCTCGCCCTGCATGCCCCGGGTGGCCCAGAGCAGCGTCGCCGGCACCGGGAGGTCGGTGGTGGCCTCGAGCACCAGCTGGTTGCGGAGCATGTCCGCGCCGTCGACCCGGACCGCCTCGTGCACCACCGCGCTGCGCAGCTCGGGGGGCGTACCGGTGAGGTCGCGGACGAAGAACGCGGAGGCCGACGGGTCGTCGACCCACGGGCCCACCGTCGGGTGCCCGGACCAGAAGTCCCGGACGGCGGGCAGGTCGGGGAACGTGCGGTCCAGCCGGTCCAGGGTGCCGCCGAGGAAGGCGGCCAGCATCGAGTCGGTGTCCGCGGCCGGCGGGACGGCGAAGGGCAGGCCGCCGTCGACCAGCACCAGCCCGTGCACCATGTCCCGGGCCTCCCCGGCGGTGGCCAGCGCGGCGACGAACCCGCCCATCGAGTGGCCGACGAGCACGGTGGCGTCGGCCCCGGCCTGGGCGTCGGCGCCGAAGCGGTCGAGCAGCGCCGCGACGTCCGCGGCGTGTGCGGACAGGCCGTAGGGGCCGGGGAGCCCGGCGCTGCCGGCCCGTCCCCGCAGGTCGGGGGCGACCACCTCGCACTCGCCGGCCAGGGCGGCCGCGACCGGGCCCCAGACCGCGGCGTTCCCGGTGATCCCGTGCACCAGCACGACCAGGGGGGCCCCGGGGGCGTCGGCCGCCCAGTACAGGGCAGCGAGCTCGCCGCCCTCGACCGGGACGGTGATCTCCTCGGGGGAGCGGGCGTCGGCAGGGGTGCTCACCCCGGCCACCCTGCCGTCCCCGCGACGAGGTTGCACGTGGAACACCCCCCCGTCCGGGTGCTCTCTCAGTCGGTGGCGTGGCGGAGCAGGTAGCGGCCGAAGTGCGGCACGGTGAAGGCGATCTGACCGCGCTCGGCGGAGTAGACCAGCCCCTTCTTGATCAGGGAGTCCCGCGCGGGGGAGAGGGAGGCCGGCTTGCGCCCGAGCGTGACGGCGACGTCGGAGGTGGCGACCGCGGCGCCGCTCGGGCCACCGAGCTCGGCCATCGCGTGCATGTACTCCCGCTCGGCGGGGGTGGCCCGGTCGTAGCGGGAGCCGAAGAAGCCGACCGCGAGCTCGGCCTCCGCGGCCGGGGCGGCCATCGCCACGTCGTCGGCGGTGATGGGGGAGGTCGCCGCGACGTCCCAGGTGACCTTGCCGTAGGCCTGCACGAAGTAGGGGTAGCCGTCGGCGGCGTCGTAGAGGGCGTCCAGTGCGGCGGTGTCGAACTCGACGTCCTCCCGCTCGGCCGGGGCCAGCAGCGCCCGGTCGGCGGCGTCCCGGTCCAGCCGGTCGATCCGCAGGTAGCGGAAGAGCCGTTCGGAGTAGCTCTTGGAGGCGCTGAGCACCGCGGGCAGGTGGGGGAGCCCGGCGCCGACGACGATCAGCGGCGAGCCCTGCTGGGACAGCTCGTGGCAGGCGGCGCAGATGGCCGAGACGTCGTCGGTCTGCACGTCCTGCATCTCGTCGATGAACAGCGCGACGCCCTTGCCGACGTCGGCGGCGAGGCCGGCCACGTCGCTGAGCAGCTCGACCAGGTCGATCTCCATGTCCCCGGAGTCGGCGCGCCCGGCGCTGGCCGGCACGTCGATCCCGGGCTGCCAGCGGTCGCGCACCTTCGCGTCGGCGGGGGCCTGGCGCTGGGCGAAGGCCTTGAGGGTGCCCAGGACGGCGTCGGTGGACTCCTGGTCGGGGTGCCGCAGCTCGCGCAGGGCCATGTGGAGTGCGGCCGACAGCGGCCGGCGCAGCGACTGGTCCGGGCGGGCCTCGATCTTGCCGGTGCCCCAGCCGCGGGTGATCGCCGCCGACCGCAGCTGGTTGAGCAGCACGGTCTTGCCGACCCCGCGGAGCCCGGTGAGCACCAGGGAGCGCTCCGGCCGCCCCCGCGCGATCCGCTCCAGGACCACGTCGAAGGCGGAGAGCTCGGTGTCCCGGCCGGCCAGCTCGGGCGGGCGCTGCCCGGCGCCGGGGGCGTACGGGTTCCGCACGGGGTCCATGTCGAGCACCCTATGCGGTCGTCTTGCCGCAACGGTAGAAACGGTTAGACGGCAGCATCGACCGCCGTCTCGATGTTCGTCTGTGGCCGTCTAGGGCCAGCGCTAGACAGCCGGATACAGCGTCAGAGCGGACGAGACCCGGTATCTGGGTGCGCCGTTGACGCTACCACGCCGTTCGAACGTGTGTTCGATGGATCAACCGGCGAGGCCGGTCCGGCGCCGGCGGAGGGCGACCGCACCGAGCACCACCAGGGCCACGGTGAACGGCACGAGGCTCAGCGCCAGCGGGGCGCCACCGGCGCCGACCGTCCCGGCGGTGGCCCCGATGCCCACGTGCAGCACGGTGCCCGGCACCACCCCCAGGGCGGTGCCGGCCAGGTAGTCGCGCCAGCGCATGCCGGAGAGCCCGCCGGCGTAGCTCACCGCGGTGAACGGCGCGATCGGCGTCAGCCGGCCGACCAGCACGGCGAGGAACCCGCGCTCGGACAGCCGGGCGTCGGCCCGGGCCAGCCGCGGCCCGGCCAGTCGGGTGACCACCTCCCGGCCGAGCCGGCGGGCCAGCAGGAACCCGGCTGCGGCGCCGAGAAGGCCACTGGTCAGCGCCAGGGCGAGGCCGCCCCAGAACCCGGCGAGGACGCCGGCGAGCACGGACAGCGCCGTGCGGGGCACCGGCGCGAGCGTGGCCAGGGCCAGGGCGGCGACGAGGGCCGCCCATCCCAGGGGCCCGACGTCGGCCAGCCAGGCGCGCAGGGTGGCGACGTCCGGGACGTCGGAGGTGAGCGCGACGGCGCAGCCCACGACGACCAGGGCGACCAGCAGGACGGCGCGGCGCGTGGTGCGGGCCGGCAGGCGGCGCAGCGCGGCGGTGCGGGAGCGGGGGAGTCGCGCCGGAGCGGGGTCCTGCGGCGGCGCACTGCTCACCGGACCAGTCTCCCAGCGCAGCGCCCCGCCAGGAGGCCGACTCCCGGCGGGGCGCGCGATGACCGGTCCGGGCGGCCTCTCGGCGAGTGGTCGCTCGCGGCGACGAGGGGTGGAGCCCGGGGCGCAGACCGGACCGGCATCCAGGTCAACGTGCGGCCGGGTCTGTTGTTCCCCACCCAGTCGTGTGACATGCGGCTCTGTGGCGTCCTCTACCCGCGTCTAGCGGTAACGTGAGATCCGGTTAGACGGCCGGAGTCCTGCTCCGGGTGATCCGTGCGCGCTACGGTGCCGCCGTGGCAACGATCGGCAAGTTCGCCGTCCGCGTCGTCGTGCTCGCGGCGATCATCTACGCCGTGACCCGGCTCGTCGACGGGATCGAGGTGATCGGCAACCCGACCGGCTTCTTCGGCGAGACCGGCACCTACCTCTGGGTCGCCCTGTTGTTCGCGCTGGTCAACTCCATCGTCGGGCCGATCGTCCGGTTGCTGGCGCTGCCGTTCGTCATCCTCACCCTCGGCCTGTTCCTGCTGGTGATCAACGCGGCGATGCTCGCCCTCACCGCGGCGATCTCCGACCGGTTCACCGTCGACGGCTTCGTGGCCGCCGTGTTCGGGGGCTTCCTCATCGCCCTCTTCAGCTGGATCGCCGAGCTGGTGCTGCCCTTGAAGGTGCGCGGCCACTAGCGTCGGTGGGCATGGCTCGTCTGCGTTCGGAGTCCGATCCGTCCACCCGCACCCCGGCCGGTGAGGCGCCCGTCGACGGCCCTGTCGAGAGTTCCGTGGACAGCCTCGTCGACATGGCCTCGCTGGAGGCGGCGCAGGAGGAGAAGCGCCGGCTGCTGGACCGGGCGGCGACGGCGGCACGCGGGCAGCTGACCGGTCAGGGTGCTCTCCCGGCCGGCGTCGAGGCGGCCGACGCCCCCGTCCTGCTGCACCGCTTCTACGCCGGTGAGCCGGCCGCCGAGGTGGTCGGCCACGACCCCGCCGAACTGGCCGCCCTGGCGCTGGGGCACCTCCGGCTGGCGGCCTCCCGCCGGCCGGGCACGCCGGTCGTCGACGTCCACCGCACCGACGGCGGGCGGGCCGTGCTCCGGGTCGTCGTCGACGACATGCCCTTCCTCGTCGACTCGGTGACCGCCGAGGTGACCCGGCAGGGCATCGCCCCCGAGCACGTCGTGCACCCGGTCGTGGTCGTCCGCCGGGACGCCGACGGGGAGCTCGTCACCTTCTGCGACAGCGCCGACGCGGCCACCTGCGGTGCCGACGCGATCGCCGAGTCCTGGATGTCCGTCGTGCTCTCCGGGCAGGTCGACGACGAGGCGGCCACCGACCTGCTGGCCGGGATCGGGGCGGTGCTCGACGACGTCCGCCGCGCGCACACCGACGCAGCTGCACTGGCGGGGCGGGCCGAGGAGATCGCCGACGCACTGGACCGCCTGCCGGCCCCCGAGGACGCCGGGCACCCCGCCGACGACCCGGCCGAGGCCGCGGCCCTGCTCCGCTGGCTGGCCCGCGGCAACTTCCTCTTCCTCGGCGCCCGCACCGTCGAGCTGGTCGGGGACGCCGCCGAGCCGGCGGTCGACGTGGTCGCCGGCTCCGAGCTCGGCGTGCTGCGCAGCTCCCCCCAGCGGGCCACCTCGGTGGCACCGGCCGCGCTGGCCGCCCCGGGCGCGGTCGCCGCCCGCCGGGTCCGGGTCACCAAGGGCGACGCCCGGTCCACCGTCCAGCGCCCGGCCTGGCTGGACCTGGTCGTCGTCGACCTGCCCAGCGACTCGCCGGGCAGCCGGGGCCGCCAGCACCTGCTGGTGGGGCTGTTCCCGAACGAGGCCTACACCAGCAGCGTCCGGGACGTGCCGCTGATCCGGCGGACCGCGGACGCCGTCCTGGCGCGCTCGGGGGTGCCCGCGGACAGCCACTCGGGCAAGCAGCTGCTCGACGTCCTGGAGACCTACCCGCGCGACGAGCTGCTGCAGGTCGACGTCGACGAGCTGCTGCCGGTGGCGCTGGCCGTGCTGCACCTGCGGGAACGCCGGCAGACCCGGTTGTTCCTCCGCCGCGACCCGTTCGGCCGGTTCTTCTCCGCCCTGGTCTACCTCCCCCGCGACCGGTACACGACGCAGGTCCGGCTGACCATGCAGCGGCTGCTGCTGGAGCACCTGGGCGGCACGCACGTCGAGTTCACCGTCCGCTCCAGCGAGTCGGTGCTCACCCGCCTGCACTTCGTCGTCCGGGTGCCGGTGAGCCGGCGGGGCGGCCCGTCGCTGCCCGACGTCGACGTCCCGGCGCTGGAGGTGGCGCTGGCCGCGGCCGCCCGCAGCTGGACCGACGACCTGGCCGAGGCCCTCGCGGCACGGCACGGCGACGACGGCCCCCGGCTGCTGGCCCGGGTCGCCGACGCCTTCCCCGCGGCCTACCAGGAGGAGTTCCCGGCGCAGGCGGCCGTGGAGGACCTCGCCCGGCTGGACCGGCTGGCCCCCGGCGGGCTGGACCTGCGGCTGCGGACGCCGGCCGGCCCCGAGGGCGAGCGCCGGCTGACCGTCTACCGGGTGGGGGAGCGGCTGCTGCTGTCCGACGTGCTGCCGGTGCTGCAGCACATGGGCGTCGAGGTGCTGGACGAGCGGCCCTACGAGATCGACCGGATCGGCGCCCCGCTGGCCTGGGTGTACGACTTCGGCCTGGCGTCGCCGACCGTCGAGGTGCCCTTCGCCGGCACGCTGCCCGAGCGCTTCACCGACACGATCACCGCCGTGTGGGCCGGCCGCGCGGAGGACGACGCCCTCAACTCCCTGGTGCTGCTGGCCGGGCTGACCTGGCGCCAGGTGGCCGTGCTGCGCGCCTACGCGCAGTGGCTGCGGCAGGGCGGGCTGCCCTTCGGCGAGGGCTACGTGCAGGAGACGCTCGCCGCGCACCCGGGGATCGTGGCCCGGCTGGTGGCGCTGTTCGAGACGCGGTTCCACCCCGACCGGTCGGCGGGCCGGGAGGCGCGCACCACCGCCCTCGTCGACTCGCTCACCGACGCGATCGGCGAGGTCGCCTCGCTGGACGCCGACCGGGTGCTGTCCTCGCTGCTGGCCGCCGTCCGGGCGACCCTGCGGACGACGGCGTACACGGCCGGCGTGTTCACCGAGGGAGCCCCGCTGGCGCTCAAGCTCGACCCCTCCGCCGTCCCCGACCTGCCCGAGCCCCGCCCGGCGCGGGAGGTGTGGGTCAGCTCGCCGAGGGTGCTCGGCGTCCACCTGCGCTTCGGTGCGGTGGCCCGCGGCGGGCTGCGCTGGAGCGACCGGCGGGAGGACCTGCGCACCGAGGTGCTCGGCCTGGTCAAGGCGCAGACGGTGAAGAACACCGTGATCGTGCCGACCGGGGCCAAGGGCGGCTTCGTCGTGCTGCGCGGGCCGGGCGAAGGCGCGTCCCGGGACGACGTGGTCGCCGAGGGCAAGGCCTGCTACACCCAGTTCATCGGCGCCCTGCTGGCCCTCACCGACAACCTGGTGGACGGCGCCGTCGTCCCGCCGGAGCGGGTGGTCCGGCACGACGGGGACGACACCTACCTGGTGGTCGCGGCCGACAAGGGGACGGCGACCTTCTCCGACCTGGCCAACTCGGTGGCCCTCGAGCGCGGGTTCTGGCTGGGTGACGCCTTCGCCTCCGGCGGCTCGGTGGGCTACGACCACAAGGCGATGGGCATCACCGCCCGCGGCGCCTGGGAGTCGGTCACCCGGCACTTCCGTGAGCTGGGCGTGGACGTGCAGAGCCAGGAGGTCACCGTCGTCGGCATCGGCGACATGTCCGGTGACGTGTTCGGCAACGGGATGCTGCTGTCGGAGCACCTGCGGCTGGTGGCGGCCTTCGACCACCGGCACGTCTTCGTCGACCCGACCCCGGACGCCGCCGCCTCCTTCGCCGAGCGCCGGCGGCTGTTCGCGCTGCCGCGGTCCTCGTGGGCCGACTACGACCGCTCGCTGATCAGCCCCGGCGGCGGGGTGTGGCCGCGGACGGCGAAGTCGGTGCCGGTCTCCGCGCCGATGCGCGAGGCGCTGGGGCTGGCCGACGACGTGGAGGCGCTGAGCCCGCCGGAGCTGGTGCGCGCGGTGCTGCTCGCCCCGGTCGACCTGCTGTTCAACGGCGGGATCGGCACCTACGTGAAGGCCGCCGGGGAGAGCGCGCTGGACGTGGGGGACAAGGCCAACGACGCGGTGCGGGTCGACGGCGGCCAGCTGCGGGTCCGGGTGGTCGGCGAGGGCGGCAACCTGGGCCTGACCCAGCGGGGGCGGATCGAGTACGCCCTGGCCGGCGGCCGGGTGAACACGGACGCGATCGACAACTCCGCGGGCGTCGACACCTCCGACCACGAGGTCAACATCAAGATCGCGCTGAACCGGGTGGTGGACGACGGGCGGTTGGACCCGGCCGGCCGGGCGCGGCTGCTGGAGGAGATGACCGACGAGGTCGCCGCGGCCGTGCTCGGGGACAACTACGCGCAGAACGCCACCCTGGCCACCGAGTGCGCCGCGTCCCGCGGTCTGCTCGACGCACACCAGCGGTACCTGCGGGCGCTGGAGCGCTCCGGCCGGCTGGACCGCGTGGTGGAGGACCTGCCCGACGACCGCGCGATCACCGAGCGCCGCCGCGACGGCCAGGCCCTGACCGGCCCCGAGCTCTCCGTGCTGCTGGCCTACGCCAAGATCGAGGCCGGCGACGCGGTGCTGGACTCGGGCCTGCCCGACGACCCGGCGCTGGCCGAGCTGCTCCAGGAGTACTTCCCGACCGCACTGCGCGCCCGCTTCCCCACCGCGCTGGCCGGTCACCCGCTGGACCGCGAGATCGTGGCCACGGTGCTGAGCAACCGGGCGGTGAACACCGCCGGCGTCACCGGGCTGTTCCGGCTGGGTGAGGAGACCGGCGCCCCGGTCGCCGCGGTCGTGCGGGCGCACACCGTGGCCCGGGCGGTGTTCGACGTCGACCGGCTGTGGGACGCCCCCCGGGACCTGGACAACCGGGTCCCGGCCGCCACCCAGGTGCACCTGCGCACCGAGGCGACCCGGCTGGCCGAGCGGAGCACCCGCTGGCTGCTGCGGATCCCCGAGCTGACTGCGGAGCCGGCGGCGACGCTGGCCCCGGTGATCGAGCGGTTCGCCGGGCCGGTCGCCGAGGTGCGCGCCGGCCTGCCCGGCTGGCTGCTGGGCGCCGACGCCGAGGCCTACGCCGAGCGGGCCGCGGAGCTGCGGGCCGCCGGCGTCCCGCCGGAGCTGGCCGCCGTGGTCGCGGCGGCGCCGCTGCTGCCGACCGCGCTGGACCTGGCGGTGGTCGCCGAGGACACCGGCGCGCCCATCGCGCTGGCGGCCCAGGTGTCGCAGTGCCTGGCCGAGCGGCTGGGCCTGGTGCCACTCCGTGAGCTGGTCATCGGGCTGCCCCGGGACCGGCGCTGGCCGTCGATGGCCCGGGCGAGCCTGCGCGACGACCTGGCGAGCGAGCAGGCGACGCTCACCGCTGACGTGCTGGGCCTGCGGAACTCCGACGGCGAGGCCGCGGCGGAGCTCGTCGAGCGGTGGGTCGACGCCTGGGACGTCGCCCAGCAACGGGCCGCGGCCCAGCTCGCCGACCTCGCCGCCGGTGACCGGCACGAGCTGGCCGAGCTGCTGGTCGCCGTCCGCACGCTCCGGGGGCTGCGCCGCCGCCGCTGAGGGCAACGTCCGCGACACGCCGACGTGGGTGGAGTAGGGAGCCACCCGGTGGGGCACGACCGGAAATCGTGAAGACCGTCGTGATCGCCACCCTGGGTGGCCTGCTGACCCTCGCCGGGATCGGCCTGCTGGTGCTGCCCGGCCCCGGCTTCGTCCTCGTCGCCGCCGGGCTGGCGGTGCTGGCCACCCGCTTCACCTGGGCGCGCAAGCCACTCGACTACGCCCAGGACAAGGCGGTGGCGGGCGTCGAGGAGGTCGGCCGAAGCCCGTGGCGCGCGGCCGGGGCCGTCGTCGCCGCCCTCGCGCTGGTCGCCGTCGGCGTGCTCGCGCTCTCCGGGGTGGAACTGCCCTTCGTCAACGCGCTGAGCGCCGTCGTCCTGGTGCTCTCCGGCCTGTTCCTGGTGGGCACGGTGGTCTTCGCCCGCAAGCACGAGAAGGTCATGGTCGCCCGGGCCCACCGCCCGGCCGGGGTCGCCGGCACGGACGGCGCCTACCGGGTGGCGCCCACCACCGAGTGAGTCCTCAGGGCAGCCGCACGACCCGGGCTTCCCAGGCCGCCAGCCGCAACGGGTCCGGGTCGGGGAGGTTGCCCAGCACCAGCTCGGCGTCCACCGCGGCCGGCAGCAGGTCGGCCAGGGAGTGTGCCGTCGCACTGACGTTGCACACCACGAGCAGCGTCTCCCCGTCCAGTGAGCGGGTGAACGCGTAGACCTCCTCGTGCCCGGGGAGCAGCATGGTGAAGTCGCCCAGCTGGACCGTCCGGGAGGCGTGCCGCAGCGCGATCAGTGCCCGGTGGTGGGCCAGGACGGACCGCGGGTCCGTGCGCTGCGCCGCGGCGTTCCACTCGCGGTGGTCGGGGTTGACCGCGATCCACGGCGTCCCGGTGGTGAAGCCGGCGTGTTCGGTGGCGTCCCACTGCACCGGGGTGCGGGCGTTGTCCCGGCTGACCGGCCGGATCGCGGCCAGCACCGCCTCGGGGTCGTGCCCGGCGGCGACCGCCTGGGCGAAGTGGTTGAGCGATTCGACGTCCCGGAAGTCGGCCAGCGTCGCGAACGGGGCGTTGGCCATGCCCAGCTCCTCGCCCTGGTAGACGTAGGGCGTCCCGCGGTGCAGGTGCAGCAGGGTCGCCAGGCAGGTGGCGGAGTCCCGCCGGTGCTCGGGGCTGTCGTCACCGAACCGGGAGACCGCCCGCGGCTGGTCGTGGTTGTCCCAGTAGAGGGAGTTCCACCCCACCTCGGCCAGCCCGGCCTGCCAGCGCCCGAAGGAGGCCTTGAGGTCGGTCAGTCGCAGCGGCCGGGCGTGCCACTTGTCCCCGTCGAAGTCCAGCCCCACGTGCTCGAACTGGAACACCATGTCGACCTCGGCCCGGGCCGGGTCGGTGAACAGCCGCGCCTGCTCCACGGTCACGCCGGGCATCTCGCCGACGGTCAGCAGCCGCTCGGGCCGCCCGGCGAACACCTCGCGGTGCATCTCCTGCAGGAACTCGTGGATGCGCGGCCCGCAGAGGTAGGACGCCGACCCGTCGCCGTACGGCGCGCCCGGCAGGGGTGGGCCGTCGTGCAGGCTGCCGTCGGGGGCGACGTCCTTGGAGATCATGTTGATGACGTCCATCCGGAAGCCGTCGACCCCGCGGTCCAGCCACCACCGCATCATCGCGTAGATCGCCTCGCGGACCTGCGGGTTCTCCCAGTTCAGGTCGGGCTGGGTGCGGTCGAACAGGTGCAGGTAGTACTCCCCGCTGGCCTCGTCCAGCTCCCAGGTCGGGCCGGAGAAGAAGGAGTGCCAGTTGGTCGGCTCGGCGCCGGGCGCACCCGCGGTCAGGCCTGCCCGCGCCGGCCGCCACCAGTACCAGTCGCGCTTGGGCGAGGTGCGCGACGCCCGGCTCTCCTGGAACCACGGGTGCTGGTCGCTGGTGTGGTTGACCACCAGGTCCATGACCAGCTTCATCCCGCGCTCGTGCACCTCCGCGAGCAGCTCGTCGAACTGCTCCAGCGTGCCGAACGTCGGGTCGATGGCCTGGTAGTCGCTGATGTCGTAGCCGTTGTCCGCCTGGGGCGAGGCGTACACCGGTGACAGCCACAGGACGTCGACGCCCAGGTCGGCCAGGTGGTCCAGCCGGTGCCGGATGCCGGCGAGGTCACCGATGCCGTCGCCGTCGGAGTCCATGAACGACCGCGGGTAGACCTGGTAGACGACGGCACTGGTCCACCACGGGGTGTCGGTCACCGCCCCACCCTCTCAGCCCAGCGGTGGTCGCCGCAGCCCGTGGCCGGTGGCCTGCTCGAACGCGTGCCCGACCTCCAGCACCGTCCGGTCGGCCCGCGGCGCCCCGATGACCTGCAGGCCCACCGGCAGCCCGTCGGGGGTGAACCCGCCGGGCACCGACAGCGCCGGGCACCCGGTCGCCGAGATGAGCGTGCACGACCGCATCCAGCCCAGGTAGTCCTCCTGCGGGACGCCGGCGACCTCGGTCGGGTACTCCTGCTCCACCGGGAACGGCAGCACCTGGGTGGTCGGGGCCAGCAGCACGTCGTAGCGCTCGAAGAACTCGACGACCCGCTGGTACAGCGCCGTGTGCGCCACCTCCGCGCGGCCGACGTCGGCGCCGGTCAGCTCGGCGCCGCGGGCGGCGTTCCAGCGGATCGTCTCCTTGACCTGGTCCGGGTGCCGGCGCACCAGGTCGCCGTAGCTGGCCTCGAACAGCCAGGCCCGCAGCACGCCGAACGCCTCGTCGGCGCCGGTGAGGTCCGGGCAGTCCTCCTCGACGGTCGCGCCGAGGTCGCGGAACACCCCGAGCTGCGCCATCAGCACCGCGGTGATCGCCGGGTCGACCGGGACCCGGCCGCCCAGGTCGGGCGCCCAGGCCACCCGCAGGCCGGTCAGCTCGGTCGGCAGCGGTGCGGCCAGCGGCGCGCCGGGCTCGCTCAGCGAGATCGGCACCCGCGGGTCGGGGCCGGCCAGGGCGGACATGGCCAGCGCGACGTCGGCGACGGTGCGGCCCATCGGTCCCTGCACCGACAGCTGCGACCAGCCGATCGCCGTCGGGTGGCTGGGCACCCGGCCGGGCGTGGGGCGCAGCCCGACGACGTTGCAGAACGCGGCCGGGTTGCGCAGCGAGCCGCCCATGTCGCTGCCCTCGGCGAGCGGCACCAGCCCGGCGGCCAGGGCCGCGGCCGCACCGCCGGAGGAGCCCCCGGCGGACAGCCCGTGCCGGTAGGGGTTGTGGGTGGCGCCGAAGAGGGTGTTGAAGGTGTGCGACCCGGCCGCGAACTCCGGCACGTTCGTCTTGCCGACCCGGATCGCCCCGGCGGCGCGGAGCCGGGCGACCACGAGCTCGTCCTCGGCCGGCACGTTCTCGGCGTGCAGCGGCGAGCCCCAGGTGGTCCGCATGCCGCCGGTGACGTGGGTGTCCTTGTGGGCGACCGGCAGCCCGTGCAGCGGGCCGATCGGCTCCCCCGCGGCCTGCCGGGCGTCGGCGGCGTCGGCCGCGGCCCGGGCACCCTCGGCGTCCAGGGTGACGATCGCGTTGAGCTCCGGGTTCAGCCGCTCGATCCGGTCGAGGTGGGCGTCCATCAGCTCCCGGGCGGAGACCTCCCGGTCGCGGACCAGCGCGGCCAGCTCGGTCGCCGGACGGGTGCACAGCTCGTCGAGGTCGCTCACCCCGGCGACCGTACTGGGTATCTCAGCGTTGAGGAACCTCGTGCGTGTGTGAGGGTAGGCATCAGGTGTCGCAGGCAGCAGACCAGGAGCTAACGAGCTGCGATCAGCAGGGCGGCTCCATCACTCGATACAGACCAAGCCCGGTGCGAGTCTTGCGGTCGTTGAGTTCGATCAATCCGGAGTGACTCACCCTGTGCATGCAACACCGCTGCCGCGTTGCCGTGAAGCAAGGCTTCGTCCAACTCCTCAGTCACACCCAGGAAGATCTCTATTCGTCCGCCCGGGAGGGAGATATCAGTGCTTACTCCGATGAGTCCTACGCCCCCGGCGATCTCGCGGGTCTCACGGCTGGGCAGGTCGTCGGCCCTACGAGTCTTCCTGGCTAGTAGGTCGTCCGGGGCCCAGCGGCGAAAGGCTGCGGCACTGTTGCCAAAATCAGCAAGGTTTGCCCAGGATGCCCGTATTGCGTTTGCAGCCGCGTCTTCCGCCACTCCATCTTCGGCGCCGAGTTCCACGTCCGCTCGGTTGTCCAGCCTCTCGGCGTCGATGGTGATCTCTAGTCCCGCCTCCCCTTCGTGCAAAGCTTCGGGAGGGGTGTAGGTGAGTGTGGACCTAGCCGCGTTCCTGCTTGGGTTGCGAGCGTCTCGTTTCAGCTTCAGAGCGTTGTAGTATAGGTATTCGCCATCCATCACGGTGCTGACTGCCAAGCCGCGAGGAATCCGTTCGTCCAACTCCACTCCTAGCAGTTGCTGGCCAGCGGTGGCGAGTTGCCTGACGCTGTGGCTGTCGGACCGGGTCCCTTTGCTCTCAAGCATCAAGATGCGGAGTCGCTGTAGGTCTCGCGGGTCCTGACTGATCATGACGTAGTCAGCTCGCTTCCCCCCGGATTGGGAGACCCGCTTGTTGGCACCCCACTTTTGCAGGGTGCGCTTCCCGATCGCCACGTCGATGTCGACAACGTGGTGTCTTGCAGCAGTTCCGAGCAGGTGATTGATCCAGTGTTCGGCTACGAGCACGGAGAAGCCCACGCCCAGTTCCTCGCTCAGAACGCGTCGCTGATTTCCTCTGATGCGGCGGCCGGCGGTGGAAAGGCGGAGCGCTGGCTCGGCAGTTAGGGCGCCTAGGTAGCGAAACAGAGCCCAGTAGCGGTACTGGTCCAGGAAATCCTGCTGGTGGTTCGGCTTGGTTGCCTTGGCCAGGTTCAGCAATGCATCCAGGATGCTCGTCTCGAGTCCTGCGTCGAGTGCAGGGTGTGCCTCCAAGACGGTGGAGTGGCCGGCAGTCGTCAAGGCCGTGTGAACACGCGCCTCGAGGTCGCCGTTGCTCCTGCCTTCCAGGTAGACGGGCGTCTGGGCGGCGGCTAGTACATCTGCGATGTCCATTGCAGCGATGCTATTTAGTGCGTCAGGTGGACAGACGCGACTCGCCTTACCGGACTGTCCCTCGTTGAGTCACCCCTGTCTCAACCCTGCCAGCCGTCAGCGGGTCACCGCTGCGGCCGGGACGACGAGGGTCAGCTCCGTCCCGCCGTCGTGTTCCACGTGCAACCCGCCCCGGCGCAGCAGCGCCCGCAGCCGGACGACGGAGTCCGGCTCGGCCGTGGTGGTCGCCAGCAGCCGTGCCAGCCGGCCCTTGTGCGCCTTGTTGAAGTGGGAGACGACCGCCCGGGTGCCGTCGGGGCGCTCGCTGAGCACCTGCACGGTGATCGCGCCCGGCACCGGGGCCAGCTCGGCGTAGGCGCCCGACCGCAGGTCGACCACCAGGTCGTCGACGCCGGCCAGCACGTCGGTGAGCACCGGCTTCCACAGCGAGCGCAGGGTCGGCAGCCCGGGCAGGGAGCTGCCCGCGGAGAGCCGGTAGGCGGGGACGGGGTCGTCGGCCCGCAGCAGCCCGAACAGCGCCGACCCCACCGCGAGCCGCCCGGCGGCCCGGCGTCGCTGCGCGCGGGTGAGGGACCGGACGTCCAGCGCGTCGTAGAGCACGCCGGTGTAGCGCTCGATCGCCGGCATGGTCGGGCTGGTGCGCAGCGCGGCGTTGCGGGCGATCTCGCCGTCCTGGGCGGGGGAGAGGCCGAGGGCCGCGCGGGCGGCCGGGACGTCGGCGGCGAGGGTCACCACCGCCTCCACCAACTGCTCCCGGAGGGGGTTCAGCTCCGGGGTGCCGAGGGCACCCAGGTCCAGTGGGGCGCCGTCCCCACCGGGGTGCTTGGTCTCCGACGGCGGCAGCAGGACGAGCACGAGGACGAACGGTAGGTGACCGCGCGCGCCGTGTTCGTGCGCGCCCCCGGGTCGCGTGATCTACCGTTCGGCGACCGCTGCGTTCGCAGTGCAGGGTGGTCGGCCGGTGAGGACAGGAGGTGACGGCAGGTGCTCGTGCTGGACAGTGCAGCCGTCTCCACCCGCGGTCCCCGCCCGGACAACCAGGACTCCGCGGTCGCCGGCCCGCGGCTGATCGGCATCGCCGACGGGGTCGGCGGCAACGTCGGCGGCGCGGTCGCCTCCTCGCTGGTGGTCAACTGGCTGGCCCCGCTGGCCACCGGCAGCACCGGCGAGGGTGCGGACGACCCGGTGCGGATCGTGGCCAGCGCGAACGAACGGATCCGGGCCGCCTACACCGAGCGCCCGCGGCTGCGGACGATGGCGACCACGATGACCGTGCTGTACGTCGACGCCGACGGGCTGGCGCTGCTGCACATCGGCGACTCCCGCGGCTACCTGCTCCAGGACGGCGAGCTGCAGCAGGTCAGCACCGACCACACCCTGGTCCAGGCGCTGATCGACGCCGGCTCGCTCACGCCGGCCGAGGCGAAGGTGCACCCCCAGCGGTCGGCGGTCTACGCGGCCCTGCACGGCGCGGACGACGACGTCGCCGCGGTCGACGTGCTGCGGCTGGAGGCGCGCGCCGGTGACCGGGTGATGGTCTGCTCCGACGGGCTGTCCGACGTCGTCCCGCCGGCGGTGCTGTGCGACCTGCTGGCTGCCGAGGGCACGCCCCTCGAGGCCGCTGCGCGCCTGCGGGACGCCGCGCTGGCCGGGCCGCCCACCGACAACATCACCGTCGTCGTCGCCGACGTGCTGGAGGAGGTGCCGGACGGCGGCCCGGTGCGGGTGTGCACGTTCGGCGCGGCCACCGAGCTCCGCGAGGAGACCGCCGAGGCGCTGGAGGCCGTCTGGCCCGGCCCGGTGCCGGTCGGCCTGGTCCAGCACCGCCCCCGCTGAGCTCTGAGCCCTGATCTGAGCCGCGGCTCAGGTCCAGTAGAGCAGCCGGGCGTCGGGCAGCCGGTCGGCGATCGCGCCCTGGAACCAGCTCCGCAGCTCCGCCATGGTGTCGCGCGGGTAGACGTGCTTCACGGCCCCGAACTTGCCGCGCTTGGTGGTCCTGGTCGTCTCGTCCATCTCCAGCTTCGTGCGCGGGTACCAGTCGGTCAGCGTGGCCTTGCTGCCCGGCGTGAAGCGGTGGGTGATGCACTCGACGGTGAGGTCGGTGCCTCGGGGGAGCGCCGCGGCGACGTCGTCCAGCAGCTGGCCGTACCCCTCCCGCCAGCCCTCCCCGGGCATGATCGGGGCGATGGTCAGCCCGACGGGATAGCCGGCGGCGGCCACCGCGCCCAGGGCGGCGATGCGGCCGGCGACGGGCGAGGTGGCCCCCTCGAAGCGGCGGGCCACCGAGGCGGCGTTCAGCGAGAAGCGCAGCCGGGTCCGGCCGCCGTGCGGCAGGTCGAGCAGGCCGGCGACGTCGTCGAACTTGGTGGTGGCTCGCAGCTGCACCGGCCCGGCCCAGTCGTGGGTGCCGAAGTGGGTGATCGCCGTGGCCAGCCCGCCGGTCAGGTGCTCCAGGGCGAGCGGGTCGGTGTAGCAGGAGGCCTCGAACGTCGTCCCCTCGCCGGCGCGCGCGGCGGACCCGGAGGTGACGGTGCCGTGCCCGACGTAGCCGTCCAGGCCTGTCAGCGCCTCGTCGAGGTCGGCGTACACCCGGGTGATCGGCGGCCCGGACAGCGAGCCGGCCAGGTAGCAGTACTGGCAGTGCGCCGGGCAGCCCTGCGCGAGGTCGAACCGCCAGTCGGCCGAGGGGGCGATCGGCTGGAGCCGGCGCAGCGAGGCCGGCGGGACGACCAGCGCCAGCGTCTGCTTGGCGGC
Organism: Modestobacter marinus; assembly: GCF_011758655.1. Classification (NCBI taxonomy): domain Bacteria; kingdom Bacillati; phylum Actinomycetota; class Actinomycetes; order Geodermatophilales; family Geodermatophilaceae; genus Modestobacter; species Modestobacter marinus. The sequence goes on from NZ_JAAMPA010000001.1 coordinate 1,479,856, forward strand.
CATGAACGCCGCCCGGTCGCCGTTGCCGCGCAAGGACGGAAGCCGGTCACCGCGCAGCAGCTCGATGTCACTCACCCCGGCTGCCTCCAGCCGGGCCAGCACCCGCTGCCCGTACGGGCGCTCGGCCGCGGAACGGGTGACGAGGACCCGGGACGGCGTCCAGCGCCGGGACGGCGTGGGCGCCGTGACGGGTCGAACGCCGTTGACGGGGGAGGCATCCGACACGGAGCGGAGGGCGGCGACCGGGGCGGCATCCGATGCGGCGGCGGTGTCCGGGGCGGCGGTGTTCGGGGCGGCGAGGAACGGGGTGCTGGCGGGAGCGGTGCGCGCGGTGGGCATCACCTGGTGCAACGGCCACCCGACGGCCGTCCTTCCGTTCAGGCGGCGCGTCGCCGGACGAGGTCGCGGTGGGCCATGAGGGCCCAGACGGCGTGCTGCAGGTCCATCCGCTCGCCGTCGGAGGGGAGGGCTGCGGGCAGCAGGTCTGGGTGCGGGAGCAGTGACGTCAGCCCGTCGCCGGCGGTTCCGCGGAACCGCTCAGCGGTCTCGGACCACGGCCGCCCGCCGTCGGGGGCCACGGCGACCAGCCGGCCCTCGCGCCGGCTGAGCACCAGGTCGTGGTCGTGGACCAGCCCGTGGTCGACGTCGCAGAGCAGGACGAGGTTGGAGACGTCGGTGCGGCCGCCGTGCAGCCAGTGCCGCAGGTGGTGGGCGTGCAGGCGTTCCGGCCGCGTCTCCTCGCAGCCGGGTCGCGCGCAGCCGCCGTCGCGGAGCAGCAGTGCGCGGCGCTGGGCGCGGGTGGCGTACCGCCGCGACCGGCCCTGGGCGAGCACCTCGGGGCCGTCGGTGACGATCGCGGTGACGGCCGCGTCGCAGGCCAGTCGCCGGGCCTGCGCCGGTGTGAGGGCCGGGCCGCCTTCCAGCGCAGCCCTCCCGGCGGCCTCGTCGTCGGCCAGTACCGCGGCGTCCACGACGACGACCACCTCGCGACGGGGCGGGTCCCCGGCGCGACGATCAGCGTCGGCCGCCGCCGCGGCCAGCTGGGTCATCGCCCGGCAGCGGCGCTCGGTCGTCACCGCCAGCGGCTCCACCGCGTCCTCGGCGGGCGGGTCCTCGGCCGGCGGATCGCCGGCGACACCCCTGTGCTGGCGGGGGACGCGGGGAGACAAGGTCCCTCCGGCCGCGGCTCCGCCGTTGGACGAGTCTCCGCCGGCTGGGGCTGCGTCCCCGTCCCCGGCCGGTCGTGAACCGCCGCCGGCCACGCTCCCCTCCGGTTCCTGGACGCCGGCCAGTTCCGGGCCGTCGGCCAGGGCGGCCTGGGCGCGGCGGCGGGCGGCCCGTTCCCGGCGGGCGTCCCGTTCGGCGAGCGACTCGATGGCGGCGAGGAACTCGGCGCCCTGCTCGGCTTCCATCCGGATCTGCACCGAGACCATCCCGTCGTCCTCGATCCACCAGGAGAACCGCCGCCGCTCGGCGACCCGGCCTGAGTCGACGTCGTCGGCCCGGCGCCAGGCCCGCACGGTGCGCTCCACCTGGGATGCGGTGGCGTGCCGGGCGAACTCGACGAGCTCTGCCTCGGTACCCGGCTCGGCGACCCGGGTCAGCGCGCGCACCTTCGAGTAGGAGAGCTCTCCGGCGGAGAAGGCGGCGCTGGTGAGGGGCAGGTTGCGTAGCGCCCGCGCCACCCGGACGTGCTGACGGGCCGTCCCCGGCGTCAGCGCGCACTTCCAGGCCAGCCAGTGCGCACACGAGGTGATGCCGACGCCTCCCCAGCCCTCCCGCTCGTCGAACTCGGCGACCAGTCGCAACCAGGACGCCGTCGCCGCCGCCAGCTGCACCGCACCGGCGCAGATCCGATCACCGAGCGCGTCGAGCGGCTCGAGTGGCTGCCCCACCTCGAGTGGCTCATGGGGCTCGGCCGGCTCGGTGGCCGCCGGGGCGACGACGGACAGTGGCGGGGGAGCGATCAGCGCATCGATCATGTGTTCGAACGTAGCGGGAGCCACTGACAGAACTGCAGGTCAGTGAGGCGGACGGTTCCGCGGAACCGTCCCGACACCGCCCGACGGAGACGTGCGCCGAGTGCTCAGTGCGGCGCCGGCGGCCAGGACGACAGCACCGGTCCACCCGAGGCGCGTGGTGCCGGCGGGAACATCGCGGAACTCACGACAGCGTCAGAACCGTGTCCCCCCCCGTAGCGGGACCGAGCCTCTGGCAGCACGGCGGCCTGCTGCACACCCAGTCGCGCCAGCACTCTGCACCCGTGCTCGTCGCTGCGGTGTCTCCTGGCCACCTCGTGGGAGAGCCGGTGCCCCGTGCCGGTGCGGGCGCCGGATCGCGAGTGGGGTGGGTCAGTCGGCCAGGTCGACGACGACGGGCGCGTGGTCGCTCGCGCCCTTGCCCTTGCGCTCCTCGCGGTCGATACGGGCGCCGGTGACCCGCTGGGTCAGCGCCGGCGAGCCGAGCACGAAGTCGATCCGCATGCCCTCGCGGCGGGGGAAGCGCAGCTGGGTGTAGTCCCAGTACGTGTAGACGCCGGGTCCGGGCGTGTACGGCCGGACGACGTCGGTGAACCCGGCCTCGACCACGCCCCGGAACGCCGCCCGCTCCGGCTCGGAGACGTGCGTGGAGGAGCTGAACACCGAGATGTCCCAGACGTCGTCGTCCTGCGGGGCGATGTTCCAGTCGCCGACCAGCGCGACCTGCGCCTCGGTGTCCTCGCTGAGCCACCCGCCGGCGTGCACCCGCAGCGCCTCCAGCCACTCGAGCTTGTACTGCAGGTGCGGGTCGGTCAGCGTCCGACCGTTCGGCACGTACAGGCTCCACACCTGCACGCCGCCGCAGGTGGCGCCCAGCGCCCGGGCCTCCTGGGCGGGCTCGACGCCCTCCTTCGACGACCACGACGGCATCCCCGGGAAGCCGACCTGGACGTCGCTGAGCCCGACCCGCGACAGCAGCGCGACGCCGTTCCACTGCGAGTGGCCGACGTGCGCGACGTCGTAGCCCAGCGCCCGGAACCGGTCCTCCGGGAACTGCTCGTCCTTGCACTTGGTCTCCTGCAGCGCCAGGACGTCGACGTCACTGCGCTGCAGCCAGGCCTCCACCCGGTCGACTCGGCTGCGGATGGAGTTGACGTTCCAGGTGGCCAGGCGCACGGGTCCCGAGCCTAGGCCGCTCCTCGGCTCAGGCTTGCGGGAGAGGGGTGAGCTCGGTGTCCTGGCGCGCCTGCATGCGGGTGCGCATCCGGTCCCGGCTCTCCACGAACTTGGTGGCCTGCGCGTCGAGCCCGACCAGGAACTGGGCCAGCTCCTCGCGGGCCTGCTCGCCCTCGGGGCCGAGGTTGGTGCGCTCGAACACCTTCCATGCGCGCAGCACGGGCTGGATGACCTCGTCGTGGTGCAGCCGCAGGTCGTAGATGCCGGCCTTGGCGATGAGCACGGAGTTCTTCCGGAAGCCGGCCATGGTCGCGCCGGGCATCTCGAAGCGCATGACCTCGTCGGCGACCGCCCGCATGGTCTTGTCCGGCTCGATCTCGAACGCCGCGGAGACGATGTTCCGGTAGAAGACCATGTGCAGGTTCTCGTCCTTGGCGATCCGGGCGAGCAGCTTGTCGGCGATCGGGTCGCCGGTGGCCTTGCCGGTGTTGCGGTGGCTCACCCGGGTGGCGAGCTCCTGGAAGGAGACGTAGGCGACGGCCTCGAGCGGCGTCTTGTCGCCGGAGTCGTAGCCGGAGGTCATGTAGTCCATCCGGGCCCGCTCGAGCTCGACGGGGTCGACCCCGCGGGTGACGACGAGGTAGTCACGCAGCGCGATGCCGTGCCGGTTCTCCTCCGCCGTCCAGCGGCCGACCCAGGTGCCCCAGGCGCCGTCACGGCCGAAGCGGGTGGCGATCTCCCGGTGGTAGCTGGGCAGGTTGTCCTCGGTGAGCAGGTTGGTGAACATGGCCGCCTTTGCGGTCTCGTCCAGCCGGGACTGCTCCGGCGACCAGTCCTCACCGCCGAGGAAGGCGAAGTCCCGCCCCTCCGACCACGGGACGTAGTCGTGCGGGTGCCATTCCTGGGCGAGCCCGATGTGGCGGTTCAGGTTCTCCTCGACCACCGGCTCGAGCTCGGTGAGCAGAACTGCCTCGCGCGACGTGTGGGACACGATCGACCTCCTCGGGCCGTACCAACGGCTGGTGAGCTGCGGGACCGTGACGACGGGCGGGCGGCCACGGCGGTTCCGCCTCAGCCTTCCGTACCCGGGGAGTGCCGCCCCAGACATGGTGGCGTGACCGGCGTCACGACCTGCGCTTCCAGGGGTGAGACCGTCCCGCGACCCCGTGATATGCGGCCGAAACGGTGCGATCATGGCCCGATGACCGGATCCCGGACGCGTGCGGCTGCTGCGTGAGCGACGACCCAGCCACCCAGCCGGGCCGGCGGCACGGCATCCAGCGCACCGTCCGCGGCTTCGGGCCGGCCCTGCTGCTCACCGTGCTCGGTGCCCTGGTGCCCGGGTCGGCCTTCCTGGCCACCGGACGGCGCCGGCTCGGTGCGGTCGTCGTCGTCGTCTTCATGGTGCTGCTCGGCGCCGTGGCCTACCTGGCCACCACGGGCCTGCGCGACGTGATCCAGGTGGCCGTCGACTCCTCGGCCCTGCGATGGGTGGTCGGCGGCATCATCGCCCTCGCGGTGGCCTGGCTGCTCGTCGTCCTGATCGGTTACGCACTGTTGCTGCCACGCCGGACGCGGGGCTGGCAGCACGTGGTCGGCGCGGTCGTCGTCCTGGCCCTCTGCGCGGGGGTCGTCGTGCCCGCCGCGTGGGCGGTGCGCATCGCCAACGCCCAGGCCGAGCTGCTGGACAACGTGTTCGCCGACCGGGACAGCGCCACGGTCACCGACTCCGGCGACGACGCCCACCCGTTCGGTGACCAGGACGAGGTGAACTTCCTGCTCCTGGGCGGGGACGGCGGCGAGGGCCGCGACGGGGTGCGCACCGACACGGTGATCGTGGCCAACGTGCAGACCGACACCGGCGAGACCACGCTCTTCAGCCTGCCCCGCAACCTGCAGGAGCTGCCCTTCCCCGAGGACAGCCCGCTGGCCGAGGTCTACCCCGACGGCTTCGACGCCGGGTCGGAGTCCGAGAGCCTGCTCAACGCCGTCTACCGCAACGGGCCGGCCTGGTACCCCGACGTCCTCGGCCCGACCGACGACCCCGGCGCCGACTTCCTCAAGCTCGGTGTCGGCGAGGCCCTCGGCCTGGAGATCGACTACTTCGTGCTGGTCAACCTGGACGGGTTCAGCCGGCTGGTCGACGCGCTCGGCGGCATCGACGTCAACGTCAACTACTACGTGCCCATCGGTGGTGAGCCCTCACTCGGGATCCTGCCCGACGACTACATCGAACCCGGCCCGGAGCAGCACATGGACGGCGCCCGTGCCCTCGACTTCGCCCGTGGCCGGTTCGGTCTCACCGACTACCAGCGGATGGACCGCCAGCGGTGCGTGATCAGCGAGATCGTCGAGGCCGCCGACCCGATGACCCTGCTGAGCCGGTTCCAGCAGCTGGCCGCGACGACCCAGGACATCGTGTCCACCGACGTGCCGCAGTCCCGGCTGGACGACCTGGTCGACCTGGCGTTCGAGGTGAAGGACGCCGAGATCCGCAGCGTCGTCTTCGACGACACGGTGATCGACCCGGCCTACCCGGACTACGACCGGATCCGGGCGCTGGTGCAGCAGGCGCTGGGCAACTCCCCGGCGGCTCCCTCGTCCGCCGCGCCCTCGACCAGCGCCGCGCCGTCCACCGATGCCGCGCCGTCCACCGGTGACGAGCCGTCCGGCAGCGCGGAGCCGTCCGGCAGTGCCACCCCGGCGGCGGTGGACCCGGTCGCCGAGGTCACCGACGCCTGCGCCTACGACCCGGCGCAGGCGGCAGCCGCCCGGGCCGAGGGCGAGCCCCCGACCCGCAACGGCTGACGGGCCTCAGCCGGCCGGCACCGTCAGCCGGCCAGCACGACCAGCAGGGTCCGCGGGCCGTGTACGCCCTCGACCCGCTGCAGCTCGATGTCGCTGGTGGCCGAGGGGCCGCTGACCATCGTGAGCGGGCGCAGCGGGTCCAGCCGGGCCAGCCCCTCGGGCACGCTGCCGACCACCTGGTCGGCGGTCACCACGCAGACCAGGCAGTCCGGCAGCAGCGAGAGCGCCCGTCGTCCGCAGGCCGGTGACCCGTCGAGGACGAGGGTGCCGGTCTCGGCGACCGCCACCGCCACCGCGGTGACCGAGGCGGCGCGGTCGGCCAGCTGCACCGCCGGCCGGTCGTCGTCGACGTCGCAGCCGGCCGGCCGCCAGTCCTCGGCCAGCCCGGGGGCGACGACGACGTCGCCGGCCGCCCACCCGTCGCCCAGCCCCTGGTCGAGGGCGGCCCGCACGGTGGCGCCTACCTCGGCCGGGGAGCAGCGCAGCACCGTGGCCCGGTAGTCCTCGACCCGGTCGACCAGCAGCTCCAGCAGCGCCGGGTCCCCGGCCGGGCGGCCGTCGGCAAGCCGGTAGTCGCGGACCACCTCGTCGGGCGTCGTCCGGTCCTCCCCGAGCGCCTGGCGGACCCGGGACAGCACCTCCTCGCGCGCGCTCACCGTCGTCCTCCTGTCGTGTTGCACGTGGAACGTCGGGACGAGCCCCGCCCGGTCACGACCCGTGCTCCCGCACCCAGGACTCCACGAAGGTCTCCTTCGGTGGGGTGGGCAGGTCGCGGCTGCGGGTCCAGCCGGAGATCGGCGGGGGCAGCGCGTTGGGCAGCGTGGGCCTCCCGCGGGCGATCAGCCGGCCGAGCCGGGATGCCCGCTGGGCCAGGTGCCACAGCCGCGGGTGCGACATGACCCTGGCCAGGCCCCGGAAGGCGACCGCCTCGGCCGTGGGCCGCTCCTGCGCCTCGACGTGCTCGGCGCGCAGGTGCACCAGGATCGAGGGGATGTCGATGGCCACCGGGCAGACGTCGTAGCAGGCGCCGCACAGCGACGAGGCGTAGGGCAGCGAGGCGTTGTCCTCGACGCCGGTCAGCATCGGGGAGAGCACTGCGCCGATCGGCCCGGGGTAGACCGAGCCGTAGGAGTGCCCGCCGGCCCGCTCGTAGACCGGGCAGACGTTCAGGCAGGCCGAGCAGCGGATGCAGTGCAGCGCCTCGCGGCCCACCTCGTCGGCCAGCACCCCGGTGCGGCCGTTGTCCAGCAGCACCAGGTGGAACTCCTGCGGCCCGTCGCCGGGGGTCACGCCGGCCCAGGTCGAGGTGTAGGGGTTCATCCGCTCGCCGGTGGAGGAGCGCGGCAGCAGCTGCAGGAACACCTCGAGGTCGCGCCAGGTGGGCACCACCTTCTCGATGCCCATCACGGTGATCAGCGTCTCCGGCAGGGTCAGGCACATCCGCCCGTTGCCCTCGCTCTCCACCACGGTGAGCGTGCCGGTCTCGGCGACGGCGAAGTTCGCGCCGCTGACCGCCACCCGGGCGCGGAGGAACCGCTCGCGCAGGTGGGTGCGGGCGGCCATCGCCAGCTGGCGGGGGTCGTCGGTGAGCTCGGGGTCGACGCCGGGGATGGTGCGGGCGAAGATCTCCCGGATCTCGGCCCGGTTCTTGTGGATCGCCGGCACCAGGATGTGCGACGGGCTGTCCTCCCCCAGCTGCACGATCAGCTCGGCGAGGTCGGTCTCGAAGACGTCGAGGCCGGCGGCCTCCAGCGCCTCGTTCAGGCCGATCTCCTGGGTGGCCATCGACTTGACCTTGACCACCTCGGACGTGCCGGTCGCCTGCACCAGCCGGGTGACGATCTCGTTGGCCTCGTTCGCGTCCCGGGCCCAGTGGACGACGCCGCCGCGGGCGGTGACCTGGCGTTCGAGCTCCTCCAGGTGCTCGTCGAGGCGGGCCATCGTGGCGGCCTTCAGCGCCCGGCCGGCCTCGCGCAGCTGCGCCCAGTCCGGCAGCTCGCCGACGACCTTGGCCCGCTTGCCGCGGATGGTGCTGGTGGCGTGCCCGAGGTTGGCCCGCAGCTGACCGTCGCGCAGGGCCCCGCGGGCGGCGTCCGGGAAGGACTGGTCGCCGCGCAGGTGGCCCACGCCGCGGGGGGCGGTGGGGAGGCCGAGGAACGTGGGCGCCTTCGGGGGCACGGTGGCGGTCATGCCGACACCGCCGGCTTCGTCGTCTGGTCGGGGGTCACGGCTTCCTCCGTCGAGGCGAGGATCTCGGCCAGGTGCACCGTGCGGGTGCCGGCCCGGAGCCGGGAGAGGCCGCCGCCGATGTGCATCAGGCAGGAGGCGTCGCCGGCGGTGCAGACCTCGGCGTGCGTGCCGAGGACGTTGGCCATCTTGTCGGTGAGCATCGCGGTCGAGGTGTCGGCGTTCTTCACCGCGAAGGTGCCGCCGAAGCCGCAGCACTGCTCGGCGCCGGGCAGCTCCACCAGCTCCAGCCCGCGCACCGCGCGCAGCAGATGCAGCGGCGCCTCGCCCACCTTCAGCAGCCGCAGCGAGTGGCAGGTCGGGTGGTAGGTGACCCGGTGCGGGTAGTAGGCGCCGACGTCGGTCACCCCCAGCACGTCGACCAGGAACTGGGACAGCTCGTAGGTGCGCCCGGCCAGCTCCTCCGCCTCCTCGGCCAGCCGGTGCTCCCCGGCCCGGCGGGCGACGGCGGCCTGCTGGTGGTGGATGGAGGCCACGCACGACCCGGACGGCGCCACGATCGCCTCCGCGCCGGCGAAGGCCCGCACGTGGTTGGCGACGATCGGCACCGCCTCCCGGCGGTAGCCGGTGTTGACGTGCATCTGCCCGCAGCAGGACTGCCCCGGCGGCACGACGACCTCGTGCCCCAGCCGTTGCAGCAGCGTGGCGGTGGCCCGGGCCACCGAGGGGGTCAGGGTGTCCACCAGGCAGGTGGCGAAGAGCGCGACCTTCACGGGCGGCTCCTCCTCTCAGCTCGCGACGGTCGGGCGGAGTCGCCGGACCATGCTGGACTCGCGGACGACGAGCGTCGGCTCGAAGACGGGTTGGTCGTGCTGGTGGCCCTCGGCTGCAGCCTCGTCCAGCAGCAGCTCCGCCGCTCGGCGGCCCAGTTCCTGGCGGGGCTTGCGGACCGAGGTCAGCGGGACGGCGGCGGCTGCGGCGTAGTCGATGTCGTCGTAGCCGACGATGGCGAGGTCGTCAGGGACCCGGACGCGGTGGCGCACCATCTCCTGGAGCACGCCCATCGCCAGCAGGTCGTTGGCGCAGACCGCGGCGGTGGGGCGCAGCCCGGCGGGGAGCCCGAGGAGACGGGCCGCCGCCTCGCGGCCGCCGGCCACGGTGAGCGTCTCCGGGGTGACCACGGTGAGGGCGTCGTCGGAGCCGGTGCCCTCGCGGACGGCGGCGACGACCCCCCGGTAGCGCTCCTGCAGCTGGGGCAGGCCGCCCGGGCCGCCGATGAACGCGATCCGGCGGTGCCCGCGTTCGAGCAGGTGGTCGGCGGCCAGCCGGCCACCGAGGACGTCGTCCACGGCCACGGCGCACTGGTCGGGACCGGGCGCGCGGCGGTCCAGCAGCACCACCGGCACACCGCGCTGCCGGAGCGTCTCGATCTGCGGGGACAGCTCCGCGGTCGGGGCGAGCACGACGCCCCGCACCCGCTGCTCGGTGAGCACCTCCAGGTGGGCGGCCTCCCTGGCCGGCTGACCGTCGGAGTTGCACAGCACCACCGACAGGCCCTGCGCGTTGGCCGCCTCCTCCACCCCGCGGGCGACGTCGGTGAAGAACGGGTTGGCGATGTCGAGGACGACCAGCCCGATCGTGCGGCTGCGGCCGGCCCGGAGGTGGCGGGCGGACTCGTTGCGCACGAAGCCCAGCGCGGTGATCGCGCTCAGCACCCGCTCCCGGGTGGCCGGGCTGACCGAGTCGGGTCGGTTGAGGACGTTGCTGACCGTGCCGACCGAGACGCCGGCGTGGACGGCGACGTCCCGGATGCTGGCGGTCAGCGCTGCCCCCTCGGTTCCCGGCCGGCCCGTTGACCGCTCGCACCCAGCATCCTACTGTGGCCCACAGCACCTGTGAATCGTTTCAGCCGAGGAGGGTCCGTGCCCCGCGTCTGCTTCACCCTCCAGGTCCGACCCGACCGGCTCGCGGAGTACCGCGAGCGGCACGCCGCCGTCTGGCCGGAGATGCTCCGCGCCCTCCGGGACGCCGGCTGGCGCGACTACCAGCTCTTCCTCCGTGACGACGGCCTGCTCGTCGGCACGGTCGTGACCGAGGACCTCGACGCCGCGCAGGCCGCCGTGGACGCCGCCGGGGTGAGCGCCCGCTGGGAGGCGGAGATGGCGCCCTTCTTCGAGACCGGGGACGGCCGCGGCAAGTCCTCCCTCGACCTCGTCTTCGACCTCGACGCCCAGCTGCGGGCCGCCGGGGAGCACACCACCACGAACGGAGAGACCCCGTGACCGACCCCCGCGCCCGAGAACTCCGCGCCCGCGCCCTCGAGGCGCTGGCCCAGCAGACGATCGAGCTGCCCTCCTGGGCGTTCGGAAACGCCGGCACCCGGTTCAAGGTCTTCAGCACCCCCGGCGTCCCCCGCGACCCGTTCGAGAAGATCAGCGACGCCGCCGTCGTCCACCGCTACACCGGGGCCGCCCCGCGGGTCTCGCTGCACATCCCGTGGGACCTGGTCGACGACTTCGGCAAGCTCGCCCAGCACGCCGCCGAGGAGGGCGTGTCGATCGGTGCGATCAACTCGAACCTGTTCCAGGCCGACGAGTACAAGCTCGGCTCGCTGACCCACGCCGACCCGGCCGTGCGGGCCAAGGCCGTGGCCCACCACGTGCAGTGCATCGACGTCATGCGGGCCACCGGCTCCACCGACCTGAAGATCTGGCTGCCCGACGGCACCAACTACCCCGGTCAGGACGACATCCGCGACCGCCAGGAGCGGCTCGCGGAGTCACTGCAGCAGATCTACGCCGAGCTCGACCCCGGGCACCGGCTGATCCTGGAGTACAAGTTCTACGAGCCGTACTTCTACACGATGGACATCCCCGACTGGGGCACCTCGCTGCTGCACTGCCTGGCCCTGGGCGAGCAGGCGAAGGTCGTGCTGGACACCGGCCACCACGCGCCGAACACCAACATCGAGTTCATCGTCGCCCAGCTGCTGCGGGTCGGCCGGCTCGGTGCCTTCGACTTCAACTCCCGCTTCTACGGGGACGACGACCTGATCGTCGGCGCGGCCGACCCGTTCCAGCTGTTCCGGATCATGAACGAGATCGTCCGGGCCGACGCGCTCCGGCCGGACTCCGGCGTCAACTTCATGCTCGACCAGTGCCACAACATCGAGGAGAAGATCCCCGGCCAGATCCGGTCGGTGATGAACGTCCAGGAGGCCACCGCGAAGGCGCTGCTGGTCGACCGCGAGGCGCTGCGGGCCGCCCAGCAGTCCGGTGACGTGCTCGGCGCCAACGGTGTGCTGATGGACGCCTACAACACCGACGTCCGCCCGCTGCTCGCCGAGCTGCGCGAGTCGAAGGGCCTGGCCGGCGACCCCTACCGGGCCTACGCCGCCTCCGGGCACCAGGAGCAGATCGCCACCGAGCGCGTCGGGGGCCAGCAGGCCTCCTGGGGCGCCTGAACAACTGGAGGACGACGAGATGACGAACCCCGTGGTCAGTGACCTGCTCGCCCGCAGCAACCGCCTCGGCGCGGACCCGCGGAACACCAACTACGCCGGCGGCAACACCTCCGCCGCCGGCACCGACACCGACCCGGTCACCGGGCAGCCGGTCGAGCTGCTCTGGGTGAAGGGCTCCGGCGGCGACCTCGGCACGCTCACCGAGCCCGGCCTGGCGGTGCTGCGGCTGGACCGGCTGCGCTCGCTGGTCGACGTCTACCCCGGCGTCGACCGGGAGGACGAGATGGTCGCCGCCTTCGACCACTGCGCGTTCGGCCGCGGCGGGGCCGCGCCCTCGATCGACACCGCGATGCACGGGCTGGTCCGCGCCGCGCACGTCGACCACCTGCACCCCGACTCCGGCATCGCCCTGGCCACCGCGGCCGACGGCGAGGCGCTGACCCGGGAGTGCTTCGGCGACCGGGTGGTCTGGGTGCCGTGGCGCCGTCCCGGCTTCCAGCTCGGCCTGGACATCGCCGCCATCGCCGAGAAGAACCCGCAGGCCATCGGCGCCGTCCTGGGCGGGCACGGGATCACCGCCTGGGCCGACACCAGCGAGCAGTGCGAGGCCAACAGCCTGGAGATCATCCGGACGGCGGAGCAGTTCCTCACCGACCGCGGCCGTCCGCAGCCCTTCGGCGCCCCGCTGCCCGGGTACGAGGCGCTGCCGGAGGCCGAGCGCCGGGCACGGGCGGCGGCGCTGCTGCCCGTCGTCCGTGGGCTGGCCAGCACCGACAAGCCGCAGGTCGGGCACTACACCGACACCGACGTGGTGCTGGACTTCCTGGCGTCGAGCGAGCACCCGCGGCTGGCCGCGCTGGGCACCTCCTGCCCCGACCACTTCCTGCGCACCAAGGTGCGTCCGCTGGTGGTCGACCTGCCGGCGTCCGCCCCGGTCGAGGACGTCGTCGCCCGGCTCGAGGAGCTGCACGAGGCCTACCGCGCCGACTACGCGGCCTACTACGACCGGCACGCGAGCCCGGACTCCCCGCCGATGCGCGGCGCGGACCCGGCGATCGTGCTGGTGCCCGGCGTCGGGATGTTCAGCTTCGGCGCCAACAAGCAGACCGCCCGGGTCGCCGGTGAGTTCTACGTCAACGCGATCAACGTGATGCGCGGCGCCGAGGCGGTGTCGACCTACGCCCCGATCGACGAGAGCGAGAAGTTCCGGATCGAGTACTGGGCGCTGGAGGAGGCCAAGCTCGCCCGGATGCCGAAGCCCAAGCCGCTGGCCACCCGGGTCGCGCTGGTCACCGGCGCGGCCAGCGGGATCGGCAAGGCCATCGCCCAGCGGCTGGCCGCCGAGGGCGCCTGCGTCGTCGTCGCCGACCTCGACCTGGCCAAGGCCACCGAGGCCGCCGCGGAGATCGGCTCGGCCGACGTCGCGGTGGGCGTGGCCGCCGACGTGAGCGACGCGGAGGCGGTGGCCGCGGCGTTCCGGGCGGCCGTGCTCGCCTTCGGCGGGGTCGACCTGGTGGTCAACAACGCCGGGCTGTCGATCTCCAAGCCGCTGCTGGAGACCACCGAGCAGGACTGGGACCTGCAGCACGACGTGATGGCCAAGGGCTCGTTCCTGGTCTCCCGCGAGGCGGCCCGGATCATGATCGAGCAGGGGATGGGCGGCGACGTCGTCTACATCTCCAGCAAGAACTCCGTCTTCGCCGGCCCGAGCAACATCGCCTACTCCTCGACCAAGGCCGACCAGGCCCACCAGGTGCGGCTGCTGGCCGCCGAGCTCGGTGAGCACCAGATCCGGGTCAACGGGATCAACCCCGACGGCGTCGTCCGCGGGTCGGGGATCTTCGCCGGCGGCTGGGGTGCCAAGCGGGCCGCGGTCTACGGCGTGCCGGAGGAGGAGCTGGGCCAGTTCTACGCCCAGCGCACCCTGCTCAAGCGCGAGGTGCTGCCCGACCACGTCGCCGACGCCGTGTTCGCGCTGACCGGCGGGGACCTCACCCGGACGACGGGCCTGCACGTCCCGGTCGACTCCGGCGTGGCCGCCGCGTTCCTGCGATGAGCCTGCACGCCGCCGTCGACTTCGGCGCCTCCAGCGGCCGGGTCATGCTCGGCGCCGTCGGCACCGACCATCTGGAGCTCACCGAGGCCGCCCGCTTCCGGAACGGGGCGGTCCTGGTGCCGCGGGAACGTGGTGCCGCCCTGTACTGGGACATGGTGGGCCTGTGGCGGGAGTCCCTGACCGGGCTGCAGCGGGTCGCCGAGCTGGCCCGGGCCGCGGGGGAGCCGGTGGCGAGCGTGGGGGTCGCGACGTGGGCGGTGGACTACGGGCTCCTGGACGGCGACGGCACGCTGCTCGCCGCGCCCCGGTCCTACCGTGACGCCCGGACCGACGGCGTCGCCGAGCGGCTGCACCAGCGGGTGCCGGCCGCGGAGCTCTACCGCCGCAACGGCCTGCAGCACCTGCCGTTCACCACGGTCTACCAGCTCCTGGCCGAGCAGGAGGAGTCGTTGCTGGCCTCGGCGCGGAGCCTGCTGCTGCTGCCGGACCTGGTCGGCTGGTGGCTGTCCGGGCACCGGGGGGCGGAGTCGACCAACGTCTCCACCACCGGGCTGGCCGACGTGCACACCGGCCGCTGGGCGCCGGACCTGGTCGAGCTGGCCGGGATCGACCCGGCCCTGCTGGCCCCGGAGCACGACCCGGGCGTCGTCCTGGCCGGGCTGCGGCCCGAGGTCGAGGAGAGCACCGGCCTGGACGGCGCCCGGCTGGTGGCCGTGGGCAGCCACGACACGGCGTCCGCGGTCGTCGGGGTGCCGGCCGCCGACGAGCGGTTCGCCTACGTCGTGTGCGGCACCTGGTCGCTGGTCGGGGTGGAGCTGGAGGAGCCCGTGCTCACCGAGGCGAGCCTGGCCTCGGGGTTCACCAACGAGCGGGGCGTCGACGGGCGGATCCGTTACCTGCACAACGTGATGGGGCTGTGGGTCCTGCAGGGCTGCCTGGCCGACTGGGGCCTGGACAGCACGGGCCTCCCGCCGCTGCTCGCCGCGGCCGGCGACCTGCCGGCCGGTGGGCCGGTCATCGACGTGGACGACCCGGTGTTCCTGCACCCGGGACCGATGGTCAGCCGGGTGCAGCGGGCCTGCGAGGCCGCCGGGCAGCCGGTGCCGACCGAGCGGCCGGCCGTGGTCCGGTGCGTGCTGGACAGCCTGGCCGGCGCGTTCGCGCGGGCGGTCGAGGACGCGGTGCGGCTGTCCGGCCGGGACGTCGACGTGGTCCACGTCGTCGGCGGTGGAGCGCAGAACGCCCTGCTGTGCCAGCTCACCGCCGACGCCTGCGGGCGGCCGGTGCTGGCCGGCCCGGTGGAGGCGACCGCGCTGGGCAACGTGCTGGTCCAGGCCCGGGCCGCCGGCACGGTCACCGGTGGGCTGGAGGACCTGCGGGCGCTGGTGGCGAAGACGGCGGAGCTGGTCCGGTACGTCCCGGGGCGCTGAGCCCCGCCCCGAGGGCGGGGCTCAGGCCCGCGTCAGCCCTGTGCCCCGCCCCGCCGGGCCGCCGCCTCGGCCAGCCCGGCCTTGGTGAACGCCAGCGCGTCCCGGGCCAGGGCGTGGTTGTCGGTCCACAGGTTGCGCCAGATCGCCAGGTCGTTGGAGAGCGTCCGGTGCACGACCTCGGAGGAGAACGACTCGAAGGTGGCGATCCCCTCGTAGCCGACCTCGTCGAGGGCGCCGAAGAACTCCGGCCACGGGATGGAGCCGGTGCCCAGCGCGCCGCGGTGGGACTCCCCGATGTGGACGTAGCCGAGCCGCCCGGCCGCCGAGGCCGCCCGCACCGCCTCGGTGAACGAGTGCTCCTCGATGTTCATGTGGTACGTGTCCAGGTGCGCCATCACGTTGGGCCGGTCGACCACGGCGATGAAGTCCAGCGTCTCCTGGGTGGTGTTGATGATGTTGGTCTCGTACCGGTTGCAGAACTCCAGGGCGACGGTGATGCCCGACTCGGCCGCCTTGTCCGCCAGCCAGGCGATCGTCTCCTGGGAGTTGGCGCGGCCCCGTTCGGTCGCCGGGGCGTCGTACTTGCCGAGCTTGGAGTACAGCACCCCGCACAGGGTGGTGCCGCCGCTGTCGCGCAGGACGCCCAGCGCGGCGGCCAGCCGCTCCCGGCCGCGGGCCACCACCGCCGGGTCCTCGCTGGACACGTCGGTGTCCGCGCTCAGGCCCAGCGAGGCGCTCACCCGCAGCCCGTGCTCCTGCAGCAGCCCGGCGGTCATGTCCGCGTCGAACCCGCTGGGGTCGATCGGGGCGATCTCGATCAGGTCGTAGCCGGCCTCGGCGGTGGCGGCGATGGCGCGGCGCGCCTCCTCCGGCGTCCAGCTGCCGGTCCAGACCAGGGCGTGCACACCGTGGGTGACGGTCATGGGGTCCTCTCTCCGTGCCCCGGTCCCGGGGCACTGTCAGGCGGTGGGGGCTGCGGAGCTAGGACGTCCCGCCGTAGCGCCGGTTGGCGAACCCGTTGAGCAGGGCGGCGAAGACGAGCACGAAGCCCAGCGCGAAGAGCTGGAACTGGGTGCCGGCGTTGCCCGGGACGGCGAGCAGGATCCCGGCGTTGAGCCACACGATCAGCAGCGTGGCCAGCACCACCCCGGCGACCCGGCCGATGCCGCCGGTGATCGCCACCCCGCCGAGGACGGCGATGGTGATCGCCGGCAGGGCCATCCCGTTGCCGGCCACGCCGGCGTCCGGCCGGGCGGAGGCGAACTGGGCCACGGTGTAGACGGCGACCAGCCCGGACAGCGCGCCGGCCCCGACGTAGGCCAGGAAGCGGGTGCGGCGGACGTCGATCCCGGTCCACTCGGCCGCGACGTCGTTGGTGCCGATCGCGTAGAGCCGGCGGCCGTAGGTGGTGCGGGCCATCACCAGCCAGATCACGACCACCGCCGGGACCAGGTAGGTGAACACCCCGAGCGGGACCGCCGGCACGGCGTCGGGCAGGAACGGGACCTCCACCGCCCGCGCGGTGGAGTACAGCTCCTGGATGGGGCGGGCGTTGATCGGCTGCTGGTCGTTGATCACCAGGGCCAGCGAGCTGAACGCGTAGTAGGTCGCCAGGGTGGTGATCAGCGCCGGGAAGCGCAGGTAGGCGACGAGGACGCCGTTGAGCGCGCCGCACAGCGCGCCGAACGCCACGGCCAGCACCAGGGACGGGAACAGCGACCAGCCCCACTCGCCGTAGGCGAAGCCGAAGACCATCCCGGTCAGCGAGACGATCGCGCCGACCGACAGGTCGATGCCGCCCCGGCCGGAGGTGATCACCAGCAGCTCGGCCAGCCCGAGCAGCACCAGCGGCACGGCGTTGATCAGCGTCGCGGCCAGGTAGGAGCTGTCGTAGGGCGCGCTGAGGTAGTTGTTGCCGCTCAGCGTCGTCATCGTGATCAGCACGGCCACGAGCAGGACGACCAGCAGCGCGATGCGCTGGGTCAGCAGGATCCGCAGCAGCCGGGCGGGCAGGCCCTCCGGCCGGTCGGTGGCGGCGCCGGGCTGCTGCTTCTCCGGTGCCGGAGCCGGGGGAGGGGTGGTCGAGGTGGTCATGAGGCGCTCCTGGTGCGCTCCCGGAGGAGGTCGGCCCCGACGGCGACGATGATGAACACACCGACGAACAGGGAGGACAGCTGCGTGGGCCAGCCGAGCTGGGTGACCCCGGTGGCCACGGTCTGGACGAGCAGCGCGCCGAGCACCGTGCCCAGCACGGAGCCGCGGCCCCCGGTGATCGACGTCCCGCCGATCACGACCGCGGCGATCACCGCCAGCTCCAGGCCGGACCCGACGTTCGCGGCCAGGCTCGAGGTGCCCTGGGCGAGCACGAAGCAGGCCGCCAGCCCGGCGAGCAGGCCGGTGACCACGTAGGCCGACAGCACCCGGGCGCGGACCGCCACACCGGCCAGCCGGGCGGCGTTCGCGTCGCCGCCGACGGCGTAGAAGTGCCGGCCACCCGCGGTGTGCCGCAGGTACCACCAGGCCAGCGCGGCGATCACGATGGTGATCAGGAAGGCGTGCGGGACGCCGAGGGTGCGCCCGGCGTCCCCGCGGCCGAAGAAGGCCAGGGTGCGGGGGATGCCCTCGACGGTCGAGGAGCCGAAGATCTGCAGCCCGATGAACCGGAACAGGTTCAGCGTGCCGAAGGTGATGATGATCGCGTGCACCCGGCCGTAGGCGATCAGCACGCCGTTGACCAGGCCGAGGACCCCGCCGACCGCGATGGACAGCGGGACCGCCAGCACCAGCGGCAGGCCGCTGTCCACCATGGTCTGGGCGGTGATCACCGAGGCGACCATGACGATGCTGCCGACGGAGACGTCGATCCCGCCGGTGATGATCACGATCGTCATGCCGACGCCGATCAGCGCGATCGGGGTGGTCGCCACCAGCAGCGGGACGATCGAGCCGGCGGTGAAGAACGCCGGCGTCGTCAGGCTCAGCACCAGCCACAGCAGCGCGATGACGACGATGAGCACCGTCTCCTGGCTGGTGACCGGCGGCGGCAGCACCCGGCCGCGCGCCCGGCCGGCTCCGCCCCCGCCGGAGGCCGCGGTGCTCCCGGCTCCGCCGGGCGGGGTGAGCGTCGAGTTGCTCATGCGGGGACTCCCGTCTGGTCGGGCCGGGACGCGGTCGCGGGCCCGGGTTCGTCGCCGGCGGCGGCGGTCAGCACGTCGACCTGGTCGGCGTTGGGACCGAACTCCACCGTGGTGGTGCCGGCGCGGACCACCTGGATGCGGTCGGCGATCCGGATGGCCTCCAGCAGGTCGGAGGTGACGATCAGGACGGCCACGCCGTCGTCGGCGAGCTGGGTGATCAGCCGGTGGATCTCCTCCTTGGCCCCGACGTCGACCCCCTGGGTCGGCTCGGCGAGCACCAGGACCTGGGGCTTGTCGACCAGCTGACGGGCCAGCACGACCTTCTGGGCGTTGCCGCCGGAGAGCGCCGCGACCGGCGTCCGCTCACTGGGCGTCTTCACCGCGAGCCGGTCGATCATCGACCGGGCGACGGTGGTCTCCCGGCGGCGGTCCAGCCAGACCCCGAAGCGGGACAGCAGGCCCAGGTGGCCGGCGGAGATGTTGAAGGAGATGGGCTGGAAGGAGAACAGCCCCTGCTCCTTGCGGTTGGCCGGCAGCAGCGCGATGCCCAGCTGCTTCGCCCCCCGCGGCGAACGCGGGTGCACCTCGGTGCCCTCGACCAGGATCGCGCCCTCGGTGGCCCGGTCCATGCCGTAGACCGTCGCGCCGATCTCGGCGACGCCGGAGCCGACCAGCCCGTAGAGGGCGACGATCTCCCCCGCCCGGACCTGGACGTCGACGTCGTGGAAGCGGCCGGTGAGCCCCAGGCCGCGCAGCTCCAGGCGGGGGTCGCCGGTGGGGACGTCGCGCTCGGGCCGCTCGTCCTCGATGGCCCCGCCCACCATCATCTCCACGATCTGCCGGACCGAGAGGTCGCCGATCGGGTGGGTCCCGATGGTGCGGCCGTCCCGCATCACCGTGACCTCGTCGGCGATCCGGAACAGCTCGTCGAGCCGGTGGGAGATGTAGATGATCGCGACGCCGGCCTCGGTGAGCCGGCGGATCACCCCGAACAGCACCTCGACCTCGCGGTCGGTCAGGATCGCCGAGGGCTCGTCCAGGATCAGCACCCGCGCCTCGCCGGCCAGCGCCTTGGCGATGTAGACCTGCTGCTTCTGGGCGATGGAGTGCGTGCCGACGGCGGTGGTCGCGTGCTCGGCGGGCAGGCCGATCAGCTCCAGCAGCTCGGTGACCCGGGCGTTCTGCGCCGCCCAGTCCACCCGCCCGCCCCGGGTGATCTCCCGGCCCAGGAAGACGTTCTCGGCGACGGTGAGCTCGTCGAAGAGCTGGGGTTCCTGGTAGACGGTGGCGATGCCCAGGGCCATCGCGTCGGTGGTCGAGGTGATCGACACCTGCTCCCCGTCGAACTCGATGGTCCCGGCGTCGGGGCGCTCGGCGCCCGCGAGGATCTTGATCAGCGTCGACTTCCCGGCGCCGTTCTCCCCGACCAGGGCGTGCACGGTGCCCGGCCGGACGACCATGTCGGCGTGCTCGATGGCGTGGACGGCGCCGAACCGCTTGGCGATGCCCTGGACCGCCAGCCGCGGCGGGGTCGCACTCTGTTCGGTCATGACCTGGGGACCTCCGTGGTCGGGGTGACCGGGGTGCGGGGGACGGGCGGACCGGGCCGGCCCGTCCCCCGCACTGAGCCCGGAGGGATCAGTAGTCGTACTCGCCGACGTTGTCGGCGGTCAGCACGAGCGGGTCACCGAGCAGCAGCACGCCGCTCTCCTCGTCGTAGGTGACGCCCTCGATGCCGGGGACCTCCGGCGACGCCGCGATCTCCTCGCCGGCGGCGAGCTGGGTGCCTGCCCAGGCGGTCAGCCCACCGAGGGCCTCGACGTCCCAGAGCACGCTGGCCGCGGCCGAGCCGTCCTCCAGGTAGGGCGCCATCGAGTTCGGCGTCCCCAGCCCGACGGTCTGGACCTGGCCGATCTTCCCGGCGTCCCGGACCGCCTGGGCGACACCGGGCGCCGACGAGGTGCACTCCCCGACCAGACCGGTCAGCGACGGGTCGGAGTTCATCAGGTCGGTCGCCATCTGGGTGGCCACGGTCTGGTCCTCACCGGCGTAGACGACGTCGGTGATCTCCGCGTCGGGGTACTGGGAGGCGGTGTACTCCCGCTGCACCTCGATCCAGGAGTTGAGGTTCTCCGCCGTCTCCCCGCAGGAGACGATCGCGTAGCGACCCGAGCCGCCCATGGCCTCCATGAGCTGGTCGGTCAGGGTCTGGCCGATCCCCTCGGTGGAGGCCTGGTTGACGAAGACCTCGCGGACGGAGTCGGGGGCGTCGGTGTCGGTGGTGGCCACGGCGATCCCCGCGTCGGCGGCCTGCTGGAGCAGCGGGGCCATCGAGTCGGGGTCGTTGGGGGCCACGAACAGCACGTCGACGCCCTGCTGGATGTAGGAGCGGACGATGTCGGCCTGGGCCGCGGCGTCGGCCTCGACCGGGCCCTGGTAGAGCCACTCGCAGCCGAGCTCCTCGCAGGCCTCCTGCCCGCCGGTGTTCATGGCCTCGAAGTAGGGGATGCCCTGCAGCTTCGGCACGAAGGCGATCGTCGGCTGGTCGCTGCCGCCACCGCTGTCCCCGCCGCCGCTGTCGCTGGTGGCGGAGCCACCACTGCCCTCCCCGCAGCCGGCGAGCACCAGCGATGCCGCGGCGATTCCGGCCGCGAGGGTCGTGTACCGGTGTGCTCTCATGCTCACTCCTTGGTGCGGCGGGCGTACCCGCGGTGGACCGTCCCCGGGTTCGGGGACGGGTTCCGGGCAGTGCCGGGACGGGACGGGCCGGCCGGTGGCCGCCCGGTCGCCGGGATCGGTCGGCTCACGAGGCGTCGTCCAGTCCGACGACGTGCACCCGGGTGCCGGCGGCGGTGATCGACGCGACGGCCGCCGGGTCCACCCCGGAGTCGGTGTAGACGGCGGTGAGCCGCTCGATGGGGACGCAGGGGTGGATGGAGAAGCTGCCGAACTTCGACGAGTCGATGAGGCCGTAGACCTCACGGCAGGCGTTGGCCAGGTACTTCTTCGCCTGCGCCTCCTCCCCGGCCAGGTCCAGCAGCCCGTGGTGCGCGGTGATGCTGTGCGCACCGAGGAACCCGCGGTCGATCGGGCCGCGGCCGACGAGCACGTCGCCCACCAGCCCGACCAGGGAGCGCGCGGACCGCCGCACCACCCCGCCGGGCAGGAGCACGTTGGCGTCGGTGCGCTCGCACAGCAGGGTGGCGATCGGCAGGCTGTTGGTCACCACGACCAGGCCGCGCCGGTCCAGCAGCTGGTTGGCCAGGTAGTGGCAGGTGGTCGAGGAGTCCAGGGCGATGACGTCGCCGTCGCGGACCAGCGGGGCGACGGCGTAGGCGATCGCCTCCTTCTCCGCCCGGTGGTGCCGGAGCCGGGTGTCGAAGGTGCCCTCGTCGGCCGGCCGGGTGGCGACGGCACCGCCGCGGACCCGCCGCAGCGCCGAGCGCTGCTCGAGCGACTCGAGGTCCTTGCGGATCGTGACGGTGGAGACCCCGAGCTGGCTGGCGAGGGTCCGGACGAGGACCCGGCCGTCGGACTCGAGCCGGGACAGGATGGCCTCGGAGCGGGTGATCTCGTCCATCGGGCCCTGCCCTCCGCCGACCGCTGTGTCAGATGAGGTGGGTCATCCTGTGACCCACGTCTCGGACCTAAGCGGAACGGCAAGGGAGGGACAAAGCACGAAAAGGTAACGAAGGTCGCAGCGCTGCCAATCGAAAGCGGCGGGCTTGTCGATCATCACCGGCGGCGACGAGGCCGCCACGCGACCGGGGTCCTGCGCGCGGCTCAGCCGCCGAGGATCGGCTCGTACACCTCCTGGGTGCGGTCGAGCAGCTGCTGGAACTCCTCCGCGCCCTGGAACTCCCCGGGCAGGTAGTCCTCGCCGATCTGCTCGACGACCGCCGGGTCCTCCGACGCCGTCCGCAGCGCGTCCTCCAGCTCGGTGACGATCTCCTCGGGCAGCTCGCCGGGCCCGATCAGGCCGAACGTCGACCCGGACAGCGTCAGCTCCGGGAACCCGGAGTCGGCCAGGGTGGGGGTGTCCGGCAGCCAGGGCAGCGGCTCGGCGGAGGAGACCGCCAGCGGGCGGAACTGGCCGGCGTCGATGTTGGCGGTGACGTCGGAGGAGGCGTTGATCAGCACCGCGTCGACGTTGCCGCCGAGCAGGGCGGTGGTCATCTCCGCGTTGCCGTTGAACGGCACCGCGGTGACCTCGACGTCGTACTCGTCGGCCAGCCGCTGCAGCTCGATCGCCTGCGGGGTGGAGGCGCCCGGGGTGCCCACGTTCAGCGTGCCGGGCTGCCCTTGCGCAGCGGCGAAGAACTCCTCGGCGGTGGCGTACGGGGAGTCCGCGCCCACCGCGAGCACCGATGGCACCTCGGTCATGACCCCGATCGGCGTCACGTCGTCCTTGGTGTAGCCGACCTCGTTGGCCAGCGGCGTGACCACCAGCGTGCCGGCGGTGGCCAGGGAGAGCGTGTGGCCGTCGGGGTCGGCGCCGATCAGCTCCTGGGTCGCGAGCGCCCCCGAGCCACCGGGCAGGTTCTCCACCACCACGGTCTGTCCCAGCTGCTCCTCCAGGGATGCGCCGTAGGCGCGGGCGGCCAGGTCCGTGGGCCCGCCGGCGCCGTAGGGCACCAGCAGCCGGATCTCCTCGGTCGGGTACTCCGCGGCCGCGTCGGCGGAGTCGGCCGGGTCGGCCGCCTCCTCCCCGCCGCATGCGGTGAGCAGGCCGAGAGCGGTGCAGGCAGCCAGGGCGCGGGCGGTGCGGGACAGGGGCATCGTTGCCTCCGGTGGTGGGGCGGGACGGGTCAGTGCGGGTCGAGCTCGCCGACGTCGTCGGCGAAGGTGAGCCGGGCGGCGGTGACCGACTGCAGCTCCGTGCGGGTGAGCCCCGGGGCCATCTCCCGCACGACCAGCCCCGCGGGGCCGACGTCGAGGACGGCGAGGTCGGTGTAGACCCGGTCGACCACGCCGGCGGCGGTGAGCGGGTAGCTGCACCGGGGCAGCAGCTTGGGGCGGCCGTCCCGGGTGGTGTGCGTGGTCATCACCAGCACCCGCTTGGCGCCCACGGCCAGGTCCATCGCCCCGCCGACGGCGGGCGGCATGGTGGCCAGGTCGGTGATCCAGTTGGCCAGGTCGCCGGTCTCGGAGACCTGGAAGGCGCCGAGCACGGAGATGTCGATGTGCCCGCCGCGCATCATCACGAAGGCGTCGGTGTGGTGGAAGTACGAGCCCCCGGGCAGCAGGGTCACCGGCTGCTTGCCGGCGTTGATCAGCTCCCGGTCCTCCTCGCCGGGCGCCGGGGCCGGTCCCATCCCCAGGATCCCGTTCTCGCTGTGGTAGACGACCTCCTTGTCCGGCCCCACCACGTCGCCGACCAGGATCGGCATGCCGATGCCGAGGTTGACGTAGGCGCCGTCCGGGATGTCCCGGGCCACCCGCCGGGCCACGGCCACGTCGCTCAGCGGGCTGATCACGACGCCGCCACCTCGACCACCCGGTCGACGAAGATCCCGGGCGTCACCACCGTCTCGGGGTCCAGCTCGCCGAGCTCGACGAACTCCTCTACCTGCACCACCGTGAGCGCGGCCGCGGTGGCCATCGTGGGGCCGTAGTTCCGGGCCGCCTTGCGGTAGACGAGGTTGCCCCAGCGGTCGGCCCGGTGGGCCTTGACCAGCGCGACGTCGCCGGGCAGCGGGTGCTCGAACACGTGCGGCCGGCCGCCGATGGTGCGCACCTCCTTGCCCTCGGCCAGCAGGGTGTCCGCGCCGGTCGGGGTGAAGAACCCGCCCAGCCCGGCGCCGGCGGCGCGCATCCGCTCGCTCAGCGTCCCCTGCGGCACCAGCTCCAGGCCGATCTCCCCGGCCCGCCACAGCTCCTCGAACCAGATCGAGCCCATCGACCGGGGGTAGGAGCAGACGACGGTCCGCACCCGCCGCTCCCGGATCAGCGCCGCGACGTCGCTCTCCCCCGCCCCGGCGTTGTTGGTCACCACGGTCAGGTCGCGGGCCCCCTGGTCGAGCAGCGCGTGCACCAGCTCCACCGGGACGCCGGAGTCGCCGAAGCCGCCGATCAGCACGGTGGCGCCGTCGGTGATCCCGGCGACCGCGTCGGCGAGGGACGCCACCCGCTTGTCGATCACCGCGGCCCCAGCCGGCCGGCCCCGGCTCCGACGAGGGCTGCCTCAGTTGCCGAGGACATCGCCGAACGTCTCCTCGGTCTCGACGAACAGGTCGCCCAGGCCGTCGGCGCCGATGAACTCCTCGGGCACGTAGCGCTCGTCCAGCGTCTCGACGACGCCGGGCTCCTCCGCCGCGCTGCGCAGCGTGTCCTCCAGCGTCTGCACCACCTCCTCCGGCGTGCCGGCCGGGGCGATGACGCCGAAGGTCGTGGTGCTCTGCACCAGCTCCGGGTAGCCGAGCTCGACGAAGGTGGGGGCGTCGACGTAGGGCAGCGGCTCCGGGCTGCCGACGGCCAGCACCCGCAGGTCGCCGGACTCGATCGCCGGCAGGATGTCCTGGGACAGGTTGGCGAAGCCGGCGCTGACGTTCTCCCCCAGCAGCGCGGTCTGCACCTCGGCGTTGCCGTTGAACGGCACCACGGTGAGCGGGACGTCGTAGAGCTCGGTGATCCGCTGGGTCTCCGCGGCGTGGGTGTTCGTCGCCCCGGGGGTGCCGACGGTGACCGCCTGGGGGTCCTCCCGTGCGGCGTCGAAGAGGTCCTCGAGCGTCTGGTACGGGGAGTCGGCCGGGACGAGGATGCCCGAGGGCACCTGGGTGACCACGCCGATCGGCGTGAAGTCCTCCCGGGTGTAGCCGACCTCGTTGGACAGGTAGTTGAGCACCGCCGTGGGCAGCGCCGTCATCGACAGCGTGTAGCCGTCGGCGTCGGCGGCGATCAGCTGCTGGTAGGCGGTGGCGCCGGACGCGCCGGGCGCGTTGGTCACGACGACGGGCTGGTCCAGCTCGCTCTCCATGTGCGCGGCGAGGGCCCGGGCGGCGATGTCGGTCGGGCCGCCGGCGGTGTAGGGCACCAGCAGCTCGATGTCCTCGGTCGGGTAGTCCTCGGCGGCCTCGGTGGAGGTCTCCTCCCCGCCGCCGCACCCGGTCAGTGCCGTGGCGGTGACGAGCAGGACGGCGACGGTGCGGCGGGCGGTCATCGTTCTCCTGGGGTGGTGGTGGAGGTGGACCCGGAGGGGCCGTCGGGGGCGGGAGCCGACCCGGTGGTGGACTCGGCGCCGGGGCTGCCCTCGGCGGCCACCTGCCGGTCGGCGTCCGGGGCGGTCTCGTCGGTCTCGTCGACGTCGGCGGGGTCGACCCGGCCGAAGACCGCCTTGCGCCGCCGGCTGGTGATCGCGCTGACGATGATGATCAGTGCCATGAAGGCGAACATGCCGCCGGAGATGGGGCGGGTGACGAAGATGTCGAAGCTGCCGCCGGAGAGCAGCATCGACTGCCGGAAGGCCCGTTCGAGGATCGACCCGAGCACGAAGGCGAGCACCAGCGGGCCGGGCTCGAAGCCGGTCTTCTTCATCAGCCAGCCGATGACGCCGAAGCCCAGCACGACCCACATGTCGAACACGTTGTTGTTGACCGAGAAGACGCCGGCCATGGTGACGAGCAGGGCGAAGGCGGCGAGGATGCCGGCCCGCACCCGGAGCATCTGGACGAAGAACCCGACCAGCGGGATGTTCAGCGCCAGCAGCATCAGGTTGCCGATGACCATCGAGGCGATGACGCCCCAGAAGATCTCCGGTTCCTGCTCGATCAGCTGCGGCCCCGGGGTGATGTCGTTCACCAGCAGGGCGCCGAAGATCAGCGCCAGCACCACGTTGGGCGGGATGCCGAGGGTGAGCAGCGGGATGAACGCCGAGGTGGAGGAGGCGTTGTTCGCCGTCTCCGGGCCGGCGACCCCCTCGATGGCGCCCTTGCCGAAGCGGCTGGGGTCCTTGGCCCGGCGCTTCTCCATGGCGTAGGAGGCCAGCGAGGAGACCACCCCGCCGCCGCCGGGCAGCACGCCGATCGCGAAGCCGAGCAGCGAGCCGCGGCCGATCGCGCCGGAGGAGTCGCGGAAGTCCTTCTTGGTCGGCCAGATGCCCTTGATCTTCGAGGTGACCGCCTGGACCTTGTCGGTGCGCTCCAGGCTGTGCAGGATCTCCCCGACGCCGAACAGGCCCATCGCCACCGCGACGAAGTCCAGGCCGTTGAAGAGCGCCACCTCGCCGAAGGTGAAGCGCGCGGTGCCGGTGATCGGGTCCAGGCCGATCGTGGCCAGCAGCAGCCCGAGGGCGGCCATGCACATGCTCTTCAGCACCGAGCCGGTGCCCAGGTAGGTGACCAGCAGGATGCCCAGCACGGTCAGCGCGACGTACTCCGGCGGTCCGAAGGAGACCGCCAGCTGGGCCAGCGGCGGCGCCAGCAGGATCATCCCGATCACCGAGACCGTGCCGCCGATGTAGGACCCGACGGCGGCGATGCCCAGCGCCGGCCCGGCCCGGCCCTGCCGGGCCATCTGGTAGCCGTCGAAGGTGGTCACCACCGAGGCCGCCTCGCCGGGCAGCCGCAGCAGCACCGAGGTGATCGTGCCGCCGTACATCGAGCCGTAGTAGATGCCGGCCAGCAGGATCACCGCGGTCACCGGCTCGACCGTGTAGGTGATCGGCAGCAGCAGGGCGATCGTCGCCGTCGGCCCGAGGCCCGGCAGCACGCCGATGACGGTGCCGATCAGCACGCCGAGGAAGACGTACAGCAGGTTGGTCGGGGTCAGGGCGACGGAGAAGCCCTGGAGGATGCCGTCCCAGCTCTCCACGTCAGCCCCCGATCACGGCGTCGACGAGGCCGTCGGGGAAGGGCACCCCGAGCAGCTCCACGAACAGCAGGTACATCACGGCCGTGCCGCCGGCGGCCAGCCCGAGCGTCCAGCGCCAGGACTCACCGCCGAAGACCCGCAGCCAGAGCACCAGCATCAGGAACGCCGAGACGACGAAGCCGAAGGCCTGGAACAGCAGGATGAAGACCCCGAGGCTGACCAGCCCGGCGATGATCCGGAGCGTGCCGCGGGTCCACGGCTCGTAGTCCTCCGCCGGGTCGAGGACGAGCAGTGCGACCGCGGTCCCGGTCAGCAGCAGCGAGACGATGAAGGGCCACAGCCCCGGCCCCGGGGCCGTGAGCTCGCCCAGCCCCAGCCGGCGGGAGCCGATGACCGCGACCACGCCCAGGACCAGGAGCAGCAGCGGGGCGACCCGGTGCAGCTGCCCCCACCGGTGCCCCCGGTCCGCCGTCCCCTCGGCCGGGGCGCCGGACGCCGATGTCGAGCCGTGCACGTGCTCACCTCGTCCTCGTTGACGCCGCGTGTGAGGCAGGACACTAAAGCGGGCTTTGAGAGTGGTCCAATACGGAATGACCAGTCGATCCAGAGCGACCGTGCATGAGTGGGGATCCTGATGGAGCTGCGTCACCTGCGCGCGTTCGCCGCCGTGGCCGACGAGCTGCACTTCGGCCGCGCGGCGCTGCGACTGCACACGGCCCAGCCGGCCCTGAGCCAGCAGATCAAGCACCTCGAGCAGGACCTCGGCACGCTGCTGCTGGAGCGCACGACCCGGCAGGTGCGGCTGACCGCGGCCGGCGTCGTCTTCCTGGAGCACGTCCGGCGGGTGCTGGCCGAGGTCGACCGGGCGCGGGAGTCGGTGCTGGCGGCGGAGCGGGGGGCCCGTGGGGAGATCCGGGTCGGGGTGACCGGTGCCATCACCTGGCGGCTGCTCCCGCGGATGGCCCGCGCCTACCGGCTGCGCCACCCCCAGGTGCGGCTGGACCTGCACCCGGCGGTGTTCAGCGGCGCCCAGGTCAGCTCGCTGCTGGACGGCCGGATCGACGTCGGGTTCCTCCGCGCGCCCGTCCCCGACGGCCCGCTGGTCAGCCGGGTGATCCTCAACGAGCCGCTGATGGCCGTGCTGCCGGAGGACCACCCGCTCGCCGGGGAGGACGCGGTCGACCTGGCCGACCTGTCCGGCGACGGCTTCGTCACCTACCCCTCGCGGCACGGGTCCGCGCTGCGGGACGCGGCGGTGCACGCCTGCTTCTCGGCCGGGTTCACCCCCCGGGTGGTCCAGGAGGCCCCGGACACCCACACCGTGGTCGCCCTGGTCGGCGCGGCGGTCGGGGTGACGCTGATGCCCGCCTCGGCCGAGCGGCTGCAGCTGGAGGGCGTCGTCTTCCGGCCGATCGCCGGGGACGTCGACGTGCGGGTGCCGATCGCGCTGGCCTGGCGGCGGGAGGACCCCTCCCCGGTGCTGGCCGGGTTCCTGGCCTTCGCCGAGGAGGTGCTGCCCAGCCCGGCACCGGGCGACCGGTGACCGGCGCCGTCCGGGCGTGGACGGCGCCGGCCACCCGGGCTCACTCCTGCAGGATCGGGCCGTACGTCTCGACGATCTCGTCGATCCGGTCGGCGAAGGCGTCGGTGCCGATGAACTCGTCGGGCACGTACTCCTCGCCGAGCTGCTCCACCACCTCGGGCTGCTCCAGGCAGCCGTTCACCGTCTCCTCCAGGGTGGTGACGACGTCCTCGGGGGTGTCGGCCGGGGCCGCGAGGCCGAACACCGACACGCTGTTGGTCAGCTCCGGGTAGCCGGACTCGGCGAGCGTGGGTATGCCCTCCAGGTAGTCGACCTGCTCGGGCGAGCTCACCGCGAGTGGCACGAACTCGCCGGCCTCGATGTTGGCCAGCACGTCCTCCGAGGCGTTGATGAAGACGGCGTCCACGTTGCCGCCGAGCAGGGCGGTGGTCATCTCGGCGTTGCCGGTGAACGGCACCGCGGTCACCTGGACGTCGTACTCCTCGGCCAGCCGCTGCAGCTCCATCGCCTGGGACGTCGTCGCCCCGGGGACGCCGACGTTCAGCGTGCCGGGGTTCTCCTCGGCGGCGGCGAAGAACGCCTCGGCGTCGGCGTACTCGGAGTCCGACCCGACCGCCAGGACGGAGGGGATCTCGGTGACGGCCGCGATCGGGACGTAGTCCTCGTTGGTGTAGCCGACGTCCTGCTGCAGCGGGTTGGTCGCGGTCGCCGGGACGGCGATGAGGGACAGGCTGTAGCCGTCGCTGCCGCCGGCCAGCATCGCCTGCATGCCGAGCGAGCCGGAGGCGCCGGGACGGTTCTCCACCACGACGGTCTGCCCGAACTCCGTGGACAGGCAGTCGCCGATCGTCCGGGCGGCCAGGTCGGTCGGGCCGCCCGCGGCGTAGGGCACGTAGAGGGTGATGTCGTCGGTCGGGTAGTCGGCCGCCGCGGCATCGTCACCACCGCCGCCGGTGGCGGGCTCCTCCTCCGTGCCGCCGCAGCCGGCCAGGGTGAGTGCGGATGCGGCGAGGAGTGCGGGAACGGTGAGCCGGCGTCGTTGCATCGGTTTCCTCCGTCGGGGTTCGGGTCAGTGGCCTGGCTCACTGTGCCCTGCCGCGCCGGGGGTCGCCCGGCCCCAGGATCACGGTCCAGCAACGATCGGAGCTGTGCAGTGGATCACGTTGGCTACCAGACGTCCGAGACGACTGGCAGAGTGCCGCCATGGCAGCCGCGACGACTCCTCCCGCCCTGCACGTCAAGCCCGGCACCGAGTGGGCCGCCGTCCTCGGCCGCGCCGCCGAGCTCGCCCCGGAGGCGTTCGGCACCGACCGGCTGCACAACCTGGTGGACGGCGCCTGGCGGCCGGTCGGCAGCCCCGAGCCGATGGTCACCCCGGTCGACGGGACGAAGCTGATCGGGCTCCCCCGGCTGTCCGCCGGCGAGGCACAGCACGCCGTCCTGGCCGCCACGGCCGCGCACCGGGAGTGGGCACGGACCCCGCTGGCCGAGCGCAAGGCCCGGGTCACCGCCGCCGTCGAGGCGATGGCCGCCGCCCGCGACGAGCTGGCGCTGCTGCTGGCCTGGGAGATCGGCAAGCCGTGGCGGCTGGCCTGCGCCGACGTCGACCGGGCGCTGGACGGCGTCCGCTGGTACGTCGAGGAGATCGACACCATGCTCGGCGACCGGGCCCCGCTGGCCGGCCCGGTGTCCAACATCGCCAGCTGGAACTACCCGATGTCGGTGCTGGTGCACGCCGAGCTGGTGCAGCTGCTGGCCGGCAACGCGGTGTTGGCCAAGACGCCGTCCCAGGGCGGGGCGGCCTGCCTGACGCTGGCGCACGCGCTGATGGCCCGCGAGGGCCTGCCGGTCACCCTGCTCTCCGGCGGCGGCGCGGAGCTGTCGTCGGTGCTGGTGCGCTCCCCGGAGATCGGCGCGCTGGCCTTCGTCGGCGGCCGCTCCAACGGCGGCAAGGTCGCCGCGGACCTGCTGGACACCGGCAAGCGGCACATGCTCGAGCAGGAGGGGCTCAACGCCTGGGGGATCTGGGAGTTCTCCGACTGGGCCGGGCTGGCCGCGCACCTGAAGAAGGGGTTCGAGTACGGCAAGCAGCGCTGCACCGCCTACCCGCGCTACGTCGTCCAGCGGAAGCTCGTCGACCAGTTCCTGGCCACCTACCTGCCGGTCGTGCAGTCGCTGCGGTTCGGCCACCCGCTGGCCGTCGAGGCCGACGGCGACGACCTCCCCACCCTGGACTTCGGCCCGGTGATCAGCGCCGCCAAGGCCCAGGAGCTGGGCCGCCGGGTGGACGACGCGATGCACCGGGGTGCGGTCCCGCTGTACCGGGGCAGCGTCGCCGACGGCCGGTTCATCACCGGTCAGGACACCTCCGCCTACGTCGCCCCGGCCGCGCTGCTCTCCCCCGCCGGGGCCAGCGCGCTGATGCACGCCGAGCCGTTCGGCCCGGTGGACACCATCGTCGTGGTCGACTCCGAGGCGGAGCTGCTGGCCCAGATGAACGCCTCCAACGGCGCGCTGGTCGCCAGCCTGGCCTGCGACGACGAGGACAAGGCCCGCCGGCTGGCCCGGGAGGTGCAGGCGTTCAAGGTCGGGATCAACGCACCCCGTTCCCGCGGCGACCGCGCCGAGCCGTTCGGTGGCCGGGGCGCGTCCTGGCTGGGCTGCTTCGTCGGCGGCGAGCTGCTGGTCCAGGCCGTGAGCCAGGGCGCGGAGAACGAGCTGCTGTACGGCAACTTCCCCGAGCACTCGCGGTACCCCGCCGCGATCTGAGCGCCCCGCTCAGGCGCTCTGCCGGACCACCAGCTCGGAGGGGAAGAGGGTGACGGTCGTCCGGTCCCGGTCGAGCAGGCTCCCGGCCGCGCGGGCGGCGATCTGCTCGACCGGGTGGGTCGCGGTGGTCAGCGCCGGCCCGCTGAACGCGGCCAGCGGCAGGTCGTCGAAGCCGGTCACCGCGACGTCCTCGGGTACGCGGCGGCCCAGCGCCCGGAGCGCCTGGATCGCGCCCAGGGCGGTCTCGTCGCAGATCGCGTACAGGGCGTCGGTGTCCGGCCAGCGGCGCAGCGCCTCGACAGCGCCCCGCCGGCCGCTCTCGGCGGTGAAGTCCCCGGCCAGCACCCGTTCCGGCAGGCCCGCGGCGCGGACGGCGGCCCGGTGCGCGGTGACCGGGCGCTCGGCGCAGGGCAGCCACGGCGGCCCTGCCAGCATCGCGATCCGCCGGCGACCCGTGCTGAGCAGGTGTGCGGTGAGCGCCGCAGCGGCGGCGCTGGTGTCGACGTCGACCAGGGGCACGGTGGGGGAGCCGGCGCCGATGGAGGCCACCCGCCCGACCAGCCGGGGCGGCACGGCGTCGAGCACCCGGCGGGTGGTGTTCACCAGCACCACCCCGGCGACCGAGCGGTCCCGGGCGAGCGCGTCGAGGGTGGGCTCCGGCGCGTCGAGGGGCAGCCACTGGAGCGCCACCCCGAGCCCCTCGCTGGCGCAGCGCTGCGCGGTGGAGCCGACCACCCGGGAGACGTAGGGGCAGTCGACCAGCTCGGTCGGGGACGCGCTGGTCACCGCCACCACGAGGCGCGTGCCGCGGCCGTGGACCAGGGCGCGGGCCACCGGGTCGGCGGTGTAGCCCAGCCGCTCGGCCGCGGCACGCACCCGCTGACCGGCGTCGGCGGAGGACGGGCCGGAGCCGGTGAGCACCCGGGAGACGGTGGCCCGGGAGACGCCTGCCGCGCGAGCCACGTGCTCGATCGTCACCGCCGGTCGGTCGTCCCCGTGCACGGCCCCAGCCTGTCACCGGCGGGGCCGCGTGTGGGGTCCCGGTGCGCTGGAACCGTTCTCAGCCGGGTCTGAGAGGGTCGACCGCATGACGTCACCGGAGCCGCGGGCCCCCCGAGAGCGGCTGATCGGCCTGTTCCTGCTGGCGGTCGCCGCCGTCCTGCTGGTCTCCAGCGTCACCTGGTTCGGCAGCGACCGCGGTGCGATCGGCATCGCCCAGGTGGTGGTCGGCCTGGTGGTGGCGGCGGTGGGCGGCCTCCTGGTGCGCCGGGCGCAGTCGAGCTGACCTCCACCGCGGCGCCGACCGTTCCCGCGCCTCGGCGGCCAGCTGCCGCATCGCGGTGACCGACGCCGGTTCCCCGGTCATCGGCCCAGCTCGGTCAGCGGCCCCTCGGCGACCACGGTGCCCGCGGCATCGCGGACCCTGACCGTCGCCGCCGTCCCCGGCGGGGGAACAGCTCCTGCACCGCCGCCGGACACCAGGGGCAGGGTGGTGAGCAGCCCGCCGTCCCGGTCGAGGACCTCGGCGGTGACGCCGGTGAGCGGCCCGCTCACGGCCAGGTGACCACCCGAGATCGGCAGGGCGAACAGCCGGTCCAGCAGCTCGGGCCCCGCGGCAGCGGGTGCGCCGGCGACCGTCCAGGTGTCGCTGCTGCGGGTGTCGGCGATGGAGCGGCCGGTCCAGGTCACCGTGGCCCCGGAGGGGAACGTGAGGCCGACCATGATGATCTGCTCGGCTGCGCTGCCGGTGGGGGACCCGACGGCCAGCAGCGTGGGTGCGACCTCCTCCGGGCGGACCCCGTAGTGGCCGAGCATCTGCTGGAGCAGCCCTTGCAGCCAGGTCTCGTTGGCTGCTGACCGCAGGCCCCGCGGATCGGCGACCGGGATCGGCGCAGTGGCCGCTTCGGAGGCGCGGTCGCTGAGCCCCACCGGCAGCGTGTAGGCGGTGACGCCGTCCCGGACCACCTGGACCTGCTGACCGAAGAGCCAGCCGGTCGGTGCGGGGACGTCGACGGTGGCCACCCCGTCGGCCGCCTCGACCGACGCGAACTCGGTCGTCACCGAGCCGTCCGCGGCGACCGAGGACCCGGCGGTGTGCGCGAACTCGTCGCCGGGCCGGCTGACGGCGATCAGCACGCCGCGGGAGGCGGCTGGATCGGTGACGTCGAGCAGCAGCTGCGGCTGGTCCGGGAAGGTCTCCTGCGGCTGGGTGGCCGGCGTCATCTCCTCCGGTCGCGCTCCGGCCGGGCCGGTGAACCAGACCGAGGACAGCTGCGCGTCCTCCTGGCCGAGCACCAGTGCGACGCGCCCGGTGGCCGTGTCCCCGGCGAAGGCCACCCGGTGTGACTCGGTCGGCGGGGTGGGCGCGTAGGCCGGGTCGTCCGACCCCCAGTCCAGGGCGGCGACGCCGGCGAGCCAGTCCTCGTCGTCGGCGAGCGTGCCGCGGGTCGGCAGGTCGTAGAGGCTGGGCAGCGGCGTGCTGGACGACGGCGCTGCGGTGTCGGACGAGCCGACCTCGGGCAGCAGGCCGCGCAGCACCGGGACCGAGCCGAAGACCAGCAGCACGGCCAGCCCCACGCCGACCACCGCCGCCTGCTGACGGCGCTGCCGGCGGTGCCGCACCCGGGTGCGCTCGGCCAGGCCCTCCGGGGCGCGGGGCACCGGGCGGGTGGCGAGGTGCGTGCGCAGCTCGGTCTCGACGTCGATCAGGTCCATCTCAGCGCTCCTCGAGGGCAC
Organism: Modestobacter marinus; assembly: GCF_011758655.1. Classification (NCBI taxonomy): domain Bacteria; kingdom Bacillati; phylum Actinomycetota; class Actinomycetes; order Geodermatophilales; family Geodermatophilaceae; genus Modestobacter; species Modestobacter marinus. The sequence continues at coordinate 1,513,948 of NZ_JAAMPA010000001.1, forward strand.
GGGCGGGCAGGACGGCGCGCAACCGGGCGAGTCCGCGGGTGGTCTGGCTCTTCACGGTGTTGACCGAGCAGCCCAGCGCCGCTGCGGTGGCGGCCTCGCCGAGGTCCTCGCCGTAGCGGAGCACCAGGACCGCACGCATCCGCGGCGGCAGGGTGGCCAGCGCCGCCGCCATGGCGTCGCGCTCGGCGAACGCGTCGGTCTGGTCGGGTTCGGGGGCGTCGTGCGCCGGGAGGGAGACGATCTCCTGGGTGGTGCGCCGGCGGCGCCAGCTCGCCGCGCTGGTCACCAGCACCTTGCGCACGTAGGGGTAGGCGTCCGCGCCGGAGATCCGGCCCCAGTGCCGGTAGGCCTTGAGCAGCGCGGTCTGCAGCAGGTCCTCGGCGTGGCCGCGGTCGGCGGTCAGCAGGAAGCCGACCCGCAGCAGGTCGTCGGAGCGCGCGGCGACGAACGCCTCGAACGCTGCCTCGTGCTCGGCTCTCACCGGTTCCCCCCGTCGTCACCCCCTAGGACGCGGTGACCGGCCCCGCAGGGGTGCCTCCGTGACCTGATCGTGACCTCTGGCGGATCGCCCGGCGACGCGGCAGTGTGACCGACGACACGTCGAGCAGTGGAGGTGGCCGTGCAGATCAGCAGGGAGCAGTTGGTCCAGGTGCTGCGCACCGAGGGCGACAACGACACCGCGGACAAGGTGGAGGGGGACCTGCCGGAGCAGATCGACACCGACCGGGACGGCGATGCGCTGGCCGCGGCCGGGCTCGACCGCACCCAGTTGATGGCCAAGCTGGCCGGCGGTGCGTTCGGGGGCACGCTGGCCCCGTGACCGGTGGGCCCGCCGGCGTGCGGCGGGCCCACCGGCGTCAGCCGGCGAAGGGGCGCTCGCGGGCCAGTTCCTCCTTGGCGACCCCGCGGATGTGCACCGCGTCGGGGCCGTCGACGATCCGCAGCGTGCGGGCGCTGGCGTAGAAGCGGGCCAGCACGGTGTCGCCGCTGACCCCGGCGCCGCCGTGCAGCTGGATGGCCCGGTCGATGACGTCCAGCGCCACCCGCGGCGCGGCCACCTTGATCGCGGAGATCTCGGTGCGGGCGCCCTTCGCGCCGAAGCGGTCGATCAGGTCGGCGGTCTGCAGCACGTAGAGGCGGGCCTGGTCGATCTCGATCCGGGACAGCGCGATCGACTCCCGCACGGTGCCCTGCTCGGCCAGCGGCCGGCCGAAGGCGACGCGCGCCTTGGCCCGCTCGACCATCAGCGCCAGCGCCCGCTCGGCCATCCCGATCGCGCGCATGCAGTGGTGGATCCGGCCCGGCCCCAGCCGCGCCTGGGCGATCATGAACCCGTCGCCCTCGCCGGACAGGATGTTCGACACCGGGACCCGGACGTCGGTGAACCGCAGCTCCGAGTGGCCGTGCTGGTCCTGGTAGCCGAACACCGGCAGGTGCCGGACGATCTCCAGGCCCGGGGTGTCCCGCGGCACCAGCACCATCGACTGCTGGCGGTGCGGCGGGCCGTCCGGGTCGGTCTTGCCCATCAGGATGAAGATCTCGCAGCGCTCGTCGGCGGCACCGCTGGTCCACCACTTGCGCCCGTTGATGACGTACTCGTCGCCGTCCCGGACGATCGAGGTCTGGATGTTGCGGGCGTCGGAGCTGGCGACGTCCGGCTCGGTCATCGCGAACCCGGACCGGATCTGGCCCTCCAGCAGCGGGGTGAGCCAGCGTTCCTTCTGCTCCGGCGTGCCGAAGAGCATCAGGGTCTCCATGTTCCCGGTGTCCGGGGCCCCGCAGTTGGTCACCTCCGGCGCGATCACCGGCGACCAGCCCATGATCTCGGCGATCGAGGCGTACTCGAGGTTGGTCATCCCGCCGAGTTCGTGGTGGAAGAGGTTCCACAGGCCGCGCCTGCGCGCCTCGGCCTTGAGGTCCTCCAGCACCGGGGGATGGGCGTGGTCGTCGTGGCCGCGCGCGGCGCGCCACTCCTCGTACACGGGCTCAGCGGGGAAGACCTGTTCCCGCATGAAGTCCCACATCCGGCCACTGACGTCCTCGGCCTTGGCGGAGAGGGTGAAGTCCATGGACGGACGTTAGCGCCGGACGTGACGCAGGACGCACCGGGGTCGGCACCCGGTGCCACACGCACGAGCGCCCGGACACCAGGTGGTGTCCGGGCGCTCGTGGTGGAGCGGTGTGCCGGGAGTCGCCCCCGGCCGCTGGGGTCAGCGGCGCAGGGAGTGGTCCGAGCCGCGCGCGGTGTCCACGGTCTTCACCGGGCCGAGCGCGATGGCCAGGCCGGCGATGACGCTGGCCAGGTGCAGCCAGTTGTCGGCCCAGTTGATGCTCAGGAAGTTGAGCGAGCCCTCTTCGTCCGCGGCGAACAGGCCGTAGACGAAGGCGGCCCCGTAGCCGACGGCGAGCAGCCACCCGTAGGTGCGGGCGGTGCTGAGCTTCCGGGCCAGCGCGATGCCGGCCAGGCCGATGACCAGGTGCACGATGTTGTGCAGCGGGTTGATGCCGAACCCGAGGATCGTCTCGTCGGTGTGCTCGGCGAAGTCGTCGAACCCGGTGATGAAGAAGCCGACGATGCCGACGAGCGTGTAGACGACACCGATCGCCATGGCGAGCATCTGCGGCCAGGTCATCCCGCGGTGGCCGGCGCCGGGCAGGTCTGCGTTGGACATGGGTGCCTCCGTGTGGTCACGTGCCCGCCAGTGGCTCGGCAGGCACGCACAGGGAATTCCCAGGCAACCGGCACGAAAACGGCCACCACCCCATCGGGTGGTGGCCGTTGCCGAATCGTCACCTCACGAAGGGCGCGGGGTCGCCTTCGGTCGGCGGACGACGAACGGGCCGATCGCCAGCAGGTCGACCGGCGCCGAGCCGAAGCACTCCAGCGCGTCCCGCGGGTCGTCGACCATCGGCCGGCCGGCGGTGTTCAGGCTGGTGTTGACCACCACCGGCAGCCCGGTGCGCCGCTCGAACGCCGAGATCATCCGGTGCACCAGCGGGGACGTCCCCGGGTCGATGGTCTGGATCCGGGCCGTGCCGTCGACGTGGGTGACCGTGGGGATGCGCTCCCGCCACTCGGGGGCCACGTCGTGCACGAAGAGCATGTACGGCGAGGGGATCGGGCCGCGGCTGAAGATCTCCGGCGCCTTCTCCAGCAGCACCATCGGGGCCACCGGGCGGAACTGCTCCCGCCCCTTGACGTCGTTCATCCGCTCGAGGTTGGCCTCGAAGCCGGGGTGGGCGATGAGCGAGCGGTGGCCCAGCGCGCGCGGGCCGTACTCGCTGCGGCCCTGGAACCAGGCGACGATGCCGTTGTCGGCGAGCACCTCGGCGACGGCCTCGGCCACGTCGTCCGGGCGCTCGTAGTCGATCGCCGCGGTGATCAGCACCTGCTCGATCTCGTCGTCGGACCAGCCCCGGCCGAGCGCGGCACCGGGCATCGGCTGGGTCTCCTCGCCGAGCTCGCGGGCCACGTGCAGGGCCGCGCCCAGCGCCGTCCCGGAGTCGCCGGCGGCCGGCTGCACCCAGACCTGCTCGAAGGGGCTCTCGGCCAGGATCCGGGTGTTCGCCACGCAGTTGAGCGCGGTGCCGCCGGCCAGGGTGAGGGTCTTCTCGCCGGTCTGCTCGTGCACCCAGCGGGCCAGGTCGACCAGCACCTCCTCCAGCCGCTGCTGGACGCTGGCGGCGAGGTCGGCGTGGTCGGAGGTCCACTGGTCGCCCTTGCCCAGGCGGGGCGCGAACTCGGTGAAGTCGATCCGCTCGGTGCGGAAACCGCCGTCGTCGGTGGCCCGGATCAGCTCGCTGAGGTCGCCGACGAAGCGCGGCTTGCCGTAGCTGGCCATCGCCATGACCTTGAACTCGTCGGAGCTGCGCAGGAAGCCCAGGTGGTCGGTGAGCTCTTCGTACATCAGGCCCAGGGAGTGCGGCAGGGCCTGGCCGGCGAGCACCTCCAGCTGCCCGTCGACGTAGCGGCCGGCCAGGTGGCTGTGCGCCTCGCCGCGGCCGTCGAGCACCAGCACCGCGTTGTCCCGCTGGGGGGCGGCCAGCCCGGCCGACGCCGCGTGCGCGACGTGGTGCTTGACGAACCGGACCTTCGCCGGGTCCAGCCCGGGCAGGGCGTGGGCCAGGAAGTCCGGGGCCATCTCGGCGTACTTCTTGCGCATGACGTCGCCGTCGTCGAACAGCCCCGAGTCCTCCGGGGTGCCCATCAGTGCCGGGTCGAAGGAGTAGGCGACCGCGTCCAGCTCCTCGGGGCGGATGCCGGCCTGCCGCAGGCACCAGGCCGCGGACAGCTCGGGCAGTTCCCAGGCGCTCCAGGGCAGCGGGCGCTTGCCGTGCTTGCGCCGGCTGAACCGCTCCTCCTCCGCCGCGGCGACGACCTCCCCGTCGACGACCAGCGCCGCCGAGGGGTCGTGGTAGATCGCGTTGATGCCCAGCACCTTCACGTGCACTCCTCCCGGCCGGGCTCCATCGGCCCGGTCCCCGTTCATGATCACGCCGGAGGTCGGGAGTCGCACGGTGAGCGGCACGGATCACCCGCCGACGGGGGACCCGCTCCCCGCGCGGGGTCCGGTGCGCGGCGGCGGCTGCCGATGTGCTGACCAGGACTGGAGCAGCCGGTCTCCGGAGCTCCGAGGAGCGGGCGATGGCAGCAGGGAGTGCGGGGGACGACCGCCCCGAGGTGAACACGGTCGTGGACCTGGAGCTGGCGGAGCAGGCGACGGCCCTCCTCAGCTGGGTCCGCGAGGCGGGTCCGGACCAGCTGGTGCTGGTCGCCGGTCAGGACGACGAGCGGCGACCCGTGCGGCTGGCCGCGGACGAGGCGCTGACCGTCGTCTGGAAGGGAGCCGACGGGCTCCGGGCGCTGCCGGTGGAGTTCGTCGCGGTCCGCCTGGGCGGCCCGGAGCCGCTGTGGGAGGTCCGGCCGACCGGGCCGACCGTGCGGGCCCAGCGCCGCGACGCGGTGCGGTCCGCCCTGGTCGTCCCGGTGTGCGTGACCCTCCCCGGAGGGGACCTCGCCGGCGCGACCCTCGACCTCAGCGAGGGCGGCTGCCGCTGCGCCGTCGAGGCGCGCCCCGGCGTGCGGGCCGAGGTGGGCACCGTGGTGCCGGTGGCCCTGCAGCTGGACGGGGAGCGGATCCGGACCGAGGCCGAGGTCGTGCGGGCGCTGCCGCTCGCCGGGGAGCGGGTGCAGCTCTCGCTGCGGTTCATCGGGCTCGGCGAGCGGCAGGAGGACCGGATCCGGGCGCTGGTCTTCGCCGAGCTGCGCGAGCAGCGCCGTCGCGGCCTGCTCTGAGCTGACGCCGGTCCGCGAGACGGGACTCCAGGAACGTCCCGGTCGGGCCGATGGGACGGGGTGCCCCTCTCCCCGGTCCTCCCGGCTCCGCCCGTCCCCGGTGGCGCAGACCTGCTGACGGCCCACGGCCTGCCCGAGCACGCCCCGGTCGAGCAGCTGCAGGCCCTCACCCGGGTGGCCGCAGCGCTGTGCGGCACCCGTACGGCCGTGGTGAACCTGCTCGACGAGAGCTTCCAGCACCAGGTGGGGGAGGTCGGCTTCACCGGCGGCTCCACCGACGTGTCCGACTCGATGTGCGCCCTCGCCCTGGACCGCCCGGACCTGCGCCACGTGCCGGACGCCGCCCTGGAGCCGGCCTTCGCCGGGAACCCGTGGGTCGACGGGCGGACCGCGCGCGTGCGCTTCTACGCCTCGGCGCCGATCGTGCTCGCCGGGGGCGGGGTCATCGGGTCGCTCTGCGTGTTCGCCGAGGAGCCGGGGCGGCTGGTCCCCGCCCGGCTCGAGGCGCTGGCCGACCTCGCCCGGCAGGCCGCCGTCCTCATCGAGCAGGCCCAGCAGGCGAGGGAGTCGGCCGGACAGGCGGCGCTCTTCCGGCTCGTGGCCGAGGGCTCGGCCGACGTGCTGTCCCGGCACGCGCCGGACGGCACCGTCCGCTACGTGTCCCCGTCGCTGCGCAACGTGCTCGGCCACGAACCGGTCACCGGCGGCCGGGTCGAGGACCTGCTGCGGATCGAGCCCGACGACCTGGCGGACGTGCAGGACGCCGCACGGCGGGTGCTCACCGGGGGGCGCAGCGCCTCCGTGCTCTTCCGGGCCGGGCACGCCGACCGGTCGGTGCGCTGGCTGGAGGCCCGGCTGGCCCCGATCCGGGACGAGCACGGCCGGGTGCTGGAGCTGCACTCTGCCGCGCGGGACGTCACCGAGCGGGTGCGCGCCGCCCAGGACCTCGCCCAGGCCGCCGAACAGGCCGCCGGCCTCGTGGAGACCTGCGCCGACGCGCTCGTCTCCGTCGACGAGGACGACGTCGTCGTCGACTGGAACCCCGCGGCCGCGGAGACCTTCGGCTGGTCGCGCGAGGAGGCGGTCGGGCGGGACCTGTCCGAGCTCATCGTCCCGGCCGAGCTGCGACCGCAGCACCGGGCCGGCGTGGCCCGGCTCCGGGCGGGCGGGGAGGCCCGGATCCTCGGCCAGCAGGTGCAGGTGACCGGCCAGCGCCGGGACGGCAGCCGGCTGCCGCTGGAGCTGACGCTGTGGCGCAGCCGCGGGCGGGACGGCTGGCGGTACAACGCCTTCCTGCGGGACGTCACCGACCGGGTCGCGGCCGAGGCGGCGCTGACCGAGGCGCGCGACCAGGCACTGGCCAGCACGCGGGCGAAGACCGCGTTCCTCGCCGCCGCGAGCCACGAGATCCGCACCCCGCTCAACGGCGTGCTGGGCACCCTGGAGCTGCTCGAGCTCGAGCGGCTGACCGCACGCCAGGCCGAGTACGTGGCCGTGGCCCGCCGCTCCGGCGAGGCGCTGTTGCGGCTGCTCAACGACGTGCTGGACCTGTCGAAGGCCGAGACCACCGTCGTCGACCTGGCCAGCGAGGACTTCAGCCCCACCGCCGTGGCCCGCGACGTCACCGCGGCGATGACCCCGGTGGCCGCCCGCAAGGGGCTGTCGGTCGTGCTGGACGCACCCGCCGACCAGCTCCTCGTGGGCGACCCGGGCCGGTTGCGTCAGGTGCTGATGAACCTGGTCGGGAACGCGGTCAAGTTCACCGCCCAGGGGCAGGTCGCCGTCTCGGTCGGCCTCACCGCGGCGGGGGCGGGGCTCGTGCGGCTCCGCATCTCCGTGCGCGACACCGGGGCGGGCATGTGCGCCGAGGAGCTGGCCGGGTTGTTCCAGCCGTTCTCCCAGGGTGCCCAGGGGCAGCGCTACGGCGGCACCGGGCTGGGGCTGGCGCTGAGCCAGCAGCTGGTCGAGCTGATGGGCGGCCGGGTCGACGTGCAGAGCGCGCCGGGCAGCGGGTCGGTGTTCGTCGTCGAGGTGGACCTGCCCCGCGCCCGGACGGTGCCCGTCCCGGCGGCGGGCGCGGAGCCGGCCGACCCGGCGCCGGCCCCGGTCGACGCGGCGCCGCCCGGTGGACGGCGACCGCCCAGGGTGCTGATCGCCGACGACAGCGAGGTCAACCTCATGGTCGCCGCGGCCCTGTTGGGCAGTGCCGGCGCCGAGGTGGTCACCGTCGAGGACGGGGACGAGGCCGTCGCGGCCGTGCAGCGGGAGCACTTCGACCTGGTCCTGCTGGACAACCAGATGCCGCGGATGTCCGGCGTGGAGGCGGCCGCGGCCATCCGGGCGCTGCCCGGCCCGGCCGGTGCGACCCGGCTGGTGGCGCTGACCGCCAGCACGGGTGAGGACCAGCGGGCCGCGTTCGCCGCGGCAGGGGTGGAGGGCTTCCTCACCAAGCCGGTGCGGCTCGCGGACTTCCGCCGGTTGCTGGCGGAGACGACCCCCGGCGAGGCCCCGGCTCGGTCGAGGTGACGGACGCGCAGTTGGTACGTGTCTACATGGTGAAGTAGCTTCACCACATGTCTGCGACACCGACGTCGTCGTCCGACCGAGGGGGCGCGCTCGACCGGGTGCTGGAACTGACGGTCCTGCTCGGCGCCGACATGGAGCGGGACCTCGCCGCGCGAGGCCTCTCCACGGCGCGCACCCACCTCCTCTGGGAGGCCCACCGGCGGGGCCCCAGCACCCAGCGGACGCTGTCCGATGCCCTGGGGGTCAGCCCTCGTGCGGTCACCGGCCTCGTCGACGGCCTGGTGGCCGGCGGGTTCGTCACCCGGCAGCCGCACCCGACCGATCGGCGCGCCAGTCTGGTCACCCTGACCGCGCACGGCGCCCAGGTGGCGACCGACCTCGTGCAGGGCCGGCAGCAGCTGGCCGACCTGCTGTTCGCCGACCTCCCCGACCAGGTGTTCGCCGGTCTGGTCGACGGCCTGGACGTCGTGCTCGTCCGGCTGCGGGACGCGCTGACCGGGAGCGCGGAGCAGCCGCGATGAGCCGGTGGTGGTCGTCGGCCAGGCGGCTGCTCGCCGCCGAGCTGCGCTCCTACCGGACCCTGCCGCGGTGGGTGCTCCGCCGACCCGACGCCCCGCCCGGCACGGTGCCCTTCCGGTACGTCGGCGCCGTCCTCCCGGTCCTGTGGGCCTTCATCGTCGTGTCCTCGATCGAGGTGGTGGTCGTGCACGTGCTCGTCCCGTGGCCGACCGTGCGGCTGGTGCTGGACGTCCTCGGGATCTGGGGCGTGCTCTGGATGCTCGGGTTCACCGCAAGTCAGACCGTCAGGCCGCACCTGCTGGACGCCACCGGGCTGCGGGTCCGCCACGGCGTGTCGCTGGACGTGTTCGTCCCCTGGGAGGCCGTGGCCGCCGTGGCGGTGCACCGTCGCAGCCGCGAGGGGTCCCGGGCGGTCCAGCTGGACGAGGGGCCGGACGGCGTCGTCCTGAACGTGGTGGTCGGGAGTCAGACGACGGTGGACGTGGTGCTGCGCGAGCCGCTGGTGCTCCCGCTGCCCGCCGGCCCGCAGCGGGTCACCGCCGTCCGGCTGGCCGCGGACGACCCCGCCGGCCTCGCCGCCCGGGCACGCGCCGCCCTGGCCGCGTGAGCCGCGGTCACCCGGCCCGTCGCCGCAGCAGGTCGTTGTCCAGCACCGTCTTCAGGGCGAGGGTCTTGTAGCCGACCTCCTCGAACAGGACGACGATCCGGTCGTCCTCGTGCCGCATGACGACGCCGGGGCCCCACTCGGTGTGCTCGACGGCCAGGTCCACCGGGAAGGGGTGGTCGGCGTCGGCGGTGTGCTGCTCCTGGGAGAGCCCGGCGCTGCAGTTGTCGCAGTTGCCGCACGGGGAGTCCAGCTGCTCGCCGAAGTAGCCGAGCAGGAACTGCCGCCGGCAGCCGGTCGTCTCGGCGTAGCCGCGCATCATCTCGATCCGGCTCTCGTCGACCCGGACGTGGTGCTCGGCGAGCTCCCGGGCGGCGGCCGCCGCCTCGCCGGGGGGCGGTGCGTCGGGAGCGGGGGACGCCGTCCCCTCGTCGTCCAGGACGACGGCCCCGGCCTGCTCCAGCAGGTTCAGGTCGCGGACCAGCGGGGTCGCCGGCCGGCCGGTCTCCTCCCGCAGCCCGTGCACGTCGACGCCGTCCAGCCCGGCGGCCGCCCCGGCCTGCACCAGCCCGGCGACCTGCTGCAGCTCCTCCTCGGCCGGGGCGCCGGCGGCGAAGAACTTGCGCAGCCCCAGGTCCTCCTGGCGGTACACCAGCACGGCCACCGCCGGCTCGCCGTCGCGGCCGGCCCGGCCGATCTCCTGGTAGTAGCTGTCGACCGAGTCGGCCGGCTCGGCGTGCACGACGAACCGGGTCTCCGGCTTGTCGATGCCCATGCCGAAGGCCGTGGTGGCGACGACGACGTCCAGCTCGTCGGCCATGAACTGGCGCTGGACCTCCTCGCGGTCGCTCTTCTTCAGCCCCGCGTGGTACGCCCGGGCGCGCAGGCCCCGCTCGGTGAGGGCGTCGGCGAGCTCCTCGGTGCTGCGACGGGTGGCGCTGTAGAGGATCCCGCTGCCCTGCTCGGTCAGCGCGGTCACCCGGTCGAGCACGGCGGTGTGCTTGGCGTGGCCGTCGGCCCGCTGCTCGACCTCCAGCCGGATCTCCGGGCGGTCGAAGCCGGCGACCACGACCTCCGGGTCGGTCATCTCCAGCCGCTCGACGATCTCGGCCCGCACCGGCGGTGCGGCGGTCGCGGTCAGCGCGAGCACCGTCGGGTGGCCCAGCTGCTGGACGACCCCGCCCAGGCGCAGGTAGTCGGGGCGGAAGTCGTGGCCCCAGGCGGAGACGCAGTGCGCCTCGTCGACGACGAACAGCGCCGGCGCGGACGTCCGGAGCGCCTGAACCACCTCCTGCTTGGCCAGCTGCTCCGGGGCGAGGAAGCAGTAGCGGACCGTTCCGTCACGGACGCCGTCCAGCACGGCCTGGTGCTCGAGCGCGGACAGCCCGGAGTTGAGCACCGCGGCCCGGCCGACCCGCTCCTCGCCGAGCTCCTCCAGGCGCTGCACCTGGTCACGCTGCAGGGCGATGAGCGGGGAGACGATGACGACCGGGCCGTCCAGCAGCAGCCCGGCGACGGTGTAGACCGCGGACTTGCCGGCCCCCGACGGCAGCACGGCCAGGGTGTCCCGGCCGGCGGCGACCGCCTTCATGGCGTCCTCCTGGCCGGGGCGGAACCCGTCGAAGCCGAGCACCTCCCGGGCGGTCTCCCGGATGCGCCGGGTGCGCACGGAGGCGGAGCCCCCGGCGACGGTCTTCGGGTCGGCAGGGCGCTGGGCGGTGCTCGTCACCGGCTCGGCGTCCCCGGGGCGCGAGATCGACAAACGCCACCGAGGTCAGCGGCCGGACCCGCCGGACGCCGGCGAGGTCAGCGATCCGCGGCGTCGACGTCCCGCACGCTCGCGGCGGCGTCCGCGCGGAGCTCCTCGTCACCGCTGGGGCCGGACCACTCGACCAGCAGGAGGGTGGCGTCGTCGCTGGTCATGCCGCCGCGACCGGCCATCAGGGCGTGGGAGAGCTGGCGCACGGTCTCCACCACGTTCAGCTGGTCGGCACCGGCCCGGGCCACCAGGTCGTGCAGCCGGTCCTCCCCGAACTGCAGGCCGCCGGGCAGCCGCTCCTCCACCACCCCGTCGGTGAAGAACAGCACCCGGTCGCCGGGCTCGAGCTGGACGGACTGCACCCGCGGCGTGCCGCCGCCGAACCCGACCGGCCGGGTGGTCGGCCCGGTCAGCTCGCGCACCACCCGCCGGCCGCGGAGCAGCAGCGGGGCGGGGTGCCCGGCGTTCACCCAGGTCAGCTCGCCGCTGACGGTGTCCAGCTCGCCCATCTGCGCCGTGGCGAACCGGCCGGGGAACTGCGTGGCGATGGCGGCGTCCATCTCGGCGTAGAGGTCGACCAGCCCGATGCCAGCCCGGCGGGCGTGCCGGTAGGCGGCCACGGCCACCGTGGCCATCGTCGCGGCATCGAGCCCGTGGCCCATCGCGTCGATGATGCACAGCTGGAGGGCGTGCTCGTTCAGCGCGTAGTCGAAGCTGTCGCCCCCGACGTCGTAGGCGGGCTCCAGGATGCCGGCCAGGGTGACCCGCGGGGTCACCATGCTCAGCGGCGGCAGCAGCTGCCACTGGATCTGGGCGGTCAGGCTCATCTCGCGCCCGCGGCGGCCGTTGAAGAACGCGTCGGTGTACTTGCCCTTGGTGATCAGCATGTCGGCCACCAGGCCGGCCAGCCGCCGGGCCAGCCGGCGGTCGTCGTCGTCGACCTCGGAGAGGGTGAAGGACAGCACCCCGACCCGGTCCGAGCCGTCGAGCATCGGCAGGTGGAGGCGGACGCTGCCGTCCGGCTGGACGAGCTCGACGGTCGAGTCGGTGGCGAAGGCGCGTCCGGGCGGGCTGCCGTCGATGGCGACCGGCTCGTTGTCCTGCAACCCCTCGCCCTCCAGCGGCAGCAGGGTCTTCTGGTCGAAGTCCTGCAGCCAGATGGCGATGTCCCGGCCGCCGACCGCGGCCAGTTCCTGCGCCACGAGCGGCGCCACCAGTCGCGGGGGCAGCACGTGGGCCCGGTCGATGAGCGAACCGAGCAGCCGTTCCCCGGCGCTCTCCGCCCGGGAGGGTGGATCCGGACGGGAGAGCCCGGACCGGTCCGCGTCGGGACCGGATGGGGGGTTGGCGGGCACCGAGGGCCTCCGGCGGTCGGACGGGCGAGGACGGTCGCTGCGCCGGGACGGCACGTCGGTCGAGGCGACCCTAGGTGGCAGCACCCCGGTGGGTCGGCGTCGGCCCCGTCTCCGGCCCCGTCCCCGGGGCCGTCCTCACCTCCAGGAGTCGAGCCAGAACCGCAGGTCCAGGGCGTCGGACGTCAGGGGGATGCCCAGCCAGACGGGGGCGAAGAAGGCGAACCCGGCCACGGAGAGGGCGAGCGCCACCGCACCGGCCAGCCGTGGCCGCCGGGTCGCCTGCACCGCACGGACCAGGGCCAGGGCGATGAAGGGCACCACCGGCACCATGTAGAAGAAGTAGCCGGGCTTGTTCTCGGCCAGCCAGGGAGCCCACAGCAGGGCCAGCGGGACCAGGATGGTGGCCGCTACGCCGTCCCGGCGGGCGACCGCCCGCCAGATCAGCACCGGGTAGGCCAGCAGGGCCGGCCACCACAGGCCGGGGTTGCCGAGCATGACGATGCGGGCCCGGGTGTCCGGCGGCACCTCGCACTCGCCGTCCTCCTGCTGCGCGGTGGTGCAGCTCTCGGCGTAGACCAGCACCGGCCGTTCCAGCCAGGGCCACCCGAGCGGGCTCGAGCGGTAGGGGTGGGTCGCCTCCAGGCCCACGTGGTAGTCGACCAGGTCGACCTGGCTCTGCGCCCAGCTCCCCAGCCGGTCGCCCACCGAGGTGCCGCAGTCGCCGGCCTCGCAGGCCTGCTGGGCGGCGTAGCTCTCGGGGTAGTTGGCGAACCAGCCCGCGAAGCTGGCGACGTAGACGGCGGCGGGGACCAGCAGCAGGCTCAGCACGGCCCCGCCGGTGACCGCCAGCGCGCGGCGGGTCGCCCGGCGGGCCGTCTCGCCGCGGCCGCTGAGCTCGGTGCCCAGCACCAGCAGGCCGACCAGGCCGACGGCGAGCAGGCCGGACCACTTGGTGGCCACCGCGAGCCCGAGCGCGAGCCCGGCCAGCCAGCGGTAGCGGGAGCCGACGAAGGACCGGCGGAGTGACTCCCCGGCGGTCCGGGTGCGGCGGCGGGCGTCCCGGTCGAGGAGCACGAGCCAGAACGCGGCCAGCACGAAGAGGGCGAGGACCGCATCGAGCATCGCGATCCGGCTGGACGTCACCGCGAGGCCGTCCAGGGCGACGAGGACGGCGGCCAGCGCCGCCGGGGCCATCCGGCGGAAGAGCCGGAGCCCGCTGAGGTAGGTGAGCAGCACGGTCAGCGAGCCGGCGGTGGCCACGCCGATGCGCCAGCCGAACGGGGTGGCGCCGAACAGCTCGATGCCGGCCGCGATCACCCACTTGCCCAGGGGCGGATGGGCCGGGCGGCCCTCCTCGACGCCCCGGGTCAGGTAGTCGGAGGCGTCGACGGCGTAGTACTTCTCGTCGAAGTAGAGGCGGACCGGGTCGCCGAGGTCCCACAACCGGATGGCGGCGGCCAGGGCGAGCAGCGCCAGGGGCACCGCCCACCGCAGGACGCCGGGCGGCGGGCGACGCACAGAAGACGGGCGGCGCCCGGAGGTGCCGCCCGTCTCCTGTTGCACGACCGAGGATGCGGTCGCGCTCACTGGTCTGGTGCCCCAGCGATCGGTCGAGGACTCAGCCCTCGGTCTCCGTGACGTCGACGTCGAACTCGGTCTCGGTCTCGGTGTCGACCTCGGTCTCGGTCTCGACGACCTCTTCCTCGGTCTCGGTCTCGGTCTCGGTCGGCTCGAGGGTCTCGGTGACCTCGGTCTCGAGCTCCTCGGTCTCGGTGAGCTCCTCGGTCTCGGTGACCTCCACCGTGCCGTCGTCGTCCGCGTTCTCACCGCTGCACGCGGAGACGCCGAAGACGAGGAGGCCGGAGAAGGTGGCGGCGGAGACGCCGCGGACGAGCTTGTTCATGGGGTGCTCCTGAGTTCGGGGGAAGCGGTCGCTCAAAGGCATGACCGCATATCCCCGCCCTCACACACCCGGGGTGCATAACGATCGGGTCACAGCGCATGAACGTTTCTGTCGCACATGAATTGCACAACGATCCGATAACGCAGGTGTCGCGGAAATGATGTTGAAGAAGTGCGTGTCCACCGGGTGGGCGCTGGTAATGGCGGGATCGTGAATCCTCCGGCCACGTGCGTCTGCATCCCCACCTACGAGGAGCGGGAGAGCCTGCCGCGCACGCTGGACGGCGTGCTGCGCGCCGTCCCGGACGCCCACGTGCTGGTGATCGACGACAACAGCCCCGACGGCACTGGCGAGCTCGCCGACCGGCTGGCCGCCGAGGACCCGCGGGTCCACGTGCTGCACCGCCCGGGGAAGGCAGGGCTGGGGCCGGCCTACATCGCCGGCTTCCGCTGGGCCCTCGCCCAGGGCTTCGACGTGGTGGCGCAGATGGACGCCGACGGGTCGCACCGCCCCGAGGACCTGCCGCGGCTGCTGGCCGGGCTCGCCCGGGCGGACGCCGTGCTGGGCTCCCGCTGGGTGCCCGGCGGCGCCGTCGCCGACTGGCCGCGCAGTCGGGAGCTGCTCAGCCGCGGTGCCAACCGGTACGTCCGGGCCGCACTGCGGCTCCCGGTGGGTGATGCCACCGGGGGGTTCCGGGCGTTCCGCCGGCACACGCTGGAGCGGCTGGACCTCGACGCCGTGCAGAGCCAGGGCTACTGCTTCCAGATCGACATGGCCCGCCAGGTGTGGAGCCGGGGGCTGCGGTTGGTGGAGGTGCCGATCCTGTTCGTGAACCGGGAGTTCGGCGCCAGCAAGATGAGCTCGCGGATCATCCGTGAGGCGCTGGTCCGGGTCACGGCCTGGTCGCTGAGCTCCCGCCGGCCCGCGCCTGCGGTCCGCCCGGCGAGCACGGGTGGCGAGCGACTGGTCCACCGGGTCGCCGCCTGACTGCTCGACTCCTCCGCAGATGCGGAGGAGGCGTTGGTTGTCCGTCCGCAGTTGCGGACGTACGGTGCTCGGGTGTCCACCTCGTACCGGATCGCCGAGGCCGCGGCGCTGCTCGGGGTCAGTGACGACACCGTCCGCCGCTGGATCGACGGCGACCGGCTGTCCGCGACCCGTGACGGGGGCCCGGCGCAGGTCGACGGAGCGGAGCTGGCCCGGGTCGCCGCCGAGCTGCACGAGACGCCGCAGCCCGGCGCCACCCGTTCGTCCTCGGCGCGCAACCGGCTGACCGGCATCGTCACCCGGGTGGTGCGGGACACCGTGATGGCGCAGGTGGAGATCCAGGCCGGGCCGTTCCGGCTGGTCTCGCTGATGTCCCGCGAGGCCGCCGACGAGCTGGGCCTGGAGCCCGGCGTCCGGGCGGTGGCCACGGTGAAGGCCACCCAGGTCAGCGTGGACGTGCCGTGAGTGGCCATCGCGCACGCTTCCCGGTCGTCGCAGTCCTGGCTGCGGTCGCCCTCGCCGGGTGCGGGGCCGACGCGGACGCGGCGGCGACCGGGGCGGACGACGAGGGGGCCGGCACGCTCACCGTCTTCGCCGCCGCCTCGCTGACCGACGTCTTCACCGACCTCGGCGACCGGCTGAGGGCCGACCACCCCGGCCTGACGGTCACCTTCAACTTCGCCGGCAGCTCCGCGCTGGCCACCCAGATCACCCAGGGCGCGCCGGCCGACGTGTTCGCCAGCGCCAACCCGGACCAGATGGCCGTGGTCACCGAGGCCGGGCTGGGCGCCGGCGACCCGACCGTGTTCGCCGAGAACGTGCTGGAGATCGCCGTGCCTCCGGGCAACCCGGGCGGCGTCACCGGGCTGTCGGACTTCGGCGACCCGGAGCTGACCCTGGCCGTCTGCGCGGTCGACGTGCCCTGCGGCGCCGCCGCGGAGGAGGTGTTCCGGGCCGCCGGCGTCACCGCCCAGCCCGACACCCTGGAGGAGGACGTGCGCGCGGCGCTGACCAAGGTCGAGCTCGGTGAGGTCGACGCCGCGCTGGTCTACGCCTCCGACGTCCGGGCGGCCGGGGACGGGGTCGAGGGCATCGAGGTCCCGCAGGCCGAGGCAGCGGTCAACGAGTACCCGATCGTGCAGCTCGCCGGGGCGGGCGACCCGGCGGCGGCGCAGGCCTTCCTCGACCTGCTCGGGTCCGCCGAGGGCCGGCAGGCCCTCACCGCCGCCGGGTTCCGGAGCCCCTCCCCCTGAGCGCCGCGACCCCCGCACGGGACGTGGGTCCCCGCCCGCCCAGGCGGCGCCGGCGACCCCGCGACGGTGGCGTGCCCGCACCACTGCTGGTCCCGGCGCTGATCGGCGTCGCCTTCCTGGTGCTGCCGCTGGTCGGGCTGCTGGTCCGGGCGCCGTGGTCGGACCTGTGGTCGCAGCTGACCCAGCCCCAGGTCGGCCAGGCGCTGCGGCTGTCGCTGGTCTCGGCGACGCTGGCCACGCTGGTGTCGCTGTTGCTCGGCGTGCCGATCGCGTGGGTGCTGGCCCGCTCGACGCTCCCCGGCCGCTCGGTGCTCCGGGCGCTGGTCACCGTGCCGCTGGTGCTGCCGCCGGTGGTGGGCGGCGTCGCGCTGTTCCTGGTGCTCGGCCGGCAGGGCATCGTCGGCCGCGTCCTCTACGAGCAGTTCGACTACACGATCCCGTTCACCACCACCGCGGTCGTCATCGCGGAGACGTTCGTGGCCATGCCGTTCCTGGTGATCAGCGTCGAGGGCGCGCTGCGGGCGGCCGACGCCCGCTTCGAGGACGCCGCGGCCACGCTGGGGGCCGACCGGTGGACGACGTTCCGCCGGGTCACCCTGCCGCTGGTGGCGCCGGGGGTGGCCGCCGGGGCGGTGCTCTGCTGGGCCCGGGCGCTGGGCGAATTCGGCGCCACGATCACCTTCGCCGGCAACTTCCCGGGGACGACGCAGACCATGCCCCTGGCGGTGTACCTGGCGCTGCAGTCGGACCCGGAGGGCGCGATCGTGCTCTCGCTTGTGCTGCTGTTCGTCTCCCTGGCCACCCTCCTGCTGCTGCGGGACCGCTGGCTGGGCCGGTCCGGGGCGGGGGTCTCGTGAGCCTGCGCGCCCACGTCGTCGTCCGGCGGGGACCGTTGCTGGTCGACGTCGAGCTGGCCGTGGCCGACGGCGAGGTGCTGGCGGTGCTCGGGCCCAACGGCGCCGGGAAGTCCACCGTGCTGCGGGTGCTGGCCGGGCTGCTGGCCCCCGACGGTGGCCGGGTGAGCGTCGGCGACGACGTCTGGGACGGCGACGACGT
Source organism: Modestobacter marinus (assembly GCF_011758655.1). NCBI lineage: Bacteria > Bacillati > Actinomycetota > Actinomycetes > Geodermatophilales > Geodermatophilaceae > Modestobacter > Modestobacter marinus. The sequence continues at coordinate 1,531,206 of NZ_JAAMPA010000001.1, forward strand.
GCACCTGCCCGCGCACCGCCGTCCGCTGGGCATGGTGTTCCAGGACCACCTGCTGTTCCCGCACCTGAGCGTCACCGAGAACGTGGCGTTCGGCCTGCGCACCCGGGGCGTCGGCAAGGCGGCGGCCCGGGCCGCGGCCGCCGCCTGGCTGGAGCGGGTGGGGCTGGCGGACCTGGGGGCGCGGCGTCCCGGGCAGCTCTCCGGCGGGCAGGCGCAGCGGGCCGCGCTCGCCCGGGCGCTGGTCGGCGACCCGCGGGTCCTGCTGCTGGACGAGCCGCTGTCGGCGCTGGACGCGCGGACCCGGCTCGCCGTCCGGGCCGAGCTGCACCGGCACCTCAGCGACTACGCCGGCAGCGCGGTGCTGGTGACCCACGACCCGGTCGACGCGATGGCGCTGGCCGACCGGATCGTGGTCATCGAGGACGGCCGGGTCGTCCAGGCCGGCACCCCGGCCGAGGTCGCCCGCCGGCCCCGCACCGACTACGTCGCCCGGCTGGTGGGGCTGGTCCTGCTGGCCGGCACCGGGGCCGGGACGACGGTCGAGCTGGACGGCGGCGGGACGGTCGCGGTGGCCGCCGAGGCGCGCGGGCCGGTGTTCGCCGCCGTCCGGCCGGAGTCGGTGGCGCTGTACCTGCAGCGCCCGGCGGGCAGCCCGCGCAACGTGTGGCCGCTCCGCCTGGCCGCGGCGACCCCGCACGGCCCGGTGGTGCGCTGCGACCTGGTCGGGGAGGTGGCGCTGACCGCCGACGTCACCGCCACCTCCTTCGCCGAGCTGGGGCTGGCGCCCGGCGCCGAGGTCTGGGCCTCGGTCAAGGCCTCCGAGGTCGCCGTCTACCCCCGCTGAGAGAGTGAGGGCATGACGTCGGATGCACCCGTGGCCGGCCTGGTGCTCGCCGCCGGCGGCGGCCGCCGGTACGGCATGCCGAAGGCCCTGGTCGAGTACGAGGGCAGCCTGCTGGTCGAACGGGCGGTCCGGACGGCGGCCGCCGTCTGCGACCCGGTGCTCGTCGTGCTCGGCGCCCAGGCGGTCGACGTCTGGCGCACCGCCGACCTGACCGGCGCCACCGTGCTGGCCAACCGCGACTGGGAGAGCGGGATGGCCTCCAGCCTGCGCACCGGGCTCGACGGGCTGCGCGGCTGGCCCGGCCGGGTCGACGCCGTGCTGGTGCAGCTCGTGGACATGCCGGGGATGACGCCGGCGGCGCTGGCCCGGCTGGCCGAGCACGCCGCCCCCGACGCCCTGGCCGTCGCGAGCTACGACGGCGTCCGCGGCCACCCGGTGCTGCTGGGCCGCGAGCACTGGGCCGGCGTGGCCGCGACGGCGACCGGCGACGAGGGCGCCCGCGCCTACCTGGCCGCGCACGAGGTCGTCGAGGTGGACTGCACCGGCCTGGCCGACCCCACGGACCTGGACGTCCCGCCGACGGCGTGAGCGCGAGTACCTTCGCCGCCGTGGAGACGATCCTGGCCCGGGTGACCGAGGAGCCGCTGTCGGTCGCCGAGCACGAGGCGGCCGTCGCTGACAAGCGGGCGGGTGCGGTGGTCTCCTTCGTCGGTGTGGTCCGCGACCACGACGGCGGCCGCTCGGTCACCGAGCTCGAGTACACCGGGCACCCGACCGCGCCCGAGCTGATCGCCGAGATCGCCGCCGAGTTCGCCGCCCGCCCGGAGGTGCAGGCCGTCGCCGTCTCCCACCGGATCGGCCTGCTGGGCATCGGCGACGTCGCGCTGGCCTGCGCGGTGAGCGCCGCGCACCGCGGTCAGGCGTTCGCCGCCTGCGCGGAGCTCGTCGACGAGGTGAAGGCCCGGCTGCCGATCTGGAAGCGGCAGGTCTTCTCCGACGGCGACGAGGAGTGGGTCGCCTGCCCGTGACGGGTGGGCAACCTGTGACGATGCTCCTTGCCTGCCCGGCCGCGCGCATGGCATAACTGACCGACTCGACTCCAGACCACGGGGCGGGTGCTCCTCCGGTGTACCGCGGGTGGCGGACTGACCGGGAGGTCCCAGAGTGCCCTGGCGGACGGGCGAGATCGTCGTCGAGGCGATGCCCTCGGGCTTCATGGCCCTGGACGCCGACTGGCGGATCACCTACGTGAACCAGGCCGGGGTGGCGATCGTCGGCGTGCCGCGTGAGCACCTGGTCGGCGCGGACTTCTGGGAGGCCTTCCCGGCCAACCGGGACAACGAGTTCGGCCGGGCGTACCGGCGGGCGGTCGCCACCGGTGAACCGGTCAGCGTGGAGAGCTTCTACCCGCATCCGCTGAACCGCTGGTTCGAGGTCCAGGCGATCCCGGCCGACGGCGGCCTGCTGTGCTACTTCTCCGACGTCACCGACCGCCGGGCGAGCCGGGAGCGGCTGGCGATGCTCGCCCGGGTGAGCGCGGAGCTGGCCGGCACCCTGGACGTCGACTCCGCGGCCACCCGCATCCCGCGGCTGATCGTCCCGGTGCTGGGCGACTGGTGCGTGCTGACCGTGCTGGACGACGACGGACGCCCGCGCGACGTCGGCTGGTGGCACGTCGACCCGGCCCGGCGTCCCCTGGTGGAGCGGTACACCGCCGTCCGGCTGAGCTCGATGCCGGTCACCTCGCCGGTGGTGCGCGCCCTGCTCGGCGAGACCGTGGTCGCCGCCGCCGGCGACGTGGCCGAGCTGATGCCCGAGGGTCAGGCCCGGGACCTGCTGGGGCTGCTCGGGCCGCACTCCGGGGTGACCCTGCCGCTGCGCGGGCGGGGGCGGACGCTGGGTGCCCTCACGCTGTACTTCGACGGCGAGCGCACCGTCGAGGACTCCGACCTGGCCACCGCCCAGGAGGTCGCCGACCGGGCCGGCCTGGCGCTGGACAACGTGCGGCTGTTCTCCCAGCAGCGGCAGCTGGCCGAGGAGCTGCAGCGCAGCCTGCTCACCGGTGCCTTCACCGACGACCGGGCCGAGGTCGTCGTCCGGTACACCCCGGCCGCCGAGGCGGCCCGGGTCGGTGGCGACTGGTACGACGCCTTCCGCCAGCCCTGCGGGGCCACCATGCTGGTCATCGGCGACGTCGTCGGCCACGACACCGCGGCCGCCGCGGCGATGGGGCAGCTGCGCTCGCTGCTGCGGGGCATCGCGACCTACAGCGACGCCGGGCCGGGTGAGGTGCTGCGCGGCCTGGACGCGTCGATGGCCCAGCTGGACGTCGGCACCTACGCCACGGCGGCGGTGGCGCGCTTCGAGCAGACCCCCGACGAGATGGCCCGCGGCGTGACCCGCATGCGGTGGTGCAACGCCGGGCACCTGCCACCGCTGGTGATCAACCCCGACGGCACCCTGGCCGCGCTGGCCGACTGGCGGGGCGAGCTGCTGCTCGGCGTGGACGCCGAGACCACCCGCGGGGAGTCGGTGGTCACCCTCGACGGCGGGACGACGGTGCTGCTGTTCACCGACGGGCTGATCGAGAGCCGCGGCGGCGACCTGGACCAGGGGATGGCCCGGTTGCGGGGCGCCGCCGCGGAGCTGGCCGGCAGGTCACTGGACGAGCTCTGCGACGAGCTGCTCGACCGGCTCGTGCACGGCCAGCCCGAGGACGACGTCGCCCTGGTCGCCATCCGCCTGCACGGCTGAGCGCCGGGCCCGGCGGCCGGTCGCGTCAGTGCGCGCCGGCGCCGGCCAGTCCGTCGTCGTCCCGGCCGTGCCGCCGGGCCTCGTCCCGCGCGGCCCGCTCCTCCTCGGCCTCGGCGTCCAGCCGGCGGGCCTCACCGTCGATGGTGGCCGCGGCGTCGCCGTGGGACTCGCCGTAGACCTGCTCGGCGCGGCCCAGCAGCTCCTCGGCCTTCGCCTTGGCCTTGTCGAACACGCTCATCAGGGCCTCCTCATCCGCCGTGCTGTCTGGTCGGCTGACACGCCTGGGTCAGCCTCCGGCGAACGGGGGCAGCACGTCCACCACCGAGCCGGGCGCCAGCACCAACGCGCGATCCCGGGTGGTGGTTCCGTCGACCAGGAAGGAACAGGCGGTCAGCACCCGCTCCAGCCGCTCGCCGTGGTCGTCGGCGAGCTGGCCGACGAGCTCGGCGAGGGTGCCGGCCTCCCGGGTCTCGGTGTCCACGCCGACCACGGCGCGGGCGCCGGCGAAGTAGCGCACGGTGACCGGCACGGTCAGCCCCCGATCGCGGACATCGGGCGGGACGGCTGCAGGAAGCTCGGGTCGTCGATGCCGTGCCCGGGCAGCTTGGACAGCGTCGCGATCCGCCAGCGGTCGGCGAGCTCGGCGTCGTCGGCGCCGCTGCGCAGCGCGGTGCGGAGGTCGGACTCCTCGCGGGCGAACAGGCAGTTGCGGATCTGCCCGTCGGCGGTGAGCCGGGTCCGGTCGCAGGCGCCGCAGAACGACCGGGTCACCGAGGCGATGACGCCGACGGTCAGCCCGGTGTCGTCGACCAGCCAGCGCTCGGCCGGGGCGGCGCCGCGCTCCTCGACGTCCGGCGTCAGCGTGTGCGTGGCGGTGAGCCGGGCCAGGATGTCCTCGGCGGTCACCATCTCCCCGCGGGTCCAGGCGTGGTGGGCGTCCAGCGGCATCTGCTCGATGAAGCGCAGCTCGTAGCCGTGCTCCAGGCAGTACTCAAGCAGCGGGACGGCGTCGTCCTCGTTGATGCCGCGCATCAGGACGGCGTTGACCTTCACCGGCGTGAGGCCGGCGTCCCGGGCCGCCGCCATGCCGGCGAGGACGTCGGGCAGCCGGTCCCGGTGGGTGATCTGCTTGAACCGCTCGCGGTCCAGGGTGTCCAGGCTGACGTTGATCCGGTCCAGGCCGGCGGCGGCCAGGGCCGGCGCCATCCGGGACAGCCCGATCGCGTTGGTGGTCAGGCTGACCTCCGGGCGGGGGCGCAGCGCCGTCGTCGCCGCGACGATGCCGGGCAGCCCGGGGCGCAGCAGCGGCTCGCCGCCGGTGAAGCGCACCTCCCGGATGCCCAGGTGCTCGACGCCGATCCGCACCAGCCGGACGACCTCGTCGTCGGTGAGCTGCTCGACCTTGGGCAGCCACTGGAGGCCCTCGGGCGGCATGCAGTAGGTGCAGCGCAGGTTGCACCGGTCGGTCAGCGAGACCCGCAGGTCGGTCGCGGTGCGCCCGTGCCGGTCGACGAGCCCGCCGCTGCCCGGGGTCACCGTCGGGCGCACCCGCGGGTCGGGGAGGGGGCTGGGAGACGTCACGGCCCGAATGTAGTGCCGGATCGGCGGGTGGGCGCGGTCGCGGCGCACGCCGTCGGGCCGGGTGGCCGGCTGCTACGTTCGCGGGGCCACCCGAGGGTCCGGCGGGCATCCCCGCACTCGCCTGTGGCCAGGAAGCGCGAGAAGAAGCTGTGCCAGCCCACGCCGTCTTCACCCCCTACGCCCGGCTGTTCACCGTCCCCGGTGCCCGGGCCTTCTCCCTCGCCGGCTGGTTCGCCCGGGTCCCGATGGCCACCGTGGGCCTGGGGTCGGTGCTCCTCGTCCAGGCCGAGTCGGGCAGCTACGCCCTCGCGGGGGCCATCGCCGGCACCCTGTCGCTCGCTTTCGCCGTCGCCAGCCCGCAGTGGGCCCGGGTGATGGACCGGTACGGGCAGAGCCCGGTGCTGCGCTGGACGGCGCTGGCCTACCTCGTGCTGGGGCTGTCGTTCGTCGCGGTGGTGGTGTCCGGTGCCCCGGTCTGGACGTGGTTCGCGCTGGCCGTGCTGTCCGGGGCGAGCGGCACCAGCATCGGCTCGGTGGTCCGCAGCCGCTGGGCGCACGCGCTGGAGGACCCGGCCCAGCGGCAGACCGCCTTCGCCTTCGAGTCGGTCGCCGACGAGGTCGTCTTCGTCACCGCGCCGCCACTGGTGACCTTCCTGGCCGCGCTGGTCTCCCCGCCCGCCGGGTTCCTGACCGGGCTGCTGGTCGGGGTCGTCGGCGGCCTGGTGATGTCCCGGCTGGAGACGACCGCGCCGCCGGTCACCCCCCGGGTGGCCGGGCAGCCGCACGTGCGGATCCGGGTGCTCACCGCGGGGCTGGTCGCCGTCGCGGTCACCTACCTGGCCATGGGCCTGGTCTTCGGGGCGATGGACGTCGTCGTGGTGGGCTTCGCCGACGCGGAGGGCCGGCCGGCCGTCGCCGGGCTGGCGCTGTCGGCCTACGCCGCGGGCAGCCTGGTCGCCGGCCTCGCCTACGGCGTCGTCCGGCTGCCCGGCACGCTGGTCACCCGGTTCCTCGGCTGCGCGCTGCTGTTCGCCGTCGCCGCGCAGACGCTCTACCTGGTCAGCTCGCTGCGGCTGCTCATCGGGCTGGCCTTCCTGGCCGGCCTGACGATCGCGCCGGTGCTGGTCGCCGGGATGTCGCTGGTGGAGTCCCGGGTGCCGCGAGCCTCGCTCACCGAGAGCCTGACCTGGACGTCGACCGGCCTCACCGTCGGGGTCACCGCGGGCTCGGCGCTGGCCGGGACGGCGGTCGACCGGTGGGGCGCGGAATCGGCCTTCGCCGTCCCGGCGCTGGGGGCGGCGCTCACCGGACTGCTCGGGGTGGCCGCCTGGGCGGTGCTCCGCCGGCCGACCGGCCAGGTCGCCGAGGTCGCCCCCGCCGCGCACTGACCGGCCCGGGGCGCGGCCCCGGGCCGCGGCCGTACATTGGGGGGACCGTCCGCGCCACCCGAGGAGACCCGGCACCACGATGAGCACCGTCCCGAGCACGGAGCTCCGTCCCGACGCCAGCACCACCGAGGTGCTGGCCCAGGCCGCCCGGCGGCGGACGTTCGCGGTGATCAGCCACCCCGACGCGGGGAAGTCGACGTTGACCGAGGCCCTGGCGCTGCACGCGCGGGTGATCGGGCAGGCCGGTGCGGTGCACGGCAAGGCCGGGCGGCGGGGCACGGTGTCGGACTGGATGGACATGGAGAAGGCCCGCGGCATCTCCATCACCTCCGCGGCCCTGCAGTTCGAGTACCGGGATGCGGTGGTCAACCTGCTGGACACCCCCGGGCACGCGGACTTCTCCGAGGACACCTACCGGGTGCTCACCGCCGTGGACGCCGCGGTGATGCTCATCGACGCCGCCAAGGGCCTGGAGGCCCAGACGATGAAGCTGTTCGCCGTCTGCCGGCACCGCGGCATCCCGGTGATCACCGTGGTCAACAAGTGGGACCGGCCGGGCAAGGACGCCCTGGAGCTGATGGACGAGGTCGCCGAGCGCACCGGGCTGACCCCCACCCCGCTGACCTGGCCGGTGGGCATCTCCGGGGACTTCCGCGGCGTGCTGGACCGCCGCGACGGCACCTACCGCCGGTTCACCCGCACCGCCGGCGGCGCCACCATCGCCCCCGAGGAGACACTCACCCCCGAGGCCGCCGAGGCCCGCGAGGGCATCGACTGGACCCGCGCGGTCGAGGAGAACGAGCTCCTGGACGCCACCGAGGCCGACCACGACCAGCAGCGGTTCCTGGACGGCGAGACGACGCCGGTCATCTTCGCCTCCGCGGTCTCCAACTTCGGCGTCGGCGCGCTGCTGGACGTCCTGGTCGACCTGGCCCCGGCGCCCGCCCCGCGGCCGGACGCCGAGGGTGACCTGCGGCCGGTCGAGGCGTCGTTCAGCGCGTTCGTGTTCAAGGTGCAGTCCGGCATGGACGCCGCCCACCGCGACCGGCTGGCCTACATCCGGATCGCCTCCGGGGTGTTCGAGCGCGGCATGGTCGTCACCCACGCGACCACCGGCCGGCCGTTCGCCACCAAGTACGCCCAGCACGTGTTCGGCCGGGAACGGGAGAGCGTCGACACCGCGTACCCCGGCGACGTCGTCGGCCTGGTCAACGCCAACGCCCTGCACGTCGGCGACACCCTCTACGCCGGCACCAAGGTCACCTTCCCGCCGCTGACCACCTTCGCGCCCGAGCACTTCGCGGTGATGCGCGGCAAGGACACCGCCAAGTTCAAGCAGTTCCGCCGCGGCGTCGGCCAGCTCGGCTCCGAGGGCGTGGCCCAGGTGCTGCGCTCGGACCGCCGCGGCGACCAGGCACCCGTGCTCGCCGTCGTCGGCCCCATGCAGTTCGAGGTGGCCGCGCACCGGATGGCCCAGGAGTTCGGCGCACCGGTCGAGCTGGACCACCTGCCCTACCAGGTCGCCGTCCGCACCGACGCCGCCTCCGCCCCCGCTGTGGCCGCCGCCCGCGGTGTCGAGGTGTTCGAGCGCGAGGACGGCGAGCTGCTGGCGCTGTTCATGGACAAGTGGGACCTGCGCTCGCTGCAGCAGCGCAGCCCGGAGCTCACGCTGGAGCCGATGGTGGCCGCCCAGCTGAGCTGACCCCTCGTCCGGTCAGGTCGGGGGCGCGGTCCGGGCGGCTGCGGCGAACCGGCCGGCCAGCGTGCCGAACGCCTCGGCGAGGGCGGGCGGGCCGACGGCGAGCACCTCGGTGTCGTAGCGGGCCACGGCCGCGGCGATGCCGACCCAGGACCACGAGCCGAGGGTCAGCCGGCAGCGCTGCGGGCCGAGGTCCTCCACCACCCCGTCGTGCGCGAACGGGGCGACCCGGGCGGCGGGCAGCCCCAGCTCGACGACTCCGGTGCACGGCCAGCGGCCCGTGCCGTCGGTCGAGCCCCGGGCTGTGGCGGAGAGGAAGGCGGCGGGGTCGCCGCCCGGCACCTCCCGCAGGGTGAAGCGGGGCCCGGTCGGGGTGCGCGGGGTGATCCGGTCGGCGCGGAACGTGCGCCAGTCGCCGCGGTCGAGGTCCCAGCCGACCAGGTACCACCGCCCACCCCGGGTGACTAGGTGGTGCGGCTCGACCCGCCGGGGTGGGACGAACGGCTCGGGCGCGGCGCCGGACGCCGGCGTGTGATCGAAGCGCAGGACCTCCCGGGCCCGGATGGCCGCGGTCAGCGCGACGAGGACGGCGGGGTCGACGTCCGTGGTGGGCCCGGTGCGGACCGGGGTCACCCGGACGGCGTCGACGCGGTGCCGCAGCCGGGCGGGCAACACCTGGCGGACGGTGGTCAGCGCCCGCGCCGCGGCCTCGCCGACGTCGACGCCGCTGGCCGCCGCGAGCTGCAGGGCCACGGCGAGGGCGACGGCCTGGTCGTCGTCGAACAGCAGCGGAGGCAGCTGGGCACCGGCGTCGAGCCGGTAGCCCCCGTCGGGCCCCTTGACCGCCCGCACCGGGTAGCCGAGCTCGCGGAGCCGGTCGACGTCCCGGCGCACGGTCCGCGACGTGACGCCCAGCCGGTCGGCCAGGGCAGCGCCCGGCCAGTCCCGCCGGGCCTGCAGCAGGGACAGCAGGGTCAGCAGCCGGGACGACGTGCCGTTCTTCTCGATCACGGTGAGCACGCTGCCGGAAGTAGAGGACAGAACCTGTCCTCACGGCCCGCGAGAGTGCTCCGCGTCGCCGCCGTCCGGGCAGCGCAGCACATCGAGGAGCACGACGTGAGCATCACGACCACCACGCACCTGAACTTCCGCGGCCAGGCCCGGGAGGCCCTGGACTTCTACGCGTCCGTGTTCGGCGGCGAGGTCATGGCCTTCACCTTCGCCCAGGGTGGGGACGAGCGGGACACCGCCGACGGCGCGGTGCCCGATCAGCTCAAGTGGGGCGGCGTGCAGGCGCCGAACGGCTTCGCGGTCATGGCCTTCGACGTGCCGCCGGCGCGGGCGCACGACGCCGGCACCGACGCGGTCTACGTGTCGGTGCGCGGGACCGATCCCGAGGAGCTCACCCGCTGCTGGCAGGCGCTGGTCGTCGGCGGCACGGTGCGGGCGGAGCTCGCGCCGGCGGGCTGGGCGCCGCTGTACGGCATGGTGACCGACCGCTTCGGCGTGACCTGGGTGCTGGACGTGTTGCCGCCCTACAACGGCTGATCCCCCCGGCCCGGACCCGCCCCGGGGCGGGTCCGGGCCGCTGTGGCCCTGGGATGGGGCAGCATGCGGCGGTGACCACCCGCCGCCTCCCGGCCGCCCGGGCCGGGCTCCCCGCCGATCCCCGGGCCGCCGCGCCCTCGCCGCTGGACGCCGAGACCCGCGCGGCCCGGGCCGCCGGCAACGCCGGCCTGCCCACCGTGGAGTTCGCCGAGGCGACCCCGTACGAGCAGTACGTCGGCGTCCGGCAGCTGCAGGCGCTGGTGCGCCCGGTCACCGACCACCCGGCCGAGCCCGCGTTCCTCGTGGTCACCCAGGTGATGGAGCTGTGGTTCACGCTGCTGCGCCGGGAGTGGGAGCTGGCCCAGCGGCAGCTGCGCGCCGACGACCTGGACGGCGCGATCGGCTCGATCCGCCGGTCGGTGCACCACCTGCGCTCGCTGGACGCCAGCTGGGGCTCGCTGCTGTGGCTCACCCCGGCGGAGTTCAACCGGTTCCGCGACCAGCTGGGGGAGGCGTCGGGCTTCCAGTCCTACGAGTACCGGCACGTGGAGTTCCTGCTCGGGCTCAAGGCGGAGTCCGTCGTCCGGCCGCACCGCGGGCTGCCGGTGGTGCACGCCGACCTGCAGCGCGCGCTGGCCGCGCCGTCCCTGGAGGACGACGTCCTGGCGTACCTGGCCCGCCGCGGGCTGCCGGTGCCGGCCGCCGTCCTGGAGCGGGACCGCACGGTGACCCACGAGCCCGACCCGGCCGTGACGGCGCTGTGGGCCGAGGTCTACACCGACCCGCGGCCGGGCAACGAGCTGTTCACCCTGGGCGAGGCGCTCACCGACGTCGCCGAGGTGTTCACCACGTGGCGGCAGCGGCACGTCACCGCCGTCCGCCGCGCGATGGGCGCCAAGCCCGGCAGCGGCGGCTCGGCCGGGCTCGCCTGGCTGGAGCGCAGCGCCGCCCGGGTGGTCTTCCCCGACCTGTGGGCCGCCCGCACCGTGGTGTGAGCCGCATTCCCGGCTCATCGGTGAGATCTGTCGCGGGTAGCGACCGTGAGCACGGGTAAGGACGGACGAGGCCGGTCGCGCCCCATGAGGTCGCGCGCCGCCACCCACACCGTCCGACGCTTGGAGGACCCCCATGGCCACCGTGCCCACGATCACCCTGAACAACGGCGTGCAGATCCCGCAGCTGGGCTTCGGCGTCTTCCAGATCAAGCCCGAGGACACCGTCGAGGCCACCCGCACGGCCCTCGAGGTCGGCTACCGGCACATCGACACCGCCGAGATGTACGGCAACGAGGCCGAGGTCGGCGAGGCCGTGCGCCAGTCCGGCGTGCCGCGCGAGGAGGTCTTCGTGACCTCCAAGCTGAACAACGGCTTCCACGCCCGCGAGGACGCCCTGCGCGCCTTCGACGGCACGATGGACGCGCTGAAGTTCGATTACCTCGACCTCTTCCTCGTGCACTGGCCGCTGCCGGGCATCGACGTCGACTACGTCGAGACCTGGAAGGCGATGGAGGAGATCTACCGCTCCGGCCGGGTCAAGGCCATCGGTGTCTCGAACTTCAACGCCCACCACCTGCGCCGGCTGTTCGCCGAGACGGAGGTGCGCCCGGTGGTGAACCAGATCGAGGTGCACCCCTACTTCGCGCAGAACGACCTGCGGGCGTTCAACGCCGACCACGAGATCTTCACCGAGGCCTGGGCGCCGATCGCGCAGGGCAAGGTGCTGGACGACCCGACTCTGATCCGGGTCGGCGAGCGGCACGGCAAGAGCCCGGCCCAGGCTGCGCTCCGCTGGGCTGTCCAGCGCGGGGACATCATCTTCCCGAAGTCGGTCACCCGCGCCCGGGTCGAGCAGAACTTCGACCTGTTCGACTTCGCGCTCAGCGACGACGACATGCGTGAGATCGACGGCCTGGACCGCGAGGACGGCCGCAACGGCCCGAACCCCGACGAGTTCAACTACATCCCCAGCTGACGTCCAGCAGGGCCACGCCGGCCGCCGTCCCCACCGGGGACGGCGGCCGTCGTCGTCTCGGGGCGTCGTCGTCCCAATGACTCGGGGCGTCGTCGTCCCAATGAGTCGTCCCGAGGAGTCGTCCCCCGGGCACTGTGCGGCGGAGGCCCGTTCCGCTGGTGGGACCTGCCCTCAGCGCACAGTGCCCAGCGCGGACCGGACGATGGCCAGGACGGTCTCGGTCTCCATGCCGGCCTCCCGCGCCTCTCGGGCGAGGTGCCCGGCGGCCTCCTGGACCCTCGTCTCCGCGGGCTCTCGCGCTGCGCGACCGCCGGTGACCACGGTGCCGGTGCGCCGGCGGCTGGCCACCAGTCCCGCGGCCTCCAGCTCGGTGTAGGCCCGGGCGACGGTGCCCGGGGCCACGCCCAGGTCGGCCGCCAGCGCCCGGATCGTGGGCAGCCGGGCCCCCTCGGTGAGCAGCCCGCTGTCCACGTGCCGGGCGATCTGGCTGCGGATCTGCTCGAACGGCGGCGTCGGGCTGGTGACGTCGACCGCGATGTCCAGGGCCACCGGATCAGACGGACGCCGGCTGGTCCGCCGGGACGCCGGGTGCCCGTACGCACAGGACGACCAGGCCGGCGAGCATGGTCAGCAGCCCCGGGACGGCGCCGACCAGGCCGGACCCCGGGACGAGGCCGACGTTCGCCATCGCCATCCCGCCGACCGACATCAACCCGCCGGCCACTTCCAGCGTGGCCGCGACGGCGGCCCGGAGCACCCGGTGCGCCGACGCGCGGCGGAGTGCGGTCTCGATCCGGTCGTCGTCGGTCGCGACCGCCGGCCGGTTCGCGACGACCCACAGCGCGGTGATCGTGACCGCGGCGAGGACGGCCAGGCCGATCGCTGCCGGCCGGCCGTAGAACGGGCCGGGGAACGGGCCGGCCGCCGACCAGGACAGGTCGCCGCCGGCCGTCGAGACGCGGGTGATGCCCCGGCCGGTCTCGTCGGCCAGCAGGGTGCCGATGCCGAGGACGCCGACGGCGAGCACGGTCGCGACCGTCGCCGTCCGGACCAGCCAGCCCGGGGTGGCATCGAGCGGGCCGCGGCGCACCAGCCGGGCCCGGCGGACCTCGCCCCGTGGGCGCGGCCAGGTGAGCTCCCCGGCAGTGAGGACGGCGGTGTGCACCACCCCGAAGACGATCGGCACCAGCAGCGCCGTGACCCCCAGGCCGCCGGGGCCGGAGTTGCCCACCTCGCGGGCCGCGGTGGCCAGGGCGGCGGCAGCCCCGAGCCCCATCGCCGCCACGGAGGCCAGCCGGGCGTGCCGGCGGGCGGCCACGACCGAGGCCTCCCGGCTGGGCGGCGACCGGCGGACGACGCCCACGACGAGGGCGACGGCGCCGGCCAGCACCAGCACGGCGAGCAGCGGCACCAGTGCCACGACGTCCCCCATGAGTCATTGGATCAAGTGATTGACACAATGACCCGCCGAGGGCCGTGGCGCAAGCACCCATCGCCGGGGCCGCGCCCGGGCACTGTGCGCCCAGCTGCCGTTCCGCGACCGGGTCGGGCACTGGCTGCACAGTGCTGGCCCGGTCGGGACGGCGGGTCAGTCGGTGGTGACGAAGTCGATGAGCTCCTCGACCCGGCCGATCAGGGTCGGTTCCAGGTCGGTCCACACCTTCACCCGGGCCAGGATGCGCTGCGCCCAGACGTAACCGGTGTCGTCCTCCCAGCCCAGCCGCCGGCAGACGCCGGTCTTCCAGTCCTCCCCCTTGGGCACCGTCGGCCAGGCCTGGATCCCGACGACGGAGGGCTTGACCGCCTGCCAGATGTCGATGAAGGGGTGCCCGACGACCAGGGCGTGGTCACCGGTGATCTGGGCGGCGATCCGGGACTCCTTGGAACCGGTCACCAGGTGGTCGACCAGCACGCCCAGGCGCCGTCCCGACGACGGACGGAAGTCCTTGACGATCCCCGGCAGGTCGTCGACGCCGTGCAGCGGCTCGACGACGACGCCCTCGATCCGCAGGTCGTGCCCCCAGACCTTCTCCACCAGCTCGGCGTCGTGCTTGCCCTCCACGTAGATGCGCCCCTCGCGGGCGACGCGCGCACGGGCGCCGACGACGTAGGTCGAGCCGGAGGCGCTGCGCTGCGGGCCCGAGGGCGCGTTCTGCTTCGGCCGCACCAGCACCACCGGCCGGCCGTCGACCCAGAAGCCCGGCCCCAGGGGGTAGGCCCGCACCTTCCCGAACCGGTCCTCGAGGTGGACGACGTCCTTCTCGCACCGCACGACGGCACCGACGAACCCGCTGGAGGGGTCCTCGACGACGACGTCCTTGAGCGCCTCGACCTGCGGTGAGGGCTTCTTCTGGGTGCGTGGGTGGACCAGGTTGTCGTAGGGCGAACGAGGAGGCACCCGTCCATGCTCGGCGCGGTCGCCACCCGAGAGGGGTCCGACACGCCCGGCGCGACAGGTTCCCGCAGGTCCACGGCGTGTCGGGACGGTGGTGCGCAGGCCCCCCGGACCCCGCACCGACCTGCGAGGACGCGGGTCGGCGCCGGTCCCGGCCTGGCGACACGCACTACCACAACGCCGGATCGATCCCGTGATCGCCGTTTTGCACCGGGCCCTGCCGGGCAGTGCAGAGAGCGAGACAGCACGACCCCCGAGCAGAGGAGCGGAACACATGATCGGCACCGAGACCCTCGACCGCGTCATCGGCGCAGACGTCATCGACGCCGACGGCAACAAGATCGGTACGGCCTCCGAGGTGTTCCTCGACGACCAGTCGGGCGCCCCTGAGTGGGTCACCGTCAAGACCGGCATGTTCGGCACCAAGGAGTCGTTCGTCCCGATCCGGGACGCGGACCTGACCGGCGACGGCCTGCGTGTCCCCGTGACCAAGAGCGCGGTGAAGGACGCCCCGCGCATCGACTCCGACGGCCACCTCTCCCCGGCCGAGGAGACCGAGCTGTACCGGCACTACAACATGACCGAGAACGCCGTCGCGGCGCCGGTCGCCGAGACGACGACGACGGCCGAGACCACCACCACGGCCGACACCACGACGACGGACACCAACCGGCACGGCACCGTGGGTCACGACACCTCCGGTCCGACGACCGACGACGCCATGACCCTCTCCGAGGAGCGCGTCAACGTCGGCACCCAGAACGTCGAGACCGGCCGCGCACGGCTGCGCAAGTACGTCGTGACCGAGAACGTCACCGAGACCGTCCCCGTGTCCCACGAGGAGGTCCGGATCGAGCGCGAGCCGATCACCGACGCCAACCGCGGCAACGCCCTGGACGGGCCGGCCATCTCCGAGGAGGAGCACGAGGTGACGCTGCACGCCGAGCGTCCCGTCGTGGAGAAGGAGGCCGTCCCGGTCGAGCGCGTGCGCCTGGACACCGAGACCGTCACCGAGCAGCAGCAGGTGAGCGAGACCGTCCGCAAGGAGCAGGTCGACACCGACGGGATCACCGACACCAACCGTCGCTGAGCAACCCCGTTCCGCACAGCGCCCGCCCCGGTCCGCCGGGGCGGGCGCTGTGCTGTCCGGGTCCGGGTGACCGGCTCCCGGGGACCCGGGCCGGCTCCGCGGTCAGTCGTGCTGGGGCGGCAGGGGCTCCCCGGGGCGGGGCATGACCGGCGCGCCGGCCTCCTCCTCGAGCACCTCGGCCGCGGAGCCCACGATGAGCGGGTCGGGTGTGCCGACGGCGGCAGGGTCCTTGCGGGAGTAGTCGAAGCGGGCCAGCACGTGACGCATCGCCTCCAGCCGGGCGCGCTTCTTGTCGTTGCTCTTGATCACCGTCCACGGGGCGTGGCCGGTGTCGGTGTGCAGGAACATGGCCTCCTTGGCCTCGGTGTAGGCCTCCCACTTGTCCAGCGAGGCCAGGTCGGTGGGGGAGAGCTTCCACTGCCGCACCGGGTCGATCTGCCGCACGATGAACCGGCTGCGCTGCTCGCCCCGGGTCACCGAGAACCAGAACTTGACCAGGTGGATGCCGCTCTCGACGAGCATCTGCTCGAACTCCGGGGCCTGGCGCATGAAGCGCAGGTACTCCTCGGCGGTGCAGTAGCCCATCACCCGCTCGACGCCGGCGCGGTTGTACCAGGAGCGGTCGAACATGACGATCTCGCCGGCGGCCGGCAGGTGCTGCACGTACCGCTGGAAGTACCACTGCGTCTTCTCGCGCTCCGACGGCTTGTCCAGGGCGATCACCGTCGACCCGCGCGGGTTGAGGTGCTCGGTGAACCGCTTGATCGTGCCGCCCTTGCCGGCGGCGTCCCGGCCCTCGAACACCAGGACCATCTTCTGCCCGGTGTCCTTCACCCAGCCCTGCAGCTTGAGCAGCTCGATCTGCAGCTGCCGCTTGACGATCTCGTACTCCCGCCGCTCCAGGCGCTCGCTGTACGGGTAGCCCTCGCGCCAGGTGTCGACCCGGTTGCCCTCGGGGTCGAAGAGCTCGCGGTCGTCGTCCCAGTCCTCGTCGGAGTGCGTGTCCGGCAGGGCGTTGAGCCGCCACCGGGACAGGTCGAGGACGGGTGACGGCGTGCCCTCCGGGGCACGGTCACGCATCTGCTGGGTCACGTCGTCTCCGGTCTCCGGGTGCAGGTGCAGGTGCGAGGTGCGAGGTGCAGGTGCTCGCCCCGATCCTGCCCGGCGGCACGGCGTCCTGCCCAGCGCGCGGTGCTCAGGGTGCGCTGCGGTGTGCGCGCAGCCGCTGGAGGTGGCCGATGAGCTCGTCACCGATCCGGCCCCAGGTCCGCTCCTCCACCGACGGCCGGGCCCGGTCGGCGGCGGTGCCGAGCGCGACCGGGTCGTCGCGCAGCCCGGCGACCATCGCGGCCAGCAGATGCGGGTCGTCCCCGGCCCAGAGCCAGCCGTTCTGCCCGTGCCGGACGAGGTCCAGCGGGCCACCCGAGGCAGCGACGACCGCCGGCACGCCCGCGGCCAGCGCCTCCTGCACGGCCTGGCAGAAGGTCTCGTCGGCGCCGGGGTGCACGAAGAGGTCCAGCGAGGCGACGACGGCGCCCAGCTCGGCCCCGCCGAGCTGGCCGAGGAAGTGGGCGCGCGGCATCCGGCGGGCCAGCTGCCGCCGCTGGGGGCCGTCGCCGACGACGACCAGCCGCACCCCGGGCAGCTCGCTGAGCGGGGCCAGCAGCGCCAGTCGCTTCTCCACCGCCAGCCGGGCGACCACGCCCACCAGCAGCTCCCCGCCCGGGGCGAGCCGGTGGTGGAGGGCGGGGTCGCGGTGCTCCGGGGCGAACTGGTCGAGGTCGACGCCCCGCGGCCACAGCGTGACCGGGCCGATCCCGTGCCGGGCCAGCATCGCCTGCGTCGTCGTCGAGGGGGCCAGGGTGAGGGCCGCGGTCTCGTGCACCGCACGCAGGTACCGCCAGGCCGCGGCGGGTCCGCCGGGCAGCCGGTAGTGCTCGGCGTAGGCGGCCAGGTCGGTCTGGAAGACGGCGATCGACGGCACCCCGAGCGTGCGGGCCGCTCGGGCCGCTGCCAGGCCGAGGACGGCGGGGGAGGCGAGGTGGACGACGTCGGGGGCGAGCCGGCCGAGCACCCGGGTCAGGTCGCCGGCGGGGCGGGCCACGGAGAGCTGCCGGTAGCCGGGCAGGCGCATCGACGGCACGGTCGCGACGTCCACCCAGGCGCCGCAGCGGGACTCGTAGCCCGCGCCGGACGGGGCGACCACCACCGGGTCGTGGCCACGGACGGCGAGGTGGTCGACCAGCCGCAGCACGGAGTTGACCACCCCGTTGACCGCGGGCAGGAACGTCTCGGCGACCACGGCGACCCGCATGCCCACCCCGCCGGACGGCGGTGCGGCCGCGGCCGGAGCCGGCCGGGCGGTGCCCAGGTGCCCGGCGACGACGACGTCCGCCGGTGCCGCGTCGAGGCCCTCACGCAGCACGCGCGGAACCCGGGTGGGTCGGGATGACGGTGGGCCGGCGGACCGGCATCCGGCGGGCCGGCACCCGCGGCCGGCGCGGGTGGGCCGCGACGACCGGTGACCGGGCCTCGGTGACCGCGGCGACGGCGTACTCGGCGAGCGCGGCCAGCTCCCGGCGGTCGGCGCCGGCCGGGTCGAGCGCCGGCAGCAGGTGCACCTCCACCACCAGGCCGCGGACGCGCACCACCCGGGCGATGCTGCGCCACAGCGACTCGTCGGCCAGGAAGCCGGCGACCGCGGTGGACGCGCCACCGTGCACCCGGTACCGGACGGCGACCGGGCAGACCGGGGCCGCGGCGTCCACCGCGGCCTGGAAGAAGGCCGGGCGGAAGCGGCCGAGCTCGACGCCGCACGCCGTCGTCCCCTCGGGGTGGACGGTCACCGCCGTGCCGGACCGGAGCAGGTCCGCGGCCTGGGCGACCGAGCCCGGGAGGGTCCGGATCCGCGCCCGGTCGAGCAGGACCACGCCGGCGCGGCGGGCCAGGCCCCCGAGGACCGGCCAGTCGCCCACCTCGCGCTTCGCCACGGGTACACCCGGCACCACGGTGAGCATCGCCAGGTCGTCGACCCAGGAGACGTGGTTGCTGACCACGAGGGGTCCGGGGCCGCGGCCGGCACCCGCGCGCGGCCAGGCCACGGCCGGGGCGGTGACCTCGACCCGCACACCGGCGGCGGTGAGCACCCTGGCCGCGGCGCACACGACCAGCCGCCGGCGGCCCCGGGCGCCGGTGACGGGCGCCCGCAGCGCGGCGACCCCGGTGCCGGCCAGTGCGGCGGTCAGGCGGAGCCAGCGGCGCCGTCGCGTCGCGGCGTCCACGGTCGGCGCGGGGTCGGCGGTGCAGGCGGTGGTGCAGGCGGAGGCCGGCAGCCAGCTCATCGGTCGCCGCCGAGCAGCCGGCCGCGCACCCGGTCGGGGATGTCGGCGACGGCCAGGAGCACGTACAGGTCGGCGGTCCCGAACGCCGGGTCGTACGCCGGCCGGCCGCACACCCGGGCGCCCAGCTTCAGGTAGCCCCGGAGCAGTGGGGGCATCACCAGGCGTTCCGGCTGTGGCGGCGCCTCGACGTCGAAGGGCAGGTGCGGCACCACCCGGAGAGGCGCCGGGGCAAGGTGGTGGGTGCGCACCGCCGCCCAGACCCCGGCGACGGTGGCGCCGCCGTCGGTCAGCGGGACCGAGGCGCAGCCGGCGAGGTGGGTGGCGCCGCGCTCGAGGACGTAGCGGAGGACGCCGGCCCACAGCGCGGTGATCACGGTGCCGGTGCGGTGGTCGGGGTGCACGCAGCCACGGCCGGCCTCGACCAGCCCGGGGCGCAGGGCCGCGTGGCGGGAGAGGTCGAACTCGCCGTCCCCGTAGCTGCGGCCGGCGGCGGCGGCCCGCTCGGGCGGCAGCAGCCGGTAGGTGCCGACGACCTCGCCGGTCGCCTGGTCGCGCACCAGCAGGTGGTCGCAGAGCGCGTCCCACTCGTCGGCGTCCCGCCCGGGGCCGGCGGCC
Organism: Modestobacter marinus; assembly: GCF_011758655.1. NCBI lineage: Bacteria > Bacillati > Actinomycetota > Actinomycetes > Geodermatophilales > Geodermatophilaceae > Modestobacter > Modestobacter marinus. The sequence continues at coordinate 1,550,432 of NZ_JAAMPA010000001.1, forward strand.
GGCGGGGCGAGCAGGGCGCCGCGCTCCTGGGCGAAGACGGTCCAGCGGAGCCGTTGCGCGTCGGCGACCTCGTCGGGGTGGGTGGCCAGGGCGGTCGTGTAGCTGCGGCGGGGGACCTGCGGGACGGGGCTCGGCGCTGTGGTCACGGCTGCGGTCACGGCGACACCTCGGGTGTCGGGAGGCCTCTGGGCGGGGCCCGGACGCTCCCAGGCTCAGCGGCCGAGGTGTCCACCGGGTTGCCGTGGACTGGCGTGTCCCCGGCGGTCGGGCGAATCCCGCCCCGGGTGTCCGCCGATCGGGTGACCGGTCAGGGGGTGATGCGCTCGGCGAGCTCCTCGGCGAAGCTGCGGGCGGCGTCGGCCTCGGCGGCGGCGCGGTCGCGCAGGTCGGCCATCGCCGGCACCCGGTCGGCCAGGGTCAGCTGCAGCGTGATGACCGAGACGGTCATGCCGAAGGACCGGCCGAGCACCAGCTCCAGCGGTGGCACCGTGTGGTCCCAGCTGGCCTGCTCCCCGCCGGCGTCGTAGCTGGCCCCCCGGCTGGAGACGACGACGGCGTTCCGCCCGGCCAGCGGCCGGGCCTCGAAGTCGCCGAACGGCACGGTGGTGCCCAGCACGTGGACGTGGTCCAGCCAGGCCCTGAGCGTCGAGGGCAGCGACCAGTTGTACATCGGCGCGCCGACCAGCAGGACGTCGGCGGCCAGCAGCTCGTCGAGGTAGACGTGCTGCTGCGCCTCGGCGGCCGGGTCGACGACTTCCTCGGGCCTGCGCAGCCGGGGGGCCCAGTGCAGGGCGGCGTCGGGCAGGTGCGGCGGCGGCTCGACCTGCAGGTCGCGGGAGGTGACGGTGAAGTCCGGGCCCCGGTCCTGCCAGCCCCGGACGAAGGCGGCGGTCACCTCGCGGGAGGCGGACCTGCGCGGATCGGCGGACGAGTCGAGGTGCAGCAGGTGCGGCATCGGGGCCTCCCGGGGCTGGGGGTGGGCAGGTCGCTGGGCCCCCACCCAAGCAGTGCCCGCCGCCGGGACGCCGATCGGGGCGGATGTTCCACGTGGAGCATCCGCGCTCAGTCCAGGGAGACCCCGTCGACGTACCGCCACTGGCCGTCCTCGCGGGTGAACCGGCTGCGCTCGTGCTGGGCCCCGCGGACGCCGCCGGCGCGGTGGTGGGCCCGGAACTCCACCGTGCCCTCCGGTGCCAGCAGGGTGCCGCCGCTGGTCGCGAGGACCTCCAGCCCGGTCCAGCGCACCGCGGGCTCGAGGTCGAGGGTGCGGGGGCGGGTGGTGGAGTGCCAGGTGCGCAGCAGGTACCCGGCGTCCCCGACGGCGTAGGCGCTGTACCGGGAGCGCATCAGCTGCTCGGCGGTGGCCGCGGTCGCCGTCCCGTCGTGCAGCCGGCCGCAGCACCCGTCGTAGGGCAGGCCGGTGCCGCAGGGGCAGCGTCGGGGCGTCACGCGCTCATCCTCCCAGCTCAGGGCAGCGGCGCTGCTGTGCCGGCCGAATCCGGTTGACCACCGGGTCAGCCTGGGAGGGTGCGACTGACGTTCACCCGGATGGCCGACCGGCGGCCGGTGGAGACCCTGGTCGAACGGGACGACGGCGTGGTCTTCGCCATGCGTGGGGCCGGGGGTGGCGCGGACCTGCCCCACGACCTGGTGCACGCAGTCGTCGAGACCCAGCTGCAGGTCCGGGACGGGATCTGGGGCTGCGTCGCCGACGGCGTGGTCTGGCTCAGCATGCGACACGTCTCCGGCCGCCAGCCACCGCACGCCGCCGACCGCTCCGCGCAGCTGAAACGCGACCGGGCGGTGCAGGTCCAGCGCGCCGAGGCGCTGGCCGGCCTGGTCGGCCGGTCGTCCCGCGGCGAGGAGGTGCTGGCCACCGAGCTGGCGGCCCAGGGCCTGCCGCGGGCCGAGCTGGCGGCCGCCGCGACCGAGCTCGCGGCCACCGGGCGTCGGTGGGCGGCCCTGCCGGTGGGGGAGACCTGGGTGGTCGAGTGGTCGGCGCCCCGCCCGGCACGGCGGGGCGGTCGGCGCCGCTGACGCCGTCCCGCCCAGCCCCGTCGGTGACTCAGCCCCGGTCGGTCACCTTGTACGGGGCGCCGGACCGGTCGTACGTCGTCCACTCGCCGACGTTCTCGCCCGCGGCGAAGTGCCCGGAGCGCAGCAGCGTCCCGTCGGTGCGGAACCACTCCCAGTACCCGTGCGGCCGGCCGTCGACGACCGGCCCGCGGGCGCGCACCGACCCGTCGCGGTGGCGTTCCACGTGCTCGCCCTCGGTGGACTCGGTCTCGGGCACCGCTGCTCCTGACGTCCGGTTCCCCGAACGGCAGCGGCGCGGCGGTCAGTCGGTGCCGGCCTCCATCGCGGCGCGGTCCAGCAGCTCGTCGTGCTCGGAGACCTGGCCGCGCGAGGCGATCGCCTCGGCGCCGCCCTGCTGGGTCGCGTCGATCAGCCCGGTCGACGCGGCCTGGGCCGCACCGATGGACGTCGGGGTGGCGCCGCCGACCATGCCCATCCGGGCGTACTGCTCCAGCTTGGACCGCGAGTCGGCGATGTCCAGGTTCCGCATGGTCAGCTGGCCGATCCGGTCGACCGGCCCGAAGGCGGAGTCCTGCGTGCGCTCCATGGACAGCTTGTCCGGGTGGTAGCTGAACGCCGGGCCGGAGGTGTCCAGCACCGAGTAGTCCTCGCCGCGCCGCAGCCGCAGCGTGACCTCGCCGCTGACGGCCATGCCGACCCAGCGCTGCAGCGACTCGCGCAGCATCATCGCCTGCGGGTCCAGCCACCGACCCTCGTACATCAGCCGGCCCAGCCGGCGGCCCTCGCTGTGGTACGTGGCCAGGGTGTCCTCGTTGTGGATGGCGTTGACCAGCCGCTCGTAGGCCGCGTGCAGCAGGGCCATCCCCGGTGCCTCGTAGATGCCCCGGCTCTTGGCCTCGATGATCCGGTTCTCGATCTGGTCGGACATGCCCAGGCCGTGCCGCCCGCCGATCGCGTTCGCCTCCAGGACCAGGTCGACCGGGGTGGCGAACTCCTTGCCGTTGATCGTCACCGGCCGGCCGTACTCGAAGCCGATCGTGACGTCCTCGGGGGCGATCTCGACCGCCGGGTCCCAGAACTTCACGCCCATGATCGGCTCGACGGTCTCGATGCCGGTGTCGAGGTGCTCGAGGGTCTTGGCCTCGTGCGTCGCGCCCCAGATGTTGGCGTCGGTGGAGTAGGCCTTCTCCGCGCTGTCCCGGTAGGGCAGGCCGTGGGCGACCAGCCACTCCGACATCTCCTTGCGGCCGCCGAGCTCGGTGACGAAGTCGGCGTCCAGCCACGGCTTGTAGATCCGCAGCCCGGGGTTGGCCAGCAGGCCGTAGCGGTAGAACCGCTCGATGTCGTTGCCCTTGTAGGTCGAGCCGTCGCCCCAGATCTGGACGCCGTCGGCCAGCATCGCCCGCACGAGCAGGGTGCCGGTGACCGCCCGGCCCAGCGGGGTGGTGTTGAAGTAGCTGCGGCCGCCGGAGCGGATGTGGAAGGCGCCGCAGGTCAGGGCGGCGAGCCCCTCCTCGACCAGGGCGGCCCGGCAGTCGACCAGCCGGGCCAGCTCGGCCCCGTAGGCACTGGCGCGGCCGGGCACCGAACCGATGTCGGGCTCGTCGGCCTGGCCGATGTCGGCGGTGTAGGTGCAGGGCACCGCGCCCTTGTCGCGCATCCAGGCGACCGCCACCGAGGTGTCGAGCCCTCCGGAGAAGGCGATGCCGACGCGCTCGCCGACGGGCAGGGAGGTGAGCACCTTGGACATGGACACAAGTATGCATCGCACTGTATGACCATGCAAAACCGGGTCCCGCCGACCTGCGCCGTCCTAGCGGTGTGCCTCCAGGTGCCCGGCCAGGGTGCCGGCGAACCCCTCCGCGACGGCCAGCTGGTCGCGCAGTGCGGCGACCCGGGCCACGGCCGCCTCGTGGAACTCCCGCAGCCGGGCCAGCAGCTGCTCGCGGTCGCCGGAGGCCTGCTCCAGGTCCTGCAGCAGGGTGAGCAGCTCCTGCATCTCCTCCAGCGAGAAGCCCAGCGGCTTCATCCGCTTGATCACCTCGAAGCGGGCGACGTCGGCCTCGCTGTAGAGCCGGAAACCCCCCTCGGTCCGGCTCGTGGGGACGACCAGCCCGTTCTCCTCGTAGAACCGGATGGTGCGCAGGCTCAACCCGATCCGCTCGGCCACCTGGCCGATCTGCATCAGCTCGCCGCGACCGGCCACCTCAGTGCCCCCCGGCGAGCTGGCCGGTGTGCCGCGCGAACCGGTCGGCCGAGTGCTCGCTCAGCCCGACGATCTGCACGTCCTTGCCGCGCGTCTCGTACTTGTGGGTGATCGCGTCCAGGGTCGCGACGGTGGAGGCGTCCCAGACCTGGGCCCCGGAGAGGTCGATGACGACGTGCTGGGGGTCGTCGGCGTAGTCGAACTGCTGGTACAGGTCGTTGCTGGAGGCGAAGAACAGCGCGCCCTGCACGGCGTAGCGCCGCGTCGTCCCGTCCGGGCTGGTCGTGCTG